>JBJEYH010000050.1:0-1733 GCA_051886675.1 Aristaeellaceae bacterium
CTGCCGTCCGTGACGGTTTGCAGCTCCTCCTTTTCCTTTTTCATCGTGATGTCGCAGAGCATGTAGGCATTGAGCGCCTTCACATGAACCTCGACCACCGGGGTCTTTTCGTCCTGCGCAGTCAGGATGGCCTCATACTCCTTCTCGCTGAACACATAGCCGTCAGGCGCGTCCACCTCCACGAGCACATAGCGCCCCAGCGGCAGCTCCCTGCTGCTGTCCATGCCGCTTCCCGTCGTGGTGATCGTGTCGGCCACCTCGCCGGCCCTGAACCAGACCGTCCCGTCCCTGCCGGTGATGTCCTCGGCGGCGCGCACCTCAAACACCGCACCGGCCAGCGGCCTGTCCTCAAAGACGGGCCTCTGGCAGACGTTGCCAAAGCTGTCCGTGACCGCTTCAAAGCCCGTCAGCTGCTGGCCGACCTTTTCCAGCACGATTCTGCCCTTCACCGGCGCATCCTCGATGACGAAATCCAGCGCATAGACCTCATCCGCCGTATCGCCGTCGCGCCCGACAAAGATGCTCACCGCCTCGTCCCGAATCAGGTAGCCCTCCGGGGCCCTGACCTCCTCCACGGTATACGCGCCCCATGTCACGGTTTCCGGCAGCGTCACGCTGCCCGTGTCGTCGGTGACGAACGTGTCGATTTCCTGCTCCTTCGGGTAGTAAACCTTCTGCACCACCGTGTTTCCGTCCGCGTCCTTCAGCCTGAAAGAAGCATTCGACAGCGTGATCTCCCTGCCGGTTTCCCGGTCTGTCTTGATAAAGCGCAGGCGGTAGAGAATCGGCTTGTCATTCAGCGTCAGCACAGGCGGGTTGGTCAGGCTCTCCGTGCCGTCAATCTGGAACTCAATCGGGCCCTTGATCTCGTACCCTTCCGCGCCCTTCGTCTGCCGCAGGACGTAGATGCCATACGGCAGGGGCTTGGTCATCGCGTAGCCGTTTTCATCGGTGACGAGCATATCCCGCTCGAGCTCACGGGCGTTTTCATAGCTCCCCGCGCTGCGCAGATACACCTCAAACTCCGCGCCGGGCTCCGGCTTTTCCACGCGCTTGGGGTCGGAATCCTGCGCCCTGTCGCCGAGCACCTTCACGATGGCCTGCGCGCCCATCGTGATCCGGTTGGTTTTCAGGCCCTCATAGGTCACGATGGCCGTCCGGGACTGCTGTGCCGCACTGCGGGCATCCACGAAGAAATGCTCGCCGCTGGGCGCATAGCCCTCCGGCGGCGCAAGCTCCACAATCTCATACAGGCCGGGCCACAGCTCGTCCGTCACGGCGCAGGCATCCTCGCCCGCCGTCTGGATGGAATCCGCCACCGTGTCGCCCTGCGCATAGACCACATTCCCCTGGCGATCCAGGATGTCCTCGCCCGCCAGCACGCGGAACACCGCGCCCGTCAGCTTGCCGTCGCCGCGCGTGACCGGCTCCGCGATGTACGCAGGCTCCGGCAGCTGCAACAGGACGGGCATGGCCTCGCTCATGTTCGGGTCGTCCCCGTCATACTCGTCCGCGTCGCGCTTGTAGAGCTTCAGCCGCACGGTCACATGGCGGTTGGTCGCTTCAAGCGCTGTCGTCTCATCCGAATGAACCGTCGCGGTCAGTGTGACCTCCTCAAAGACATAGCCCGCCGTCTCTCCGCGCTCACGGACGATGTACCGGCCCTTGCGCAGCGCCGGAGAGGTCGCTACGCCGTCCGCGCCCGTCACCATCGTCGCCGCCAGTCCCTCGCC
>JBJEYH010000051.1:0-1726 GCA_051886675.1 Aristaeellaceae bacterium
AACTCAGGGCTGCTTGCCGATGTAGGCCAGGATGCCGCCGTCCACATACAGGATGTGGCCGTTGACGAAGTCGGAAGCCTCGGAGGCCAGGAACACGGCGGGGCCGCCCAGATCGGTGGCTTCGCCCCAGCGGTTGGCAGGGGTCTTGGCCAGGATGAACTGGTCGAAGGGATGACGGCTGCCGTCAGGCTGGATCTCGCGCAGGGGCGCGGTCTGGGGGGTGGCGATGTAGCCCGGGCCGATGCCGTTGCACTGGATGTTGTATCCGCCGTACTCGGAGGCGATGTTCTTGGTCAGCATCTTCAGGCCGCCCTTGGCCGCAGCGTAGGCGGAGACGGTCTCGCGGCCCAGCTCGGACATCATGGAGCAGATGTTGATGATCTTGCCATGGCCCTTCTTGATCATGGAGGGGATCACGGCCTTGGCCACGATGAAGGGAGCGTTCAGGTCCACGTCGATGACCTGACGGAACTGGGCGGCGGTCATCTCGCACATGGGGATGCGCTTGATGATGCCGGCATTGTTCACCAGGATGTCGATCACGCCGACCTCGGCCTCGATCTGGGCCACCATGGCGTTCACGGCGTCCTCATTGGTCACGTCGCACACATAGCCGTGAGCCTTGATGCCCTTCTCGGCGTAGGCGGCCAGGCCCTTGTCCACCAGCTCCTGCTTGATATCGTTGAAGACGATGGTCGCGCCCGCATCCGCCATGGCGGTGGCGATGGCGAAGCCAATGCCGTAGGAAGCGCCGGTCACCAGGGCAATCTTGCCCTCAAGGGAAAACATGTTGTTCATGGGAATCGCTCCTTTCAGTTTGTGTCCAAAGGGATGGTTCGCATGGTTCACGCCGGGAGACCCGGCGGTGCTGCCGCATTACAGGATATCGGTGGTGGCGACGCCGTCCATGTCGTCGAAGTCCTGGTTCTCGCCGCACATGCCCCAGATGAAGGTATAGGCCTGGCTGCCCGAGCCCGCATGGATGCTCCAGGAGGGGCTGATGACCGCCTGCTCGTTGCGCATGACGATGTGCCGGGTTTCCTGAGGCTCGCCCATGTAGTGCATCACGAAGGCGTCCTTGGGCATGTCGAAGTAGAGGTAGACCTCCATGCGGCGGTCATGGGTGTGGCAGGGCATGGTGTTCCACACGCTGCCGGGCTGCAGCTGGGTCATGCCCATGACCAGCTGGCAGCTTTCCACCTGCCCGGGCAGGATGTACTTGCAGATGGTGCGATGGTTGGACTGCTCCAGGCTCCCCAGCTCCACCCGCACACAGTCCTCCGGCCGGATGTACACGGTGGGGAACTCCTTATGGGCGGGGCAGCTGTTCAGGTAGAACTTGGCGGGATGCTCGGGATCGGCGCTGGCGAAGGAAATATCCCTGCTGCCCCGGCCGATGTACAGACCATCCTTGTAGCGCAGGGTGTAAACCGTGCCATCCACGGTCACGGTGCCCTCGCCGCCGATATTGATAACGCCCATCTCGCGCCGCTGCAGGAAATAGTCCGCCCGCAGCTCATCGCCGGCGGTCAGCACCAGCGCCCTGCTCACAGGCGTCGCGCTGCCGGTGATGATACGGTCGATGTGGCTGTACACCAGCTTGATGTCGTCAGGCCGGAACAGATCCTGGATCAGGAACTCCTCCCGCAGGCGGGCGGTATCGTAGGTCTTCACGTCCCGGGGAGAGGCTGCCGTACGAAGCTCCATGGGATGATCCTCCTTTGCA
>JBJEYH010000052.1:0-1726 GCA_051886675.1 Aristaeellaceae bacterium
ATTATACCCGTCCTTCCGGTTTCCCGCAAGGGCCATTTGTCTCATTTTGTCCAAAATTCGCCACGGGACAGACCGGATTTGCCTGTTTCTCAGGGTTCATCCTCCGCCGGCTGCCTCTCCACCAGGTCCATCAGCGCCGCCATGTCCCTGCACAGCGGGGTGAAGGCCGACGTATCCGGCGGCGTGAGCAGGAACGCCCGGGCGTAGGCAACCGCGGCCGTCACGCCCGTGAGCATGGCCCTTTCGTCCACGTCGAACTGCGGCGTGTGATGATTCGCCCCGGAACCGGCCTCCTCGCTGCGGATGCCCACAAAGCTGAACACGCTGGGCATCATGGCCGCCAGATAGCTGAAGCTCTCCGAGGCCATCCAGGGCTCGCAGGTGAATACCGCCTCCCCGCCCAGCTGCTCCGCCGCAGCCTGCCGGAACAGGGCCTGGCATGCCGGATCGCTGCGCAGGGGCAGAAGGTACATGGGCCGGACAAGCGTCGCCCGGCAGCCGCAGCTCTCCGCGGTGCGCAGGGCCGCGCGCTGGAACGCCTGCCAGAAGGCGCTGCCGCTTTCCGTATCGGCCATGCGGATGGTGCCCTCGCAGATGAGCCTGTCGGGGATGACGTTATGGCTGTCCCCCGCGTGCAGCGAGCAGACCGACCAGGTCAGGCTCGTATCGGGGCGGACGCGCGTCATGCGCAGGCCCTGCCAGGCGGCGTAGATCAGGTGGAAGCAGTCGATGGGGCTGCAGGCCAGATCCGGCCGGGAGCCGTGACCGCTGCGGCCCTCCACCGTCAGGCGGAAGCGCATCTGCCCGCACATGGCCATGCCGTCGCACAGCCCGACGCGGCCCGTGGGAATGTCCCAGCGCACATGGCAGGCATAGCATCCGTCGATGGCCAGGCCGCTTTCGTGCAGGTAGCGGCACAGACGCTTGATGTTGCCGCCGCCTTCCTCCCCTTCCTCGAACATCAGCACCACGCGCCCCGGCAGCTCCTCCGCCATGTCCCGCAGAAGCCGCGCCTCCGTCAGCAGCATGGCGGTGTGGGCGTCATGACCGCAGGCGTGCATCAGCCCGGGCCTGAGGGATACGCAGGTGCGCGCGCCCTTCAGGTTGCAGGGATCCTCCCGGATCCGCAGCGCGTCCATGTCCGCCCGCAGCAGAAGCGTCCTGCCCGGCCTGCCGCCCTCGATGAACCCCAGCACGCCGCCGCCCTCCACCCGCAGGTGACGGACGCCCAGCTGATCCAGCTCCGCCTCGATCAGCGCCATGGTGTTCACCTGCTCGTCGGGCGCGGCCTCCGGGTACGCGTGCAATTGGCGGCGTATGGCCACCATGCGGGAATACTGCTCCTCCGCCAGCCTCAGGATGTCCATCCCTGCGCCATCCCTTCCATTGTTTCTTCGCGGTTTGCGCTTCATGCGCAATCCCGCATGATTGTACCACAGCCCGCCGCGCCCGCGCAACCCTGCGTTCACCCGCCGGCCGGCCCCGACGAAGGACGCGCGGAGCCCTTCCTGCGGGCTGAGCGCATTCCTTCCCATCAAAAAGCCGGGGGAAGCTTTCTCCCCCCGGCCTGTGCCTTCATACCCTTACCGCCAGTATTTGCCGTCCAGCTCCCGGTACTGGATGGCCTCGGCCACGTGGCTGGTGGCGATATGCTCCTCGCCCGCCAGATCCGCAATGGTGCGGGCCACCTTCAGCACCCGGCCATAGGCCCGCATGCTCATGCCCA
>JBJEYH010000053.1:0-1722 GCA_051886675.1 Aristaeellaceae bacterium
GCGGCCAGGGCCTCGGTCATCAGCCCCTTGCCCCAGAGCCACCGCGCCAGGCTGTAGCCCACCTCGGCGGTGCTGTTCTCCTGGCTGTACCACATGAAGCCGATGGTGCCCACCAGATGCCCCGTCTCATTGAGCACGATGCCGTAGCTGGAGGGCGTGCCATCCCTGTACTGCCGAATGATGAAGCGCAGGTAGGCCTTGCTTTCGTTCAGGGACTGATGGGCGTCCCACAGCACATGGCGGGCCACCTCCGGATCCCGGGAGTAGGCGTAGATGTCCGCTGCGTCCCGCATGGACATGGGGCGCAGGGTCAGCCGCTGCGTGGTCAGCACAGGCAGGCTGGAAAATATGTCCGCAGGCGTGCGGGGCGCGTTCACCAGCTCCCGCCAGGACAGCGCGCCCAGCAGCCCTCGCTTCTCAGCCATGCATAAGCCTCCCGGCCACGTGAACGTTCCGTGGCGTCAGCCGGGGCAGATCGGGCTCGTGGGTCAGGCCGTACACAAGCACTGCCAGCCCCAGCAGCAGGATCAGCGTCATGACGGCCAGAAAGACCTTGTATGCTGTCGACACGGATGGTCACGCTCCTTCTTCAATGGAAAGTGTAATATTTTCGCAATATTTTTGCAATGAATGCAAATTTTTCCGGGATGAAATCCCATGCCCGGTTCGTCTCTTAGGTGGATGCGCCCTGCAGGGCGGCGGCCATCATGATGCCCAGGGCAGTCTTGCCGTCGCGGAAGGTGCCGTCCATGACCCGGGCCACGGCGTCCCTGAGGGGCATGCGGGTCACGGCCACGAACTCGTCCTCATCGGGATGGGAGGCGTGCTGGCTCAGCCCCGTGGCCAGGTAGAGGTGAATCCGCTCATTGCAGAAGCCGGGGGTGGTCTCCAGCACAGTCAGCTTGCGCCAGCTTTCGGCGCTCAGGCCCGTTTCTTCAGACAGCTCCCGCTGGGCGCACAGGAAGGGATCCTCATCCGGACCGTCCAGCTTGCCGGCGGGAATTTCCAGCGTCAGCCGGCCCACGGCGATGCGGTGCTGACGCACCAGGATCACCTGACCCTCGTTGTCAATGGCCACGATGGCGGATGCGCCCGGATGGCAGGCAACCTCCCGCAGGGCGGTTTCGCCGTTGGGGAGCTTCACCTGCCAGTGCTCCAGGCGGATGATGACGCCGGGGTAGACCACTTCGCTGTCAAGAAAGGTTTCGGTCAGCTGGGTATCGTTCATGGATGCAGCCTCCTTATGCGGATGAAATGAAAAAATCATCGGGTGTGCTGCGGTCATTGTTCGACGGCCAGCTGCGAAATCCTGCATGGCAGCCAAAATCGCCAGAATGCGCCAGCGTGCTTTCATTGACAAGGCGGGCCGGCGCGTTATACAATATACTTGATCCATAAGACCCATTTTTGGAGGAGGTAATCATCCATGACATATCTGAGCGAACAACGCTGGCAGCGCGTCCTGGCACTGGTGCTGACGCTCATGATGCTGCTGACGGGCTTTGCCCTGCCCGCTCAGGCGGAGAAATGGCAGCAGCTGTCCGTCATTCTGAGCTGGACGGACGGCGCGGGGAATCCCGTATCCGCCACGGCGGCTCCGGTCATCTGGAGCGGGGATCAGGCCTATTGGGTGCGCGTCACTCAGGAGGCCCTCGTCCAGGGCATGACCCTGTCGGTGTCGGATCCCGCCGGGCAGTATACCTATTCCACGCCCACCGGCGA
>JBJEYH010000054.1:0-1718 GCA_051886675.1 Aristaeellaceae bacterium
TGGCCAGCGGCATGGGCATGCCCTCCATCGGCATCTATTCCTATGAGCTGTTCAACTTCTACGGCGTGGAGAACATCATCCGCGTGGGCACCGCCGGCATGCTGGATCAGAAGCTCAAGGTGCGGGACATCGTGCTGGGCATGAGCGCCTACACCAACTCCAACTTCGGCAGGCAGTACGGCTTCGAGGGCAACGTGGCGCCCTGCTGCTCCTGGGAGCTGCTGAGCCGGGCCATGGAGGCCGGCAAACGGCTGGGCCAGGTTCCCGTGCCCGGCGCGCTGTATTCCTCCGATATCTTCTACGATGAGTCCGGCGCCGGGGCGAAGCTACAGAAGCTGGGCGTGCTGGCGGTGGAAATGGAAGCCGCCGCCCTGTACATGAACGCCGCCCGCGCCGGCAAGAACGCCCTGGCCATCTGCACCATCTCCGACAATCCCTTCACCGGTGAGGAGCTCAGCGCCGAGGAGCGGCAGATCAGCTTCACCAAGATGATGGAGATCGCCCTGGAAATCGCCTGATCCTCGGCTGCGGACGCGGCCCAAACGCAACAGGAGGATAACACCCATGGTCAAGGTCAGTGTTTGCAGCGGCATGTCCTGCAGCATGTACGGCGGCAATGATACCCTCATGGCCCTGCAGAAGGAGCTGAAACGGCTGGGCATCGCAAGTCAGGTGGAGGTGTCCGGCACCTTCTGCATGGGCGAGTGCGACAGCGGCCCCTGCATCCGCATCAACGGCGTGAAGTTCCGCCAGGTGGCTCCCGCCAGCGTCGCCCGTCTGGTGCAGGAGGAGCTGCTCCCCCTCATCGGCGGATAACCCAGGCAGCACACAGCAAAGCCATGCGCCCCAAATAATACGCGGCGCATGGCTTTTTTCTGTGCTATTCCCGGGTCCAGGCCTGGCGCAGGGCCGCCTTGACGGCCGATTCCCTCCGGCTGACCTGCACCTGGGTCATACCCATGGCCCGGGCCGTTTCCGCCTGGGTTTTGCCGAGGCGGCAGCGCATCAGCAGCAGACGCTGATCCTCCCTGGGCAGGCGGGATACCAGGTCCCGCAGCATGAGCCTGTCCAGCCAGTCATCCTGCTCGGGCAAAAGCTCTGCCAGGCTGCGCCCGCCCCGGGGCGTTGCGTCCATGGACGCAACGCTGATCTCCTCCATGGCCAGCATCAGCTCCGCCGCGTCCATGCGCAGGGCCGAGGCCAGCTCCTGCACGGTGGGATCCCGGCCCAGATGCTGCGTCAGCATCCGCTCCGCCCGCCGGACGCGGCTGCGCAGTTCCCTGTCCCGGCGGGGGATGTGCACGGGGGCATCGTTGCGGCAGAGCATGCGCATTTCCCCCAGGATCATCGCGGCGGCATAGGTGGAGAACGCCGTGCCGTAGGACGGATCGTAGCGCGCCATGGCCTTCATCAAACCCACGCAGCCCTGCTGGTACAGCTCCTCCCTTTCCCGCCCGTACCAGGGGAAGCGGCTGACCATGGCCGCCACCAGCGGCAGATGCTCCTCCGCCAGCGCCGCAACGGCCTCCCTGCCGTTCAGGCGCGCCCGGGTCAGCTCGGCGGAGAAGTCCCTCCGCGCCGTCACAGGGAGCCTCCCGCGCGAATCCGCTTGCGCATGCGGACGGTGGTACCCTTCCCGGGGGCGGACTCCACCTGCAAATCGTCCATGAAGGTCTGCATCACCGCGAAGCCCATGCCGCTGCGCTCCTGCTCCGGGT
>JBJEYH010000055.1:0-32261 GCA_051886675.1 Aristaeellaceae bacterium
CAATCTGCTCGGCGCTGTACTGCTTGCGCACGGGATTGGTGATATACCCCTTCTTGACATAATTGCTGACCATGGAGGCGGTAATCTCCAGGTTGCCCAGGGGCGCCAGGTAGCTGTTGATGTACTTCACCGTCTGATCCAGATACAGCCCCACGTTGGGAATCTCCCTGTACCGGGGCAGGCGGAAATCCTCGATTCTGGCAGGCATCGCGTCTCACCTCACAGGGCCTATTATAAAGTTTCCCGCCGGAAACGTCAAGCAGGATAATTTATATCCCTTGACAGGTTTTGCGAAAACTGCTATAGTGGTATCGGCTATCCGATACCCTGACTGTGACTGATGAATTGTGAGGAAATGACCAATGCTGAACTGCCGAATTGTGGCTGATTCCTCGTCCGATCTGCTGACGCTGGGGCGGGTGGATTTTTCCGCCGTGCCGCTGAAGGTCACCGCCGCCGACCACACCTGGGTGGACGACGAGGATGTGAACGTCGAACACATGCTGGAGACCCTGCGCAATCACAAGGGGCCCTCCTCCTCCGCTTGCCCCTCGCCGGAGGACTGGCGCAACGCCTTTGGCGAGGCGAAGTACGTCTTCTGCATTACCATCACCAGCGCGCTGTCCGGCTGCTACAACGCCGCATGCCTGGCCGCCCGGGAGTATCAGGAGGAGCATCCTGACCGGCGGGTGCTGGTGATCGACAGCCTGTCCACGGGGCCGGAAATGGCGCTCCTGGCCGAAAAGCTGGAGGAGCTGTGCCAGCATCTGGACAGCTTTGACGACATCGCCCGGGAAATCCAGGCCTATCAGAAGAAGACGCACCTGACCTTCATCCTGCGCTCGCTGCACAACTTCGTCAACAACGGGCGCGTCAGCCCCGCGGTGGGCGCGCTGGTGGGTCTGCTGGGCATCCGCCTGGTGGGCGTGGCCAGCGACGCCGGCGAGCTGCAGCCCATCGCCAAGTGCCGCAGCGACCGCAAGGCCATCGCCCAGATCATCGACGTGATGCAGCAGCGGGGCTTCGACGGCGGCCGTGTGCTGATCGACCAGTGCCACAGCGAGGACAACGCTTCCGCCCTGCGGGAGGCCATCCTGGCCGTGTGGCCCAGGGCCCGCATCACCGTGAACAGCACCCGCGCCCTGTGCAGCTACTACGCCGAGGAGGGCGGCATGCTGGTGGGCTTCGCCTCCGCGTAAGCGCTTAATCCCAAAAAAGTACACACCTGCCCTTGTGGTTTGCTGGATCTTATTGTAAAATAGTTGCAAAGCATCCATTGCGACACGAAGGGAGGTGGGCGATTTTGCGGCAGCTGCTGCTTCTTGCGCTGATGGTGATGCTGCTGACAGTCCCTGCCGCCCTGGCGGATGATCCCACCAGCCTCCCCCAGTGCACCACCGAGGAGCAGGTGCTGGACTGGCTGCTCCTGCCCATCGAGGACGAGGGCGTCATCCTCCCCGTGGAGGCCCAGGCCGGCTACATCCGCTACATCGCCCAGAACCAGAGCAAGGATCCGCTGTTCTGCGTGGACTACTGGTGCAGCGTGGAGCCCGGCGACAACCTGGACCTGACCGCCCGCAAGTCCGCCAAGGGCAACACCTTTCAGGACTACGCCGGCACCATGTGTACCCGGGCCAGCTACGCCATGGCGCTGTCCTACCTGGGGGTGGGCGCCACGCCCGGCGACATGAGCGTGCTGCTGCAGGCCCGCAACCTGGACGACCCCTACGACAAGGTGACCGCCGCCCTGGGCGGGCTGGAGCGGGTGATCGTGCGCTCCTACACCTTCGAGACCATGCTCGCCAACTACGAGTCCGACGCCAGCTATTCCCCCGTGTACGTCTACCTGCAGAAGCCCAGCGGGGTCTACCACGCCATCCTCATTGTGGGCCGGGCGGACACGAAGGGCTACTACCTGGTGGTGGATCCCGCCACCCACACCAAGGATGATGAGATTGTCCGGGTATACCGGCTGCGGTTCGACTCCTACTATCAGCGGGTGATCAACTCCACCTTCCGCGCCGAGCACCGCAACAGCCGGGTGGTGTCCTTCTGCCAGTGGCACCGCACCGGCGAGGTTTCCGGATACTGAAATTGCGCGCAAACAAAGCCCCGCACATTGCATGCGGGGCTTTTGCCTGTTCATATTCATGGAATGCCGTCAGCCTGTCAGCCATTTGGACATGCCCGGGCCGCCATGCTCATTGGGATGGGCTGTATAGCCCATTTTCTGATAGAAGCCCTCCTTGCCCATGGCGCTCATGAGCTGAAAATAGCTGCGCCAGCCCGGCTTCAGCTGTCGGCGGATATAGTCTTCCACATGGCTTAGCAGCGCGCGGCCTATGCCGTGACCCTGATATTCCGGCGCAACGATCAGATCCTTGAGGAAGAACGCCATCGCGCCATCGCCCAGCAGCCGCGCCATGGCGATGACCTGCCCGTCATGCGTCACCGAAAAGGTGGCGTAGCTGCGGGCCAGGGAGGTTTCCACCATATCCAGCGGGCATTCTCCCCACCCCGCCGCCGCAAACAGACGCACAAAATCCTCCGCCCGCAGCTGATTCTCCTGAATCACACAGTCCATCGCCATGCACCCTCCTCAGCGCTGGGGCAGCGGCTTACTCGTCGCCCAGCTCGTCCTCCAGCAGGGCCAGGTCGTCCTCCTCGGGAAGCTCCTCGCCCTCGGCAGGGGCCTCCTCCGGCATGGCGTCCGCAGGCTTGTCGGTGAACAGCTCCTTGCGCAGCACAGCGTCGATCTCCGCGGTGACCTCGGGATGATCCCGCAGGTACAGGCGGGTGTTCTCGCGGCCCTGGCCGATGCGCTGATCCTTGTAGGAGAACCACGCGCCGGACTTGTGGATGATATCCCGCTCCACCGCCATGTCCAGCAGGGTGCCCTCCTTGCTGATGCCCTCGCCGTAGACGATGTCGAACTCCGCCACGCGGAAGGGCGGGGCCACCTTGTTCTTCACGACCTTGACCTTGGTGTGGTTGCCCACCACGGTGGAGCCGTTCTTCAGCTGCTCGCCGCGGCGCACGTCCAGACGGACGGAGGCGTAGAACTTCAGCGCGCGGCCGCCGGGGGTGGTCTCGGGGTTGCCGTACATGACGCCGACCTTCTCGCGCAGCTGGTTGATGAACACCGCCACGCACCCGGTCTTGTTGATGATGCCGGCCAGCTTGCGCAGGGCCTGGCTCATCAGGCGGGCCTGGAGGCCCACGAAGCTGTCGCCCATTTCGCCGTCGATTTCGGCCTTGGGCACCAGCGCGGCCACGGAGTCGATGACCACCACGTCCAGCGCGCCGGAGCGCACCAGGGCCTCGGTGATTTCGAGGGCCTGCTCGCCGGTATCGGGCTGGGAGACGTACAGCTCGTCGATATTCACGCCCAGCTTGCGGGCATAGGCGGGATCAAGGGCATGCTCCGCGTCCACGAAGGCCGCGATGCCGCCCGCCTTCTGGGCCTCGGCCACGATATGCAGGGCCACGGTGGTCTTACCGGAGGATTCAGGGCCATAGATCTCCACGATCCTGCCCCGGGGAATGCCGCCCACGCCCAGCGCGGCGTCCAGCGTCAGACAGCCGGTGGGAATCACGGGAATGTCCTGCGCGCCGGCATGCTCACCCAGCTTCATGACCGCGCCCTTGCCGTATTGCTTATCAAGATCCGCCAGGGCGTGCTCCAGCGCCTTGAGCTTTTCGGCCTGCGCGCCGGTCGCGGCCGCTTCCTTCTCGGGCTTTGCTGCCTTCTTTGCCGCCATGGTGATCACTTCCTTTCCTGATCTTTCATCCTTCAGCGCCGCTTCAGGCGCCGATTCATATCGAATTTATCCTATCATAGCGAACGGTAGTTTGCAAGGGGAACATGCAAAAAAAGTGAACAGTCCCCCACGCCCGGCCCTCCGTCTCCCGAAGGCTTTCGGGAGACGCCCGCCATGGCGGTCAGGAATTTTCCCATTGTATCCATCCGTCAGATGTGCTATACTGTTTGTATCTTTTCCCATGAACCCCTTGCGCAAAGGAGCATGCCTATGAATATGGTCGAAATCATCACCCACAAAAAGCTGGGGCAAGCCCTCACCCAGGAGGAAATCAGCTTCTTCGTCCGGGGCGCGGCGGACAACACCATCCCCGATTATCAGCTGGCCGCGCTGCTGATGGCCATCCGTCTCAACGGCATGACCGCTGAGGAAACCACTGCCCTCACCCTGGCCATGCGGGATTCCGGCGACGTGTGCGACCTGAGCGCCATCCCCGGCGTGAAGGTGGACAAGCACTCCACCGGCGGCGTGGGCGATACCACCACCCTGGTGCTGGCGCCCCTAGTGGCGGCCTGCGGCGTGCCCGTAGCCAAGATGAGCGGCCGGGGGCTGGGCCACACCGGCGGCACGCTGGACAAGCTGGAATCCATCGCGGGCTTCCGGGTGGAAATGGCGGAGGCTGATTTCATCCGCCAGGTGCAGGAGCTTGGCGTGGCCGTCATCGGGCAGACCGGCAGCCTCGCCCCCGCCGACAAGACCCTCTACGCCCTCCGGGACGTGACCGCCACCGTGGACAGCCTGCCGCTGATCGCCTCGTCCATCATGTCCAAGAAGCTGGCATCCGGCGCGGACGCCATCGTCCTGGACGTGAAGACCGGCTCCGGCGCGATCATGCACACCCTGGAGGATTCCATCGCCCTGGGGCAGGCCATGGTGGACATCGGCACGCTGGCGGGCAAACCGGTATCCGCCATCGTCACGGGGATGGAGCAGCCGCTGGGCACCCACGTGGGCAACGCGCTGGAGGTCAAGGACGCCATCGACGTGCTGTCCGGGCGCACCAGGGGCGCGCTGCTGGAGGTCTCGCTGCTGCTGGGCAGCCACATGCTGATGCTGGCCGGCCGCTGCCAGACGCCCGGAGAGGGCCGCGCCCTGCTGACCGAGGCCCTCGAATCCGGCCGCGGCCTTGCCCGGCTGAAGGACATGATCATCGCCCAGGGCGGCGACCCCGCCTGCGTGGACGATGTGACCCGCCTGCCCCAGAGCGCCGTCACCCGCGAGGTGAAGGTGGGCCATGGGGGCTACGTGGCGGAAATGGACACCATGGCCCTGGGTCTGGCGGCGCAGGCCATGGGCGCGGGCCGCGTCCGCAAGACCGACGCGCTGGATTACAGCGTGGGCTTCGTGCTGCCGGTGCGCATCGGCGACCGGGTGCAGCCTGAGGACACGCTGTGCATTCTCCACGCCCGCAGCGAGGAGGACGCGGACAGGGCCGAAACCGCCATCCGCGCCGCCATCCGCTTCTCCGACGATCCCGTGCAGGCCCCGCCCCTGTGGTACGCCATCATCACGAAGGATGGCATTGTCCGCTGCTGAATGTCCGCATGCACGGCGCACTGAAGCCCTGAGATGCACCGCGCAGGACGCGCAAGCCTCCCGCCATGGCGCACACCCGGCCCGTCCGCATCGCATGCCCAACCCGGCCGCGACGCATGCCCAGCCCGGCCACGGAGCACGCCCAACCCGGCCGCGACGCATACCCGGCCCGGCCGCGGCGCACACCCGGCCTGACCGCAGCGCATGCCCGTCCCATCCGCATTGCACGCCCGGCCTGACCGCATCGCACACCCAACCCAATCGCACAGCAACGCGGCCCGCACAAGTCACGCGGGCCGCGTTTTCGTGGTCATTCCGCCTCCAGGAAGATGTACGGCTCCCCCGGCTGGCGGCGCGCGTAGACGGCCTCCAACTCCGCCACAACCTCCCCCCGGGCACGGACGCGGCCGAAGTCATGGCTCAGCAGCAGCCGATCCGCCTGCAGATTGCGCAGCGTCCGCAGGGTTTCCGCCAGCACCGACGTGTTGTAGGCCCACCGGCCCTGCTTCACGCAGGCGTACAAGCCGTCCCCCAGGAAGGCGAAGCCCTCCGTCTCCAGCCCCAGGCAGCCCCTGGCGTGGCTGGAGGGCAGCGGGAACAGCCGCAGATCCGCGCCATCCCGGAGGATGAGCGGCGACCTCACTGCCGTGCCCCGGCCCGTGTAGCGCAGGGTGTGGGGCGCGGCATAGATCTCCCCGCACTGCATCTGCTCCCAGCAGGCCATGTGATCCTGATGGAAGTGGGAGATGAGCAGCCGCTTCTCCCCGGGCAGGGCCCGCACCACCGCCGCCACGTCCTCCGCCGCGCCCGCGTCGAAGATCCACCACCCGCTGTCCCCCGCGATCACCGCCACCTCCGCCGACAGCGGCTGCTCCCGGGCGGGGTAGTAACCGATCGTATCCGTCAGTCGCCGGCAATCCACAGGCATCCCTCCGTTTCTGTTCTGCATGCCGTTCGCAAGGCTTCCGCCGCCATGGCGGGCGCGCGGTACGCAAAAAAGTGGCCCGAAGGCCACTTTTTTGATGCGATTACTGATGCTTGCGCACAGCCAGCACGGCCTTCTGGCCGTTGATGTTCCATTCCCTGGCGGTGAAGGTGTCGTCCGCGTCGGCCTTCTCCACGCTCAGCGCCAGCGTGCCGCGCTGGATCATCTCCAGACCGGCCTGGATGGCCTTGTCCAGCTCCTCGCCGCAGGCGTAGCGCACGTCGATGCGGTCCGTCACCTCGAAGCCCGTCTCCTTGCGCATGGTCTGCAGCTTGGAGATCACCTCGCGGGCATAGCCCTCGTTGATCAGCGCGGGGGTCAGGTTGGTGTCCAGCACCACGGTGACGCCCTTGTCCTCCAGGGCCACGAAGCCCGGCTTCTGCATAGGCTCGGTCAGCACGTCGCCGCCGGCCAGCTCCACCGTCGTGCCCTCGATGTCGAAGGTTACCTTTTCGCCCCGGGCGAAGGCATCCACCACGTCGTTGCCGTCCATGGTCAGCAGATGCTGGCCAATCCTGCCCAGGAGCTTGCCGTACTTCGGGCCCAGGGTGCGCATCTGGGGCTTGAGCTTGTAGGTGGTGAAGTCACGGGCGGATTCGGTGAAGATCACCTGCTTGACGTTCAGCTCGTCCTCGCACAGGGCCTGATAGGCCTCCGTGAAGGTCACGCCCTTGACGAACAGCCGGGCGGAGGGCTGGCGAACCTTCATGTTGGCGGCGTTGCGGCAGGCGCGGCCCAGCTGGACAACCTCCAGCAGGCCCTCCATCTGCTCCTCCATGTCCTTGTCCACGCGACCCATGTCGGCCACGGGGAAGTCGCACAGATGCACCGATTCCACCGCGCCGGGCACGTTGTTCACCACCAGGTTCTGGTAGATCTGCTCGGCCATGAAGGGCACGAAGGGCGCGATCACCTTGCTCAGGGTCACCAGCACGTGGTAGAGCGTGGCGAAGGCCGCTTCCTTGTCGCCGGCCATGCCCTTGCCCCAGAACCGCTCGCGGCCGCGGCGCACGTACCAGTTGGACAGCTCGTCCACAAAGTCCTGGATCGCGGCGGCGGGCTCGGGGATGCGGTAGTTGGCCAGATCATCGTCCACCCGGGCGATGAGGCTGTTCAGCCGGGACAGGATCCACTTGTCCATCAGGCTCAGCTCCACCTTGTCCAGGGGATGGGCCAGCGGGTCGAAGCCGTCGATCTGCGCGTACATGGTGAAGAAGGCGTACACATTCTGCAGCGTGGCCAGGAACTTGCGCTGGCCCTCCTGCACTGCCTCCTCGGAGAAGCGCTTGGGCAGCCAGGGTGCGGAAGTGGTGTAGAAGTACCACCGGAGGGAATCCGCGCCGAACTTGTCCAGCGCGTCGAAGGGGTTCACCACATTGCCCAGATGCTTGGACATCTTGCGGCCCTCGGCATCCTGCACGTGGCCCATGACGATGCAGTTCTTGAAGGGCGCCTGGTCAAAGAGCACGGTGGAGATGGCCTCCAGGGTGTAGAACCAGCCGCGGGTCTGGTCGATGGCCTCGGAAATGAAGTTGGCCGGGAAATTCTGCTCGAACTTGTCCTGGTTCTCAAAGGGATAGTGCCACTGCGCGAAGGGCATGGAGCCGGAATCGTACCAGCAGTCGATGACCTCCTTGACGCGGGTCATCTCCTTGCCGCAGTGGGGGCAGCGCAGCTTCACCGCGTCGATGAAGGGACGGTGCAGCTCGATGCTCTCGCCGGGATCCTCCACGGCCATCTCCCGCAGCTCCTGCCGGGAGCCCACCACGTGCATGTGGCCGTCCTCGCACTGCCACACGGGCAGGGGGGTGCCCCAGTACCGCTCGCGGCTCAGGCCCCAGTCATGGACGTTCTCCAGCCAGGTGCCCATGCGGCCTTCCTTGATGTTGTCGGGCATCCAGTTGATGGTGCGGTTGTTGGCCACCAGCTGATCCCGCACGGCGGTCATCCGGATGAACCAGGTGGGCCGGGCGTAATACAGCAGGGGGGTGTCGCAGCGCCAGCAGAAGGGATAGTCATGGGTGAAGGGCACGGCCGCCAGCAGCAGCCCCCGCTCCTTCAGGTCGGCCAGCACCAGCTTGTCCGCATCCTTGACGAACACGCCGGGCCACCTGGTTTCCTCGGTCATGCGGCCCTGGCTGTCCACGAAGTTGACGAAGGGCATGTCGTTCTCCCGGCAGACGCGGTTGTCGTCCTCACCGAAGGCGGGGGCGATATGCACGATGCCGGTACCGTCGGTCATGGTGACGTAGTCGTCGCAGACCACGCGCCAGGCGGGCTTGTCCAGCTTGCCCACGGCGAAGTCGAACAGCGGCACGTACTCCATGCCCTTCAGGCCCTCGCCCGGCATGGTCTCCAGCACCTGGATCTCCTTGCCCGGGAACACCGTCTCCACCAGCGCCTGAGCCATGATGCAGGTCTGCCCCTCCACCACGAACTTCACGTAGGTGTCGCGGGGGTTGACGCACAGCGCCAGGTTGGAGGGCAGGGTCCAGGGGGTGGTGGTCCAGGCCAGGAGGTAGGTGTTGTCCTCGCCCTTGACCTGGAAGCGGACGTAGGCGGAGGTTTCCTTCACGTTCTTGTAGCCCTGGGCCACCTCGTGACTGGACAGGGCGGTGCCGCAGCGGGGGCAGTAGGGCACGATCTTGTGGCCCTGGTAGAGCAGGCCCTTGTCGTAGATCTTCTTCAGGCTCCACCACTCGGACTCGATGTAGTTGTCCTCATAGGTGATGTAGGGATGCTCCATGTCCACCCAGTAGCCCACCTGGTCGGACATCTTCTCCCACTCGTGCAGGTACTTCCACACGCTCTTCTTGCACTCGCCGATGAAGGGCTCGATGCCGTATTCCTCGATCTGGGGCTTGCCGTCCAGACCCAGGATCTTCTCGACCTCCAGCTCCACGGGCAGGCCGTGGGTATCCCAGCCGGCCTTGCGCAGGACGTTCTTGCCCTTCATGGTGTGGTAGCGGGGGATCAGGTCCTTGATGACGCGGGTCTCGATGTGGCCGATGTGGGGCTTGCCGTTGGCGGTGGGCGGCCCGTCGAAGAAGGTGAAGGTCTCGCCGCCCTCACGGTGATGGAAGGACTTGCGGATGATGTCCTTCTCCTTCCAGAAGCGGGTGATCTCGGCCTCCCGGGCCGGGAAGTTCATGTCCGTGGGAACCTTGTTGTACATGCTGTACCTCCTGTTGATGGTCTGCAGGGACGCAAAAAATCCGCCCCGCGCCTTGTGCTGGGACGGATGAATCAATCCGCGGTACCACCCATGTTGACGGCTTTCGCCGCCCGCTCGGTGCAGGAATCCTCCTGCGGCTCTGTATCGGGAGCGCCCGGGCAGCCCTGGCCCTCCGGGGGCTTCAGGCCGTCTCACTCCGGGGTGATCCGCATGCGGCGCGCCCCTGCCGGACTTGCACCATCCTCCGGCTCGCTTCAGGTTTGCGTCCGCCGCCGTCCCCATCGCCGTGAACGTTGGCATACCCCTATATTATAGCCGCTTTCCCGGAAAATTCAAGGGGGATGCCGCGATTTTCTTTCCGCGCCGCGCCCCTTCCATTGGACGCAAAAACGTCCGGCATACCCTTTGCGGGGGTACGCCGGACGATTGCGGCCGCTGGCTCAGGCGCTCAGGTTGTCGCCGCGGCTCATGGTTTCATCGCCATGGAGCTTGTGCTCGGTCTTGACCCAGGTGTGCTGATGCCGGTAGCGCAGCAGGCCCACCATCTGGCTGATGGCGCCGATGATCATGCTCGCCACGAAGCTCACCAGCATCACCGGCAGCGTGGACCACTTGAAGCGGATGCCGTTGTCCATCCAGTCCGCCAGGTAGAACAGCACAAAGTAGCTGTACAGGAAAACCAGCACGCCCACAATCTGCACGCTGAGGGGCGTGGATATGGGCACCGCGTTGAAGCAGGGCAGCAGCAGCCCCGAGATGAGCAGCTGCAGCACGGTCACAATGTAGGTGGACAGGCTGTACATGTACAGCATCACGCTGATGAACTCGCCCATGCCGATGCGCTTTTCCTTCAGGGCCCGGCAGATCTTGCGGGTGTTGCGCAGCGCCACGAACCAGTGGCCCTGACCCCAGCGGATCTTCTGCCGCAGGGAGGCCCTGAAGCTGGTGGGCTTCTCGTCGTAGACGCGGACGTTGTGATTCCACAGGATCCGGCGGCCATCCTCGGTGGCCTCCACCTGGATCTCGATATCCTCCGTCAGGGACATGGTGGTCCAGCCGCCGCGCTGGCGCACATATTCCGTGGAAATGGCATAGCCCGTGCCGCCCACGGAGCAGTTCAGCCCCAGGCGGTGCTTCGCCAGCTGGAAGAAGCGGTTGGTCACGGTGTAGCTGGTGTAGTAGAACCAGGCCACGTAGCCGTCCTTGTTCTTCGCGCCCAGGTAGCACTGGATCAGGTCAGGCTTGCCCTTGTCCAGGTACTGGCTGTTGACCTCGCGGAACATGTTCGTGTCCATAAGGTTGTCCGCGTCGAAGATCATCAGCAGATCGTAGTCCTTGTCGTAATCGCCCAGAAGGTCGAGCGCCTTCTTCAGGGCGATGGGCTTGCCGGTGGGGGCGTCGGGGCCGTCCTTGCGGGTCTCGATCACCCTGGCGCCGGCTGCCCGGGCCACCTCCGCCGTGCGGTCGGTGCAGTTGTCGGCGATGATGTAGAAATCATACAGCTCCCGGGGATAGTCCATACGGTTGAGGTTGTCGATGATGTCCCCGATGACCCGCTCCTCGTTATGGGCGGGCACCAGCACCAGAAACCGGCTCCGGGGATCATGATCCTCATAGTCCTTGGTCTTTTTCCGGAAACCGAACATCGTCAGATACAGCTGGTACACCAGCATGATGGCCAACCACAGCCCGCACAGCACGGACAGCGCTTCCAGCACCCATTGCAGCACCTGCAAGCTACTTCCTCCTTAGTCAAAAGAACCCATGGCTGCGGAACTGCATCCGCATCCGGAAACCGCCGACCATGCCGGAGGGCGGCGTTCACCCGTTGTTTACAAACGTTTCAATTAAACAACACTTTCCTGCCTTTGTCAATGGATAAAGCGGTTATTCCGCGCCCGGAAGCGGTTGTTTTGGGGCAGATCCTGCAAAATGGGGGATGCAGGGATCATTCGCAGTCCATGGTGGAGCCGCCGATGAATTCCCGCAGCAGGCTCAGGGGCGGAATTTCGTCCATCAGCGCCGGATCCAGCTCCGGGAAGTAGTGCAGCACCTTGCGCAGCCGCTGGGACATCACGTCCTCCAGGGTGCCGGGGGTCACCTGCCGCAGCAGGTCGAAGGCGAAGTGGCGGAGCACCGGCAGCTCGTAGTGCAGGGCCGTGTTGAACACGCTGTCCGCCAGCTCCTGATAGGGGAAGATCCACTTCTCCTCCCCCCGGCGGACGCTGGGCCACATGCGCAGGGTATCCTCCGGGCTGGTGCCGCGGAACTGATGATCCCGCACGATCCGCCTGAGCAGCCGCACGTCCGTGGTGCGGATGCGGTTGTGATCGTCCAGGTCGATGCACGTCAGCGCGCTGACGAAGATCCGGTGGATGACCTCCTGGGGCAGATGATCGCTGAGGGCGGGGTTCAGGCCGTGGATGCCCTCGATGATCAGCGTCTGCCCGGGCTCCAGGCGCAGGGGTACGCCCCGCTCCTCCCGCCGGGCCGTGTGGAAGCTGAAGCGCGGGATCTCCACCTCCTCGCCGGCCAGCAGCCGGGTCAGATGCTCCCGCAGAAGCGGCACGTCGATGGCCTGAATGTCCTCCAGATCCACCGAGCCGTCCGCCTCCCGGGGCAGGGTGTCCCGGTTGCGGTAGTAATTGTCCAGGCTGATCTGCACAGGCCGCCGGCCCAGCACCGTCAGGTGAATCCCCAGCCGCCCGGCGAAGGTGGTCTTCCCGCTGGAGGACGGCCCGGCAATCAGCACGATGCGCTTGCCCCCGCTGACGATCTCCCGGGCAATGTCGCCGATGGCCTGATCATGCAGGGCCTCGTTGACGCGGATGAACTGCCGCAGCTTCTTGCGCTCGGCCAGCTCCGCCAGGTCGGAGGCGTGCAGCACGCCCAGTATCTCGCACCAGGCCGCCGACTGGCTGAAGGCCGCCATGTGCTTGGGCCGGTCCACATAGGGGGCGGGCACGTCCGGGGAATCCGCCGTGGGCAGGAGCATCACGAACCCCGGCGCGTGGGGCTGCAGCGCGAAGGCCTTCACATACCCGGTGGAGGGCGCCATCGCCCCGTAGAAATATTCCCACATGTCCCCGCAGCTGTACATGTCGAAGTAGCGGTAGGGCCGGCGGCGCAGGAGGTTCACCTTGTCCTGCTGCCCCTCCCGGGCGAAGTAGTCGATGGCCTCCTGCAGCCGCCACCGCCTGCGGACAAAGGGCATATCCGCCGCCACAATGGCGCGCATTTCCCTTTCCACATTCCGCACCATGGCCTCCGACAGCGTCAGATGCGGCAGGCGCACCAGCACCCCGTGCCCCACGGAATACTCGATGCGCACCTGCTCTCCCGGGTACAGACGCCGCAGGGCCAGCAAAAGCACAAAGCGCAGCGACCGCTCATAAACCCGCCGGCCTTCCTCATCCCGGAAGGTCAGGGGCACCAGCGTGCAGTCGCCGCGCAGGGGGGTGTTCAGTTCCGTCATCGCACCGTCCGCCAATGCGGCCATGGTGCCGTCGGGGAAGGCGGACATGGCCCGCAGACAGCTTTCCACCGTGCTGCCTGCGGGCATGGACAATACACTGTTCCCAACCGTGATTTTCATGGGAGCCTCCGATCATAACTCAGTCCTCAAAGGGCATGCTGGTGCGCTCCGCCGCCATCAGCTCCTCGTCCGGATCGGGCAGCGCGCCATGCTCCGCAAGGTATCGGGCCTGCTTCTCCTCCACCTGCAGCCGCTTGGTGTGCACATAGGCCCGGTTAGCGGCGGTGGCCTTGGAGATGCTCATGGTCATGCTGCGCTTGCCATCGTCCGTGGGACGGAAGCGCAGGCGGATCATCAGCGCGCCATGGTGGGGGCACACGGACAGACCGATATACTTGTCGCCGCATTGCTTCACATAGCCGCCGTCCTCCACCTGCGTGCGCTTGCCGCACACGGGGCAGCGGGGCTGCCGGACCGCCTCGCTCTCCAGGGCGGCGGTCAGGCTGGCGTAGTTCTCGCCCTTGTCCCGGCTCCCGTGCCCGTGCTTCCCCGGATGAATCAGCGACTTGGGCTGCTGGGGATACTCCAGCACCTTCTCCGGGTTGGGCAGGGTGGCAAAGACCAGGGCGGTATAGTAGGCGTCATGCAGGGCGTTGTGGAAGTAGCGCTCCGCGTCGGGCTGGATGTCCAGCATCTCCATGGCGGCCTTGAGGCCCTTGCGCTCCTTGGTGCCGTGCACGTCGCCGAAGAGCCGCTGGATATCGCACAGGGGCGGCAGCTTCACCTGGCAGCCGAAGAAGTCCATGTTCTGCTTGAGCACGCTCACGTCGTCGCAGCCCCAGGTCAGCAGGGCATAGTCCTCCCCGCACCAGGCCGCGAACTGATCCATCGCCTCCAGGAATTCCGGCGCGTCCGCCAGCTCCTCCGCGCCCAGCTGGGTCATCCGGCGGATGCGGGGATGAATCTTCACGTAATGCACGGGCCGGATGGGGATGGATATGCTGTCGATCACCTGATAATGCTCGTCCAGCTTCACCGCGCCGATCTGGATCATCTCGAAGATCAGCCGGTCGCCCACCTGCCGGTACACGCTGCTGTCGTAGGACAGCGGCTGGTTCCACTCCAGATCCACCACAATATAGTGCAAAGGTATCGACTCCTTTTTTCTGCGATGCAATTCCAAAAATCATGCGCTGCGGGCGGCAGGGGCATCCGTCCGGCCGTTCGCTCCCGGAGCGCAGCCCGAAAGCAATCCGCCCGCCGGTGCAGCGGCGGCTCCTCCTCCGGCGGCAGGGGCAACGCTCCCGTCCGCGCCGGAATGCTCCGGCCGGTCAACCCCCACCGGCATCCTCCATGGGCGCAGCGTATGCCGCCGCTGACCCGTCCGCGCAGGAAGTCCTCCGGCGGCTTCAGCGCCTCCGGGGATCAGGCGCGGGAACCCACGCCCTGTCCGCAGCACGGGACGCGATCCACCGGGCATCCGCGAACCGCGCGTGTCCCGCGGTTACCCCTCCTGCGCCGCGCTCTGGCCCGCCAGCGCGCCGGTGGACCAGGCAATCTGCAGGTTGTAGCCGCCGGTGTGGGCGTCCACGTCCATGACCTCCCCCGCGAAGTACAGCCCCGGCAGCAGCCTGCTCGCCATGGTGGCCGGGACAATTTCCTTCACCGCCACGCCGCCCCGGGTCACAATGGCCTCATCCAGGGGCGCCAGCTTCCGCAGGCGGATGGGCAGCGCCTTCAGCGCGGCGCAGAGCGTCTCCCGCTCCTGCCGCGTCACCTGGCAGCACTGCTTGCCACCGTCCACCCCGCAGATGGCCGGAAACAGCTCCGCCATTCTGCCCGGCAGCAGCGCGGGCAGCACGTTGACCAGCTGCTTGCGGGGCTGAGCCTCCAGCTCACGCTGCATCCGCGCGTCCAGCTGCTGGGGCGTCAGGCCCGGCTTCAGATCCAGCGTCACCGCCGCCTCCGCCAGCTGCTCCGGCAGATGGCAGCTCATGGTCAGCGTCAGCGGGCCGGATATGCCGAAATGCGTGAACAGCATCTCCCCCAGCTCGCTGTAGAGCGTCTTCCTGCCCTTCTTCAGCGTGAGGGTCACGTTCCGCAGGGACAGCCCCTGCAGCTGCCGGGGCCAGTCGTCCTCCGTCTCGATGGCGGACAGCACGGGGGACGGAGCCGTCACCGTATGCCCCGCCGCCTGGGCGAAGGCATACCCGTCGCCGGTGGAGCCGGTCATGGGATAGCTGCGCCCGCCGGTGGCCAGCACCACCGCGTCCGCGGACAGCGCCTCGCCGTCCATCATCGTTACGCCGGTGATCCGCCCGTCCGCCTGATTCAGCGCCTTCACCCGGGCGTTCAGCCGCACCTCCACGCCGCCTTGCTGCAAAAGCCGCGTCAGCGCGCGGATCACGTCGCTGGCCTTCTCGCTGGCCGGAAACACCCGCCGGCCCCGCTGCACCACCACCGGACAGCCCGCCTCCTCCAGCAGGGCCATCATGTCCTGCGGGGAGAAGAAGCTCAGCGCGCTGTACAGAAAGCGGGGATTGCGCGGGGTTTCCCGAAGAAACTCGTCCAGGGTGCAGTCATTGGTGACGTTGCAGCGGCCCTTGCCGGTGATGTACACCTTCTTGCCCAGCTTCTCGTTGCGCTCCAGGAGCGTCACCTGCGCCCCGGCTCTCGCGGCGAAGATGGCAGCCATCATGCCGCCCGCGCCTCCGCCAATGACCAGCACCTTACCCATGATGCCCTTCTTCCTCCAGATAAACCTCGTAGGTGGTCCAGATGGCCTCCAGCTGCCGGAAATGCTGGCTGAGCGCCTCCTTGCGGTGCAGGCCCAGTGCCACCAGCAGCGCGTTGATCACCGACAGGGGCGCGGCCAGCGAGTCCACGAAGGACGCCATGTCCGTGCGGGCGGTGAGGGTCGCGTCGGCGATGTCCCCCAGGGGCGACATGGGGCCGTCGGTGATGGCCACCACCTGCGCGCCGCAACGCTTGGCAAAGCGCATGGCCTCCAGCGTCCGGCTGGAATACCGGGGGAAGGATATGCCCACCAGCACGTCCCCGCCGTGGAGCTTGGAGATCTCCTCGAACACGTCCGTGGCGCCGGAGGACACCAGATGCACGTCGTCAAAGATGTAATTGAGGTAGTAGCCCATGAACTGGGCCAGGGGCGCGGCGGAACGCAGGCCCATCACGTAGATGGCCTTGGCCTGCAGCAGCCGCTGCACCACGTCCTCGAAGACCTCGTTATCCAGGTTGTCCAGGGTGTTGCGAAGATTCTGCATGTCGCTCTTGAGCACGAAGCCCAGGGCGGCATGCGGATCGATCTCCGTGGACATTTCGAAGCGCTGGTTGGCCGTCAGCCTGTGGCTGACCAGCTCCTGCAGCGACCGCTGCAGCTGCGGATAGCCCTCGTAGCCCAGGGCCGAGGCGAAGCGAACCACCGTGGATTCGCTCACGCCCACGCTCTCGCCCAGGCGGCTGGCCGTCATGAACACCGCCTTGTCATAGTGCTCGACGATATACTGCGCAATCTTGCGATGGCCCTTGCTCAGGCGCTTGCCGGACTGGTTCAGACGCTCAATCATATCCTGCATTTCCTGCATGCTCTTACCTTCCTTGGCCTGCATAACCTTCAAATTTTGCGGAATACCGCACCTATTATACGGTATGACCGGTCAATTTGCAAGCAGGAAATCCTCAGACTGCATTTTTCTGCAATTTCAGTACACAAAAAATCCATTTTGGGGGTCAACGCTCACACGTCCGCCGCCATGAACACCACGGAATCATCCGCCGCAAAGCCGTTGGCCTCGTAGAATTTCACGCTGGGATACCCCCGCTCCGTGGTCAGCACGACGTAGGAAATCTTCTCCGGCTCGGCCTTCAGCTGCGACCGGACGAAGGCCATCATCCGGCTGCCCACGCCCTGCCGCTGATACGCGGGATGCACGCTGAACTCATCCACCCACAGCTCCCTGAAGGCCAGGTAGGTCATGATCCGCCCGCTGAGCATGGAGACCACCGTCTCCCCCTCCACGGCCACGTACCCCCGCGACACCCTCGCCGACATGATCCCCTCGATGCGATCGCAGGCCTGCTCGTACGTCCAATGCTCGTTCCAGGGCTCCTGGGCGAAAGCCGCCATCAGCGTCCTTGCGCAGGCCGGAATGTCCTCCGGCGTCATCACGCGGAATTCCATGCGGATCCCTCCCTTACAGCTGGCCCAGAAGCGCCGCCAGCGTCAGCAGCACCGCCAGCCCCGCCAGATTCCCCAGGGTGAACACGGCGAAGTACCGGCCCTTCCGCGCCGTTTCCGACGCGCCGTAGAGCTTGAAGGATATCAGGCTGGCCAGGCTCGCCACCAGCGTGCCCAGGCCCCCCAGGTTCACACCCAGCATCAGCGCGCCCGTGCTTTCCGTGAAGGGCGAGAGCAGCAGGCACGCCGGCACATTGCTGATCACCTGGCTGGTCAGCAGCGGTACCAGCAGCGGCGATGCGGCCATCAGGCCCTCCAGCCACGCCCGCACCGGCGCGCAGGCCTTCACCGACGATACGAACACAAAGAAGCACACGAACGTCCCCAGCAGCGCATAGTCCACCTGCCGCAGCACGCCCCGGTCCAGCGCCAGCGTCCCCGCCAGCACCACCGCGGCCGCCGCCCAGGCAGGCAGCACCTTCGCCACCGCCAGCAGCGCCGCCGCACCCAGCACCGCATACAGCCCCCACGGGCCGTGGATGGACGCATCCGCCCCGTCATCCGCCATCAGCCTGTCCCCGGATACCAGCCTCGACGCCGCCATCAGCAGCAGCAGGCTCGTCAGGGCGTAGGGCCAGGTCAGCCGGGGAAAGTCCGCCAGCGTCAGCAGTCCGGAGGAGTACAGGTACAGGTTCTGCGGATTGCCGATGGGCGTCACCATGCTGCCCAGGTTCGCCGCCAGGGTCTCCAGCACCACCGTCAGGATCACGTCCCGCTCCCGGCCGCCGGCCATCAGCACCAGCGTGAAGGGCACCAGGGTGATCAGCGCCACATCGTTGGTGGCCGCCATCGCCAGAAAGAAGCACACCGCCGTCAGCGCCGCCGCCAGCCCCCGGCGGGTATGAATCCGCCTGGCCACGGCCTTGCCCAGCAGATCGAACACGCCGCACCGGCGCAGCCCCGCCACCACCGTCATCAGCGTGAAGAGCATCAGCAGGGTGGTGGTGTCAATCCCCTCCAGCGTGTGCATCCCCGGCGCTGTCAGCAGAAAGGACAGCAGCGCCGCCGCCAGCGAGATGCTGAACACGGCCTCCCTGCGGAAGAAACGCAGTACCGCCTTCATCCCTGCCGCCTCTTTCCCGTCAGGCTGCGCAGGGTGATCCGCCACAGGCTGGTATGTTCCATGGCATTCCCCGGGCACTGGTAGCCCGCATACCCGCAGTGGCGCAGGATGCAGTCCATCCCCCGCCGGGCTTCCTCCCCGGTGACGGCCTCGGCCACGCCCTCCCCCATCACGCTCTCGTACACGCAGGAGATGCCGCCCGGGCCCTCCACATACCGGCTGAAGCTGTCCGCCGCCACGGCCACCCGGTTGTCCCGGGCCAGCAGCGCATGCCGCCTGCCCTCCATGGCCCCGTGGACGTACAGCGTCACCTGCCCGTCCCGCTCCTCCCAGCCGAAGGACAGGGGCACCACGTAGGGCGCATCCTCCCCGTTCAGCCCCAGATGCACGACCGGACACCGCTCCAGCATCCCCAGGATTTCCGCCCTGTCCGTGATTTCACGATCCCTTCGGCGCATGGCCATCCGCCTCCCATCGAGGCGGTCGCGCCGCCCTTTCTATCATTATAACCTATCCGGCGCGCAATGCCAACCCTTCCGGCAAAAGAAAGCCGGGCGGCTTTTTCGGCCGTCCGGCGGGATGAGTTGCTTATGGCACAGGGGTGCTGACCGCATCCGCCGGGAACATCGCGTCCTCCGGCATCTGCCACACCGTCAGCAGCCTGCCAATGACGATGAACCGTGCATTCTCGAAGGAATAGGCGCACGTGGACATGGTGATCAGCCGGTCGGAAGACAGCACCTCCACAGCCGTGGAGAAGGCCGACTTCCGCTTCGCCTCCTGGACGAAGACGGCCATATCCTCCTCATCGCTGATGGCAATGTCGTAGCAGTGATCCTTGCTGGAGGTGGTGTACCCCGCGAACAGCTCCAGGACGCAGATTTCCGTTTCGCTCATCACCAGCATGTAGGGATGCGACGCGTAGAAGGACTGGGAGGCGTACTCGTCAATCTGCCCGAACATGCCATTGTTGCGCATATGATGGCCGTAGATCAGCGTGTTGGGATCCTGGAAGCCCGGCAGATTCCGGTAGTCGATGAACAGCGTGCCGCTGGCATTCTTCTCCCCGTTGAACATGGTGGACAGGTAACGGTCGTTATCCGTACCGTGCACCACGGGATAGTCGATGTTCATCCCCGCGCAGTACAACCAGCAGGCGTAGTCGACGTTCATCTCCGTCAGCGCGGCGTGATCGATCTCCGCCATCCACGCCCGGCACAGCTCCTGCGTCACCGCCAGACAGCTGTCCCTGTCCACGCCGCCCAGAGGCTCCAGCAGCGCCAGGAACGCCGCGCCCTGGTCATTGGCCTGCAGCGCCTCATAGGCCGCCGTCAGCGCCTGTTGCCTTTCCTCCTCGGCCTGCAGCCATTCCTCCGGCACAGCCGTGGACTCGGGCTGCAGGGGCAGCTCCTCCCCGGTCTCCTCCGCGGGAATGAAGGCCCCCAGCAGCCAGGGCAGGGTTTCGGCCCTGTAGGCAGCCTGTTCGTCGTTCCGCAGCTGGATTTCATCCTTGGTCAAACCCTTACGGGCGGTCTTTTCCTCGTCCTCGGTGGTGCCCGCAACTGCGGTGAACAGCTGGTCTACCGCCGCATGCAGCTCTTCCCGGGGAAGCAGCTCCTCCTGCGGAAGCTGCGGTTCCTCCGCCCATGCGCAGCCTGCCAGCAGCATCAGCGCGATCAGCATGGAAAGCAGTTTCCTCATGCGATCAGCCTCCTCAGCGCGCCGCGCAGGCTGCCGTAGAACTCATCGCTGACGCTGTACTCCCGCTGCTTCCATACGATCACCGCCACGATCGCGATCAGCACAATCACCAGCACCACGGTCAGAATTTTCAGCCAAAGTCCGCCTTTCTTTCCACGATTTTTCATGTGCTCTCCTTACGGCAGGAGGCCGGGAGCGTATCAGCCCCGGCCTCCCATGTTGTTCTGATGAAATTGTCAGGCTTCCTTCCTGCGCTTGCGCTGCAGGACAATCAGCACGATCACCGCTGCCGCCAGCACAGCCGCCGCGCCGATCCACAGCCCCGCCTGGAACCAGTCGCCCGTTTCGACGGAGGGTTCCTCAGGAATCTCCTCAACCGTGAAGGTCCACGGTACAATGCCGATGGCTCCCATATACTGGTTGCCCAGGGTGTTGGGCACGGTGAGGGTCACGGTCAGCTCGGTGCTGCCGGCCTTCTTGAAGGTGCCCAGGAGAGTGTTGTTGGTCAGCTGCGCGGTCTCGGAGGGTGCCGCATCAAAGATTTCCTTGTCCTTGCATTCCACGGTCATGGACAGCTGGCTGAGGAAATCCACGTAGATGTCGCTGACGGGCTCGGCCCGCATGAAGACACGCACCTGAGCATCAGTGTCGTTCTGCACCGTGATGGTCTGCGTGAGAACATCGCCGGGAAGCACGTCCTTGAAGTTCTCGAACAGGTCACTGTCGGAATACTCGCTGCCGGGGACAAAGACGAACTTCTCCGCCCCGCCCTCGTAGGACACCGCCGCAGCCGCCATGGCGGACCCGCACAGGGCCATCACCATCAGGAGGGCCAGGCAAATGCTGATGATCTTCTTCATTTTGCTCAAGCCTCCTTAATCACCTGTGGATGCATTCGCCAGTGCAAATGCATCCTGAGCCGAAGTAACACTGGAAGGTAATCCTTCAGCCTGGATGGACTGATGCACAACCGTAATGACCAGATGCGCACCGCTATGGGACGTGGTGTCCACAGCAATCGGATTCGCCAACAGGTTCTCTGTCGCTTCGCCCGGCTTTACGATTTCATTGTAATAGTAGAAGCCGTCATCCGCACGCGTCCATTTCGTTTTGTTGTAATCCGGACTTTCCTTCCACTCTGCAACAATGTTCCCTGTTGTATCATCAACGTAGTATCCGACAATGGCGACACGCACATAGACATCAACTTCACCCTTGTTTTTCACGGTGATGCTGGTCTTTTGTGTTGCATCTACCTCCTCGTCGATGTCCGTGTCGTACTCCGCAGGAGTAAAGACATTCTCCACCGGGCCGGTGGAGGTGGCCAGATAGGCCACCGTCCCGCCGACCGCACCGATCAGCAGCACCGCCACGAGGGCGAGCAGCAGAATGGATTTCATCTTCATGGTTTTCATGACTGCTCACCTCCCTTAATTACTGCTCTTGGTGAAGTTCTCAACAGCGCTCTCATCGTGCAGCCACTTGTCGTTCTTCTTGGTGTTTGTGAACGCCACTGTCGCACCACTTGCTGTGAGCGTAACCTTACCATTCGTCAGACCCGAAGACGAAGTCGAATATCGGTTCGTCCAGCCGCCCACCTCGGTAATGGTGTATTCGCCGCAAGTAACAAACAGGGTTACTGAACCACCAGTCGGAACCACAACCTGACCGGTGTAGCCAGGGCCGGCCACGTTGAAGATTGCGCTCTCGCCACTGTCCATGCCAGTTTTGCTGATGGTCAAAGTCGCCTTGTCCACCACGAACTTGGCGTAGTAGGTAGTACCGTTCACCCAAGCCGTGTTATCTGCCTTGACAGGCGTAATCTTGTTATTGGCATCAACCCAGGTCGAATCAACCAGAGTCTCACAAGCCGCATCCGTGTACCAACCCACAAACTTGAAATTCTCATTAGCAGTTGGCGTGGAACCCTGCGCCGTACCAGTCAGCACCTTCAGCGTCTCGGAGGTCGGCGACACCGTGCCGCAGCCATCAGGCCCGACAACCACATAGTTGATCGTCGCTTCCTTCTCTGTGTAGTAGAAGGTGATGATGTTCAGCTGGACTTCGGTGCCTTCCTCGATGCGGATGTTCAGCGTCTGGGACGTAGGCGCTACCGCCGTGTAGTTGGCGATGTCAATCGCGCTCTCGGAAATGATCTCGCCATACTTGCCGGTGCCAACCTTCGGCTCAGCCAACTGCTTGTTCGTACCCTGCTCCAGGTAGCGCACCTGATAGGGGTAGCTGTTGCGGGTGTAGTACAGCTTCAGCTCCAGGCCATTGGCGGTCAATTCGCCGCTGACAACCGTGCCAGTCACCGTGCTGTCATAGGTGAAGCCCGTGATGGTCATGGGATCGGCAGTATAGGTCGTGCCAATGTCACCCACGGCCTGGCTGGAAGCGTACTCCGTCCAGGTGGGATTGCCCTGCGCGTCAGTACCCAGGTTCTCGGTGTAGTGGGTGATCTTGTAGTAGGCGTGGGTGGTATCTTCCGTGTAGTAGAAGATAATCTCGTTGACCGCGCCTTCCTCAGCGCTGACCACCAGACGCTTCTGGTACGCATCGGGCATCATGCCGCTCACGGGAACGAAGGTCTCCGTGACCACAGCCTTGCGGTTGTCGCTGACGGTCTTTTCGGTAGCCACAGGCTCGCCGGTTTCCTTATTCAGGTACTTGACCGTGTACGGCACCGCATCCTTCTGCACATACCAGAAGGTGTAGACGTTGGTATCATTCTCCTCGGTGGCATTGATGTCGATGGTCATGGAGTGGGACTTGGCCACCGGGAAGTAGCCCTCCTGGTAATCAGCGTACAGCTCAGTGCCACCCTTGGCCTCGAAGGTCTTGGTGACGCCGGCGAGCCCGCTGCCCGTAGTGGGGTCGGCGATCTCGGTGTCAGTGTCCTGAATCTTGTAGAGAATGGTGTACTGCTTCAGGACATTGGAGCTCCACTTACCGTAGACCTGCAGGTCCTTGTTGACGGGCATGTTAGCGAAGTCGAAAGCCTTCTCCACGCTGCCATCCATGTAGAACCAGCCGACGAAGGTGTAGCTGCCGTTCTCAGGATCCTCCGGGACGGGATCAACCTTGGAGCCGTGGGGGACGGTGATGTCCGGATGAGTGGACAGCTTCGTGCCAGCTTCCAAAGCGTCAGCGTCCAGGTAGAAGCTCACCGTGTGCGTGATGGGCTTCCAGTAAGCATACAGCGTCAGATCGCCATTGGGCATCGTGGCCGTGCTGAAGTCGAATTCAGTGCCTTCGTAGCACTCAGGAGACAAATACCAACCTTGGAACTCGTACGCATTCGGCTCGAGCTTGCTGGGATAGGACGGCACAAATGCACTAATCAGATTACCGTCGCTATCCTTGTAATTTGCAAGAGGCTGCTCGTACATGATACTGCTGACAGTTTTCACAATACCATCGCTGGAATTGTTAAACATCAGATTGGAACGATTACGTGTATAGTACAAATAGACTTTATTGCCAGAAGTCACAACACCATTTGATACAGGACTCATGCCTTCGATAGGTTTCTGATTCCAGTTACCACTACTATTTACAACTTGATAATACCGAGAGTCACTATCGTAATATACATCGTTCCGCAGAATTCTTGTTTCGCCGTTTGCACTACTCGTTTGATCAAAGCTCTCAAACATGTAATACAGTATTGTCTCTGAACCACCAGAATTTGCCTTAGCATATTTTAAATTGTCAGTGGTGTCACATAGGTCAGCAGTCATGCTGACGCGCTTAGATACTAATGTCGAATTCGTTATACCATCAACAGTCCAGCCGTGCAGTTTATAATCCGTGAACTTATCAGCCGTAGGCCAGACATCGGCGATGTTCTGCTCGTACTTAGCACTGATCACCCAAATGACATTATTGGCGCTATTACTAGTGCATTGGGTTGAATGCGTATGCTCCAGCTTTGTGCAGGGACGATAGCAGCTGCTGTCATGCACATGATCCTCTGCGCCACAGGTATAGGCATAGCAAGAATCTGTATGCGTATGGGCAGTCTGACCACATGTGATCGCGTAGCAAGACAGGTCATGAGTATGCAGGGTATCATTATAGCAACTGTCAGAATGCGTATGATTGATCAAGCCACAATCATAGCATGCATCAGTATGCTCATGGTTTTCCTCAAGAGTGCAACTCATACTAACTGTAGAACCTACAGCAGCACTGCCAGTATACTTATACCATGTCCCATTATAATATAGATACTTATTACCTGTTGAACGAATATTATAGGATTCACCAATCGCACCATTTTCTTCCGTTCCTTGTACATACCATTCTATGCCGCTCCATGAAAACGCTGCTCCTGTATCGGGATAGCAGCTTGCATCATGCACATGATTTTCAATCTGACCGCATATCAAAGAACACCCAGAAGTTGCATGGTCATGCTCTTCAAGCTCACATTCCAAGCAGTCTTCAGTATGCTCCGTATGCTCCTCCTGACCGCAAGTCAGAGTGTAGCATTCTTGCGTATGCTCATGCTCAGCCAACGTGCAAACCAGAATACGCTCGCAGTTTTCATCATGGGTATGCTCTTCCTGCAAGCAATCCAGGTAGGAATTGCAGTTGCCATCTCCATGAGTATGCTCTTCAATAGCGCACTGTCCGGAAATACCATAGAAGTACAGATGATATGTGTTGCGATAGTAGTACACGTTCACAATGGTGGTACCATCGCCCTTTACCTCAACATCCTTATTGGTCTTGGCACTGTTGTAGGTAAAGTACACACGTTCGTCAACCTGCTCACCATCCACGGTTGCAGTTGTAATGCTGGTTGGCACATCATCCGCACCACTCACCAGCGTGCCAACAAGCGCCTGCTTGGTCACCTGGCCCCAGAAGCTGTAGTTGCTGTCATTGGCATTTTCACGCCAGTACACAACCGTGTAGTCAACAACCTGAGCATCACCCCACACCGCCTTGTAGGTGAGGTTAGCAGCAGGCATATTCTCAGGCAGTTCAACAATGGTTGTGCCATCCAGACTCCATCCCTGGAAGCTATACCCCGCCTTGGTGGGCGTACCCACGTCATCAATGGGCGCGCCATACCGGGCATAGATGGGCTCCACGCCATAGCCGCCGTCCAGGTCGAAGTTCATCAGGTAGTAGTACCGGTCGTAGTACACTTCCACCACGGTGCTGCCGTCCGCAGCAATGGTGGGCCGCTCATACAGCAGCGCGTAGAAGCCCTCGTAGGTCTTCGCCACTTCCGGCACGGTGCTGCCCGTCAGGCCCTGCTTGGTTTCGCGTTCAGCCTCGGTGTATTTGTCGTCATTCAGGTTCTGCTGGTAGTGAATGACGGTATAGTCCACGTTGGTGGGCTTATACACCACGTTGTAGGTATAGTCCTGATCAATCGCGGTAAAGCTCAGTTCAAGGTTGTCCTGCTGAACCTCATTCAGATAAGGCAGATAGCCCTGCACCGTGGGGAAGGTCACAGTCGTGCTAAAAGAAGACCCAGCCGCCAGGTTTGCGGTATAGGGATCAGCAGCAATTTCATTGTTTTCAAAGACATAGTTGATGACAATGTTGTATGTGCTCGGCGTATCAGCATACGTCGACACACTGCTGTTCCGCAGAACATAATTGCTCTGCACCGGCACTTCAGCCGTCACGGTCAGGGTGCTTTCGGTCTCCACAGTGGTGTAGGTCACGGTTTCATCCACGGTCACCAGCGCCGTGGCGGACACGTAGTCCTGACCGTCCACCACCATCACGCAGCGCACCTGCGCCGTGCCGCCGCTGATCGCGTTCTGAATCTTGGCATAGGTCAGCGTAGTGGACGCGCTCGTATCGCCCACGATGTTCGCCCACTGGCTCCCCGCCTTCACCTGCCACTGGTAGCTGCTCGCCCCGTCAAAGGCCTTCAGCACCAGCTTGCCCGCGATGGGCAGCGTTACCGCCTGGGTCGCGCTGGTCTGCACACCCTCATGGGCGGTCAGCGCAGCTTCCACCACGGGACGATCAACCACGCTGGTTTCACCCGTGACAGGCACGGTGGTGGTAACCGTTTCGGTCGCATTGGCGGATTCATCCGTGGCAGCATTCTGAGCATCTTCCACCCAGGAATTCCAGGTGTCGATGTCCACGGTGATGGAATTCGCCAGCGCCATCAACGGCATGCTGGTCACCAGCATCGTTAACGCCAACAGCAGAGCCGTCAGTCTGGAAAACTTTTTCATGGCTTACCTCATCCTCCAATCTGCCGTCCTGCAGTGTCAGTCGGCCGCAAACGGGCGGATCGTTCCGGTGGCAGCGTCAACATAGGCAATGATCAGACCCGTGGCACTATCGGTCAGATAGCCGGTAGCAGCGTCGTAATTGGCATACACCTCGCCCGTACGGACATACACCAGCACGTCGTCTTCCAGCACCAGCGAATCCAGATTGCCCGTAGCCAAAGCACGCGCCAGCATTGCCTCAGTCACACAGACCTCATTCATCCAGGCAACGTAGGTTTCATCCAGCAGGTATACTGCGTCGCTGATCTGCTCCGCGCCCTCAGCATCCACTGCCACGCAACGATAGCCATAGCGCAGGGCATCCATGGTGACATAGAAGGCCAGGTTGTTTGCCTTGGCACCCTCAATATTCACCCACACCAGCTCGCCGTTCTCGTCCAGATACCCCTGCTGCCATTGATAGTCGGATGCATCTGCCACAGTATAGGTCAAAGCAGTGGTCGCATCGCCCAAAGACCATTTGCTCACGGGCTGAACCACATTAGGATGTTCATCTTCCACATCGTTAGAAGAGGAGTCTTCATCGCTTTCAACCGGCGCCTCAATGGCCGCGATCGGATCCTCGATCACGTTAGGATCGTCGGTTCCAGTGGACTCATCGGTACCAGTGGGTTCGTCCGTACCGGTGGGTTCGTCCGTGCCGGTGGGTTCGTCCGTGCCGGTGGGCTCATCGCTTTCGACGGGGGTGTCAGTCACGACGGGAGTATCGGTTACCTCGGGCTCGTCGGTTACCTCGGGTTCGCCGGTTGCCTCGGGCTCATCTTCAATGATAACAGGTTCATCCGTCACTTCGGGGGCCGGGGTGCTGGCGGGCTTGGACAGGGTCACGAAGTCCGCGCGCACATAGCCGCTCACGCCGTCGTAGGTCACGGCGTACCAGACTTCACCCTGCTCGTTCTTCACAGAGGCGGTCACCAGCAGCTCGCTGCCGTAATTCTTGATGCGGCCCACACGCTCGCTGTCGGTGGTCGGCTCGGCGCGCATGTTCACGTCACGGGCGCACAGATAGGCCGTCACGCCACCCTCGGCAATGTCGGGCGCGTCGTCGGGCATGACGTTCTCTTCCTCCGCAAGCTCAGCCAGCCTGGCGGTGTCGGCATAGCCAATGATGCTCGCTTCGTTCAGCGCGTAGCTGCGGCGGGCTACCTGGCCATTCACGTCGCCCTCGATGGTGACGATGCCGTCGTTGTTCACCTGCTCAACAATGCCCACATGCTGGGCGCTGTCTTCGCCATTGTAGTTGAAGAAGACCAGATCGCCGGCCTTGGGGGCTCCGCTGCGAACATAAGCGCCCATCTCATCCATAGCCACCTTCGTGCTGTTGGGGCTGGAGGCGTACGGATAATCATTCTGCGGAATGCCCGCATACTTCACCACGAAGCCAACGAACATGGCGCTCCATTCCTCGCTGGCATCCTGGCCGTACCACGCGGCGTAGCGAACATAGCCGTTCTTCTCGGTGTAACCCACCTGCGTCGCGGCAACTGCCACAATATCATTGGCCCAGTCGCCGGTCAGCGCAGCGCCGGACACGGACTTCGCCCACACAGAGGAGGACTCCGTCTCCGAGGAAGCATCCTCATCAGACGTCCCGTCGGCAGGCACATCCGAAGCGGGCTCGTCATCGGCCGGATCAGACTCGTCAGAGGGTTCGTCGGCAGAAACAGTTGCTTCGGGCTCCTCACTGGCGGGAGCATCCGTCGCATCCGCGGCAGACGTATCCTCGGGCGCCGCAGTCACCTCAACGGAGGGTGCGGGCGTAACGGGATTCAGGTCAGAAGCGGTTGCAGCGCTATCTGCCTGTGCCACCGGAATGATGGTCATGGCAAGCATGCACAGCAACGTCAGGCATGCCATTAATCTGCGTTTCACTTTGCAATCCCTCCTTGCGGTTAATCGGCGGAAGCCCAGCCAACAGCCAGCTCAGGGCTGTCGCCGTTGTTGCGGCTCTGCACGGCTTCGGCGCGGACAGTGATTTCCATCCGGGCGCCCATGTAGGCATTGCCCATCTCGGGCGCGAAGGTCACCGTGTTGAACAGGGGCTCGGTGGTGTCGCCGGGCTCCAGGGCGGTGTTGTAGTAGTAGTAGCCATCCGTGCCGAGGGTCCAGTCATCCTGGTTGATGTCCAGGGTGATATACTCGAAGGACAGCTCTTCCGTCACACCCTCGGCGGGCGTGATGGTTTCATCCACGGCGACGCGGAGATAGAACGCCACACCGCCGGCATTCTCGACGGTGACACGCTTATCCACGACCATGCCGGGCATGATGTTGTCCAGGCCGTCGGCGGGGAAGGGCACGCCGCCGGTGGTGGTCTCATGGAGAATCATGTCCAGCACGCCGGTGGTAATGACGTTGTAGGCGGTCTCCTCGGCGGTAAAGTATGCAAGCGTGCCAGTGGCGGTCACCGCGGCGATACAGAGCGCCATTGCCAGCAGGACGAGCCGGCGCTTCCGGGAACCCTTGTCGGAATGGTTACGGATGTTGTTCTCCATGGTGATCTCCTTTACACGCCACAACATGTTGTGGATATTCATGAATCAAGGCCCAAGGAAAATGTCCATAGGCCATGCGAAGCCATCCGGGCCTGCCGGATAGCTTTGCATGGCCTGCCCCCGAAGGGGCGAGGCCGTAGGGATTAGGTTGGATTAGTTAGCCCAGGGATTGAAGTTCTCGCCGAAGGCAGCGTCGATCGCAGCGTCAGCATCGGTGAAGCCCTCAGCCTGAGCGCCAACGGCGTACACAGGGATCTTCACCTTTTGGCTGAAGTCATAGTCGATCTGTTCGGTCTCGCCATTGCGGGTGATGGTGTAATACCCGTTGTCATTGTCGTAGTCAACATCCTTGTCCAGATAGAAGCCGATGTAAGCGGGGGTAGCAGTGGTAGCATCCTTAGCCAGCACCGTCTTATAGGTACGATAGTACACGGTATAGACGATACCGTCAATCGTGCACTCCTCCGCCACGCAGATTTCACTGCCCCACTCGCCTGCAGCACTGGATTCGGGCGTAAAGTTGAAGTGCAGGATGTTCTGGGACGCTTCAGTCGTATTGTCCAGCACAGCGGGGATGGCCACATACACGCGGACATAGGCGGGCAGCGCGTTGTTGGTCACAGTGATGATCTTGTCAATATAGTTCTTGGCAACAGGCAGATCAATGCCGCCAACGTTCACCTTTTCACCCTGAGCGGAGCCAACGATGGGCAGCAGCAGCTTTTCGCCAGAGTAGTCAACCAGAACAGTTTCGCCATCCTTCTCGCCGCGCTGCTGCTCGACCAGGGTGATGTCCACATTACCAGTGGTGAAGACGTTGGTCTTGGTCTCAGTGTCGGTGAAGTAGGCCAGGGTGCCGCCGATGGCCAGGATAGCAACCATGCACAGGGCGCTGGCCAGCAGGACGATCTTACGCTTGCTCATGTTTCATACCTCTTTCTTGTTATTGGGTTATTCCTTAACCCCGAAGGGCGGAGGGACATTAGGTGGTTTCGGGATCTTCAGGGTCAACGGGAGCGGGATTCAGAATCGCCCAAGCCTCATCGGCGGTGAACTTCTCAGTGTTGTTCTTGTACAGCTGAGCAGCATAGGCAGTGAAGGTCAGAGTGGGCTTGGTATCATCCGTCAGGGCTTCCATCTGCGCCTTGGTCACATCACCGCTGACAGTGACCGTATTATTCTTAATCACATCGAAGGACTGGTCATCAGTGGTGGAAGAAGCAACTTCGCGGTAATAGACGCCATCGCCCAGTTCAGTCCAACCATCCGCAACGTCAAAGGACATGAAGTCATCAAAGTTGTCAGACTTGATGATCTTGACGAACAGATAGCAATCCTCACTGTTCTTGGTCACCGTAACCACAGGATCCTTGGTGATGGTATGGCCGGGAATCATCTGCAGATTAAGATTGTCAGACTCATCCAGCGTGATGTTGATGTCGCTGGTGGTGAAGGTATTCTTCACTTCCTCAGTGCTATCAGTCAGCCAAGCCAGCGTCCCGCCGACAGCGGCCAGCACCAGCACCATCATCAGGCTGAGGATGACCACAGCCTTGCGGCTCAGGCTCTTGCGGGCCCGGCGCGCACCACGGGGGTTACGCTTGTACTCGCTCATGTGTTAGGTCTCCTTTCGGATTAGTTCGCAGGATAGGCAGCCCAAGCAGCCTCAGCAGTGTTGAAGCCGTCAGCCTGGATAGCATAGGCGTTCACGGTGATGGTCATGCCCGCGATGGATTCCAGCTGAGCATTGGTGATGGTGCCAGGCACAACGATCTTGTCGAACAGAGCATCCAGCGCAACATCGGCAGTGGGAGCCGCAACGGTCTCCTTGTACCAGAACTCATAAGTGCGGGTGTTGGCCGTCTCGTCCTTGGTGACGTCCTTCGCAATCCAGCTGGTGGCATCATAGCCAACAAAAATGGAGGTCATATCAGCACCAGCAGGAGCAAAGATGGCATCCAGTTCCTTAGCATCGGAGAAGGTCACGGTCATCTTCACATAGCACTCTTCGCTGCCCTTCAGCACGGTGACCATGGGGTCCTTGTTGTAGGTGTGGCCAGGCAGCAGATGATAGGTGTTGGCCTTCACACGAGCAGCACCTTCAACCAGAGAACCATCGGTATTGGCCTTGGCTTCGTCCAGCTTGATCTGCACGTTACCAACGGTGAAGGTGTTCACAACTTCATCCGTAGAGGTCAGATAGGCCAGGGTCGCGCCCACGCTCAGGCACACCAGCAGCACGGCGCTGCAGGCCAGCAGCAGAACCTTGCGCAGCATAGACTTCTTCATGATTGGTTTCCTCCTTGTTCTTGTTCGTTTTGTGGAATCGTATGGAAAGTCCCGTGGGGGGACTTTTCATCAGGTTGATTCACGCTTTCCGCGCTTGGGCTTTTTCGGTTCGTCCACCGCACGGAGCAGGTCGGGCAGGAAGGTCAGAATCACCAGCACCAGCGCCACGCTGATCCCGATGATCATCCCCTGCCGGGTTTGCAGCCAGCTGGAGAGATACCCCAGGTACGGGATGGAGAATACCGGCGTGCCCACCACGTTCTTGTAGTGTACGGGGGTGCCGTCCACCGCGTCGTTGGCATCGCCCTTGGTCTGGAAGTAGTAGACAGGCTCGTCCAGAGGAATTTCATCCATGACGGGATTGCCATCCTCGTCCAGAAGGGGATTGCCATCCTCGCCGACAACCTGCTCCTGCCGGGTGGTGATCACCTCGATATCCACCACGCGATGGGTGGCCAGCAGCAGATCCTCATTGACGATGAATGTGATCGGCATGCCGACCGTGATGTCGGCCGGATCCACATCCTTGACGTAGATCAGCGCGCCCACATGGTAGGTCGGTTCCATGGAGCCCGAGAGCACTGCGTAGGGCGTCAGCCCCACCACGCGCACGCCCACCAACAGGACGGCCAGAATGACCATGACGGCCACCAGCAGCGTGGTGATCACACTCCAGAGCTTCCGCAATACCTTCATCTCGTCCTATCATCTTCTTTCCATGCTGGATTGTGCCGCCTGGCACGCATGAACCTCCCGGATGATACTCTGGCCAGTCGCATCAGCAGAGGAGGAACCATGCATACCTTCGCCATGACAGGGGGGAATTCCTGCCTGCAGCGAGAAAAACCGGCTCGCAAAATATGGCATGGCATACCTGGGGCATACCATATCCACGGACACAGACACAATTTACCATTAGTGCAGCCGTTTGTCAAGAGCATCCAGGCACAATTCCAGAATTTTATACTTCCGTCACAATTATGGGCGACATGTGAAGCATCTGCTACAAAGCTGAAAAATATACCGCCGCTGTATGGAAAATGGTTTTTCCCCTGCCGCGGGAAAAGAACGCCCTGAGCCCTTGCCAACGGCCGTCCGCTGTGCTATAATGGTTAATGCGCCGCAAGCGCACCTGCACCCGTAGCTCAGCAGGATAGAGCGACCGCCTCCTAAGAAAGCGCTCGCCCG
>JBJEYH010000056.1:0-1709 GCA_051886675.1 Aristaeellaceae bacterium
ATGAGATATTATAAGAGACGCCAGCACGGCGCCAGTCGCATCCGCGTCATGCAGACACCGTGTCATAATTTGCCCCGACAATCCCCATTGTCCAGCGCCGTCCGGAGTTCTCTCTTGGAAAACCGGAGGAAAAAGCGTTACACTATCGCAGGGCGCGTGGAGGCACGTCCGCGCGCCACGGATGCCCCAACCAGCCAGCCATACCAGAAGGAGAGCAGAAATGAACAGCAGTGACTTCAGCACGAAGGAGAAGATCTACATTGGCCTCGACGTCTCGCAGAAGACAATCAAGGTGTTCGCCGTGTGCGGCAGCCAGAGCTGCCAGAAGGCCGAGACCATCGCGAACAGCCGGCAGTCCATCGTGGACTTCCTGCGGGCCGGCTTCCCCGAGCCCTTCCGGACCTGCGTCGTCATGGAGACGGGCACGCACTCCTCGTGGATGTGCCGCCTGGTGATGGCCATGGGGTACGAGGCCGTAGTCGCCCACGCGCGGGACCTCCATCTGATATACGCGTCCGAGAGGAAGAGCGACGCCATCGACGCGGAGCGGCTGGCGAGGCTGGCGCAGCACGACCGCAAGCTGCTGCATCCCGTGACGCCGATGGACGAGGAGAGGCAGCGCGACCTCGCCGTCATGAAGGCCAGGGACACGCTGGTCAGGATGCGCACGACGATCGCGAACACCGTGCGGGGGATGCTCCGCTCGTTCGGCGAGGACGACGGCGAGCTGACCGTGAGGAACATGAAGGACGCGGCCAGGGCGATGGCCCCCGAAATGCTTGACATCATGAAGCCGCTGCTGGACCAGATGAGGGCCATTGACGAGGGGATCAGGGAATACGACAGGAAGATCGAGAGGCTCTGCAGGAAGCACAAGGCCACCGAATACCTGCGCCAGGTGAAGGGGGTGGGGCCGGCCATCGCCCTCGCCTTCGTCCTGGTCATCGGCGACCCGAGGCGGTTCCCCAGCGGGTCGAAGGCCTGCTCCTATCTTGGCCTCGTGCCCAGGCAGGACCAGTCCGGGGAGAGCGACAGGCAGCTTGGCATCACCAAATGCGGCAACTCGCTGATGAGAAGGCTGCTCATACAGGGGGCGCAGTACATCATGGGGCCGCGCGGCGAGGACTGCGACCTGCGGCGCTTCGGGATGCGCATCGCCGGGAGAGGCGGGAAGACGGCCAGGAAGAAGGCCAAGGTGGCCGTCGCGAGGAAGCTGGTGACCGTCCTGCTCCAGCTCTGGAGCAAGCCGTCGACACCATACGACCCGAACCACAGCTCGGCCGGCAAGGCGACCGCCTGACGGCCAGCCGCCGGAGAGAGGACCCCGGACAGCAGGGAAAAAGGGGAATGCCAATGCAAGGAATGACGGAATGACGGCGCGGGCACGCGAGGACGGGGCCAAAGCCCCCCTCCCGAATCCCTCCCACGGGAGTGTGACGGGACCTCACAGGCGTGCCTCCCTGGCGGACAGAGCTTTTGTCCTGTCGGGGCGACTTCGACACATAGGGCTAGCGTGCATCCTGCCAGATGAACACCATACGCTGTCAATGAGACTGAAGCGCCCGGACGGACATTTATCATGAGGCGTCCCGTGGCAGGGACATCAGACGACCTCGAATAGGAGCAAGACAAAAGCCGCGATCACGCGCCAAGGCGCTCGATTTTCGACATTCCCGCTTGACATACGTCTCTTATAGGAGCCCTATGAG
>JBJEYH010000057.1:0-7424 GCA_051886675.1 Aristaeellaceae bacterium
CCGTGCGCGACTACCTCAAGGGCATCCGCACCGAGGGCGGCGTGGAAGCGCCCACGGGTCTGCCCACCTCCGACGTGCTGTACTTCGAGCTGGAGGGCGGCAACTGGGTGTGCGTGCGTCCTTCCGGCACCGAGCCGAAGATCAAGCTCTACGTCAACACCAACGCCCAGAGCAGGGAGGCCGCCGAGCAGCTGAACGTCACGCTGCGCGAGGCCAGCGAGAAGCTGCTGGGCTAAGCCCATGACCTGCCCTGCGGACATGGCGGTCCGCCCCGCAGGGGGGACGGACACCGGGAATCGGCGACGTGCTCGGCGATTCCCGTGTTTATGTTATCGGGAAAAATCATTGCGACAAAAGGGGAAAAATCGGATGCGCAAACTGTGTGTGATGTTGTTGCTGCTGCTCATGTGCTGCCTGCCCGCGCTGGCGGAGGAGGTGGATCCGCTCAAGGCGGACGGCGAGGCCAAGGTGCTGGCGGGCATTGCCGAGCTGGCCGAGGCCGAGACCGGCTGGAAGAAGGCCATGATGGAGCATACCACGGTGGTATCCTCCAAGCGGGGCAAGGAATATCTGACGGTGACGGTGGCCATTCCCACCCTGAAGTGCGGCGTGAGCACCAATGAGCAGGCGGGGGACGACGTCCGGGATTACCTGAGCCGGGCGCTGGCGGGGGCCGTCGACTGGACGAATACCGTGGAGTACAGCATCAGCATCACCATCAAGGGCAAGGGCGATGCGGCGGAGCTGAGCTTCGACACCACCAGGACGCTGGGCGGCTACAGGAAGAAGGTGTCCAGCATGGTGACGACGGCGGCCCAGAGCTACGCCGTGACGCAGGTGCGCAGCGCCCTGTACAGCTATCTGATGCCCCGGGCGGCGACCATGCCCAAGACCAGGCCGGAGGTCATGCCTGAGCTGGATCCGCTGGCGGATTACAGCAGCGCCGTCGCCGGGGCGCTCGGGCTGACGGAGGAGCAGGCCAGCGGCCGGCTGCCGGCCATGCTGCTTCTGCTGCAGCTGACCAAGGTGGATGCCACGGCGGGTCTGGACGCGGCGGAGCTCACCGTGAAGGTGAAGGACTGGCAGACCATGCTGGCCGACGCGTACGCCGCGGCGCAGGAGGTCATGCCGGACATGATGGGCGTGCCGGACATGAGCCGCGAGGAGATCGAGGCGATTCTGGTGCAGCAGCTGCCCGCGGCCTGCAAGGAAGCCTATTACAGCACAAAAACCCCCAAGACCATGACCATGACCGTGGATCTGACATCGGCGGTGGATGAGGGCGTGGGGACGGCGGAGAGCCTGATGGCGCTGTTCCTGGAATACGGGGCGGAAGTGGACGCGTATGTGGACGCGCTGATGGAATACGGCTCCACACTGAGCTACTATCCCGAGGTGGCCATCATTGACACGGCGATTCTGGCTGGTGAGAGCGCGGAGAGCGGGACGCGGGTGTTTTTCGCGGCCGAGGGGGAGAACCACGGCTACGTGTGCATCCTGCGGGATGGCGAAGCGGTGATCAAGGGCTTTGCCCGCAGCGGCGCGCGGCTGATGGTGGTGCTGGAGCCCGGGGAGTACGAGGTATGGTGCTCCTACGGCCCCGACTGGTACGGGGAGAGCTACGCCTTTGGCAAGGAGAGCTACTGCGGCGTGTTCACCCTGGAGGTGCCGGAGAGCGGCAACATGCGCATCACCCTGGCGGATGGCGAGGGCGGTCTGCCGGTGGAACAGGTCACCTATGAAGAATTTGCTGCGGTCATGCAGCAATAAGCGCAAGGAGCGACGCATGATGGATCAGAAAGCCTACCTGCTGGAGCAGCTGAACAATCTGATGGCCATTCCCAGCCCCACCGGCATGACCCGCGGGGCCACCGACTACGTTCTGGCGGAGCTGACCCGTCTGGGCTTCCGGCCGGAGCGCAGCCGCAAGGGCACCGTGGTATGCGACCTGGGCGGCAATGGCCACGGGGTGCTGATTTCCGCGCATGTGGATACCCTGGGCGCGGTGGTGCGGGCGGTGAAGCCCAACGGGCATCTGCGCTACACCGCCATCGGGGGCTTTGACGACAACGCCATCGAGAACGAGAACATCCTCGTCCACACCCGGGAGGGGAAGGCGTATCCCGGCACGGTGTATTCCACCCGCGCAAGCCGCCACGTCTGGGGCGATCAGTCCGCCACCCCCCGCAGCGACGAGTACCTGGAGATCATCCTGGACGAGGACGTGGCCACGGACAAGGATGTCGCCGCGCTGGGGATCCACGCGGGGGACTTCGTCAGCTTCGATCCGCGTACGGTCATCAACCCCGAGGGCTACGTCAAGAGCCGCTTCCTGGACGACAAGGCTTCCGCGGCCATGCTGCTGACCCTTGCCCGGGAGGTGGCAGAGGGCCGCGCGGTCCTGGAGCGGAAGGTGTACATCGCCTTCACCGTGTACGAGGAGATCGGCCATGGCGGGTCGGGGCTGTGGAACCTTCCGGTGGAGGACATGCTGGCGGTGGACATGGGCTGCATCGGATCGGACCTGACCTGCCGGGAGACGCAGGTGTCCATCTGCGCCAAGGACGCCGCCGGCCCCTACGACTGGGACTTCACCAACGAGCTGATTGCCCGCAGCCGGCGTCTGGGCCTTGACTACACGGTGGACGTGTATCCCCGCTACTCCTCCGACACCGCCCCGGCGCTCAAGGCCGGCCTGGAAGCCCGCTTCGCGCTGTGCGGCCCGGGGGTGTTCGCCTCCCACAGCTATGAGCGCACCCACGTCAGGGGCCTGATGAACACCATGGCCCTGGTCATGGACGTGGCCTGCAAAGCGTGAACAAAGTGTAAATTGATGCGCCGGAGCGTGCTGCATACTGCGCGCCCCGGCGTTTTGGCTGCCGGAGAGGGCGGATGGGATCACTTCGTATTTGCATTTTCCGGGGGATATGCTATAATAAATGCCATATCCCGCGCATTGTGCGGTTCCTGATGATCGAGGAGGAACGGTAATGTTTAGCAAATGGATGAACAACTTTTACTACGGCAAGAGCGGCAAGGGTGACTATACCCCCGAAAATCTGCCCACGAACCGCTGGCAGCTGTTCTGGGAGATGCTGCGGGTGCGCCTGTCCGCGCTGGTGCGGCTGAACCTGATGTACATGATCGCGTGGCTGCCCACGATGATCGTGCTGATGATCGGCGCGCTGAGCTTCCTGACCAGCCTGAACAACATGGTGGACAGCGGCGAGGCCATCGCCGTGGGCGAGCTGCTCAGCGGCGTGGTGGCGCCCACGCTCCTGCTGCTGGTGCCGGCCATCACCATCACCGGCCCGTTCACCTCCGGCGTGTGCTACGTGACCCGCAACTGGGCCCGTGACGAGCATGCCTTCATCTGGTCGGACTTCAAGGACGCGGTAAAGGAAAACTGGAAGCAGAGCCTGGTGATTTCCTTCATCACCTCGCTGATCCCCCTGATGCTCTACGTCTGCTGGAACTTCTACGGCGCCATGGCCAACAGCAACGCCTTCATGGTGATCCCCCAGGTGCTGACGATGATGATCGGCCTGATGTGGTGCCTGGGCGTGACCTATTTCCATCCGCTGATTGTCAGCTACAAGCTGCGCCTGCGGGACGTGCTGCGCAACGGCCTGCTGCTGGCCGTGGCCCGGCTGCCCATGAGCATCGGGCTGCGTCTGCTGCACGCCCTGCCCATGATCATCGGCGTGGTGCTGATGCTCTTTGTCAGCCCGATGTACTGCATTCTGGGCCTGTTCGCCTATTATCTGCTGATCGGCTTCAGCCTGAGCCGGTTTGTGACGGCCAGCTACACCAACGCGGTGTTCGACAAGTACATCAACACCAAGATTGAGGGCGCGGTGGTGAACCGCGGCCTGTACGTCCCCGACGACGATGACGACGACGAGGATGAGGACGGCCAGGCGCGCCCCGACGCGCAGGACAGCGCGGATCCCCAGGCGTAATACATGCTTTGCCGCCGCCGTGCGCAAGCTAATCCCGATTGCGGGGGGAGGCGCGCGCATGGCGGACTGGCGGCTGGAGGACAACAAAAAACGCAAGTATGAGGCTGCCCGGCGCTTTGGTCTGACGGACAAGCTGGCCCAGGTGGGATGGGCCGGGCTGTCGGCCAAGGAGGCCGGGCGCATCGGCGGAAGCCTGCACGGCAGGCGGAAGCATGCTGCGCATTGACAGGGAGTACGAATGTATACAGGGTTTGCAGAGGTCTATGATCAGCTGATGGGCGATGTGAACTACGACGCCTGGGCTGGCTTTTATGTGCGGATGATGGAAGCCTTCGGCATCCGGGAGGGGAAGATCTGCGAGTGCGCCTGCGGCACGGGAAGCCTGACGCTGCCGCTGTACCGGCGGGGGTTTCACGTCACGGGCGTGGATCTGAGCCAGGACATGCTCTGGATCGCCGCGCAGAAGGCCCGCAGCGAGGGGATCGCCATTCCCTTTGTGCGCCAGGACATGCGCAAGCTGCGCCTTCACCGGCCCATGGACGCGGTGCTGGCCACCTGCGACGGGGTGAACTATCTCCTGGAGGATCAGGACGCGCTGGATTTCTTCCGCGCGGCGTGGAATGCCCTGCGTCCCGGCGGAGGGCTGTTCTTCGACGTGTCCACGCCCTACAAGCTGCAGCACGCGCTGGGCAACCAGATCATCTGCGAGGATCTGGAGAACATCACCTACATGTGGCAGAACCGCTTCTCCGAGAAGACCGGCGTGGTGGACATGCACCTGTGCATCTTTGTCCGGCAGGAGGACGGCACCTACCGCCGCATTGACGAGGAGCAGAAGCAGCGGGCCCACAGCATGCAGAGCCTGACGGCGCTGCTGCAGCAGGCGGGCTTCGACCGGGTGATGGTGTTCGGCAACGGCCGGATGGAGCCCCCCCGGGAGACGGAGCACCGCTGGCACATCGCGGCCATCAAGCGGCTGGATCCGTCGGAGCTGCCCAGGCTGTAACCTGGAATGAGAGAGGAAATGACGCATATGATCGAGAGACGCAGCGGCGACGAGATGCTTCGCCTGAGCCTGATGGGCGGGCAGGCCCGGGTCATGATGTGCGAGACCACGGCCATGTGCCAGCGGGCGGCGGACGTGCACGGCGCGACCCCGGTGTGCACGGCGGCCATGGGCCGGCTGATGACCGCCACGGCCTTCCTGGGCGTGATGATGAAGGGCGACAACGAGTCCGTCACGGTGACGGTGAAGGGCGGAGGCCCCATGGGCACGCTGGTGGCGGTGGCCAACCATGGCGACCTGAAGGTCTGCGCGGACAATCCGCAGGTGGATCTGCCCCTGCGGGAGGACGGCAAGCTGGACGTGGGCGGCGCGGTGGGCCGCAATGGCCGGATGAGCGTGGTGAAGGATCTGGGCCTGAGGGAGCCGTACATCGGCCAGTGCGAGCTGGTCAGCGGCGAGATGGGCATGGACTTTGCCAACTACTTCACCGTCAGCGAGCAGCAGCCGTCGCTGGTGTCGGTGGGGGTGCTGGTGAACGGGAACGTGGTGCTCAAGGCGGGGGGACTGCTGATCCAGCCTCTGCCGGGGTGTGAGGAGGCGGTGCTGGAGCAGCTGGAGCTGCGCAGCCCCATGTTTGCCTCCATCAGCCGCGAGATGACCTACGCCCCCAAGGAGCAGCTGATCGAGGACTGGTTCCGGGGGCTGGAGCCGGAGCTGCTGGAGCGCACGCCGCTTAGCTACCGGTGCGGCTGCTCCCGGGAGCGGATGGAGAAGGCGCTGATCTCCCTGGGCCGCAAGGAGCTGCAGACCCTGATTGACGAGGACCAGGGGGCGGAGCTGGGGTGTCATTTCTGCCACAGCCGCTACGCCTTCACCACCGATGCGCTGAAGGATCTGCTTCAGCGCGCCTCCCGGGCGTAAGGGACGGCGTTGATTTTCGGGCGGAGCCGCGGGCTTCGGCCGACATTGCGAGCGTGATATGAGCAAAGAAACCCATGGCAAGGTGGTTCCCTTTGCGCTGCCGGCCTACCGGCTGCGGCGCAGCGCGGATGATTACCGCCGGCGGGGCCGGATGGAGGATGCGCTGGTGCTTCTGCGCCGGGCGGCGGTGCAGGAGGATTCGGCGGTGGGCTGGCTGCATCTGGCCCGGCAGCTGCGGCAGATGGGCTGCTACGAGCAGGCGGCGGCGCTGCTGTACCGGCAGTGCGCCCGGGAGGACATGCTGGCGGAGACCTGGCTGGAGCTGGGGAAATGCCAGCAGGCGCTGGGCCGTCAGGAGGCCGCCTGCGACAGCCTGTACCATTACCTGCAGGAGGATCCCTACAGCGAGGCGGCGGAGGAAGCCCATGCCCTGCTGGACATGCTGGAGCGTCCGGAGGGACGCAGCGTGCTGCGGCAGGGGCTGCTGGTGCGGCGGGGGCTGACGGCCTTCCGTCGGGGGGAGCAGGCGATGGGGCTGCGGCGGATCCGGCGGGCCATCCGTCTGACGGAGGAGCCCGCGTCCCTGCACATCACCCTGGCGCTGCTGGCCCTGGCCGACGGCCGGAGCGGCGACGCGCTGGCGGAGCTGGCGCGGGCGCTGAAGAAGGAGCCGGACAACGTCCGGGCGATGAGCATGCTGAGCGTGGCGCTGTCGGGCATGGGCAAGCCGCGGGCGGCGCTGGGCATGCTGGAGAAGTGCGCGGCCCTGGCGACGGAGCCCGCGGGGGAGGACTATTTCCTGACCGCGGCGTGGACGCTGTCGGCGCGGGGCGCGGCGCGGCGGTATCTGACGGCGCGGCTGAAGCGTCAGCCCTGCCGCATCGCGCTGATGCATCCGCTGGCCTCGCTGGACTGGCAGGAGGGCCGGCGGGCGGACGCGCTGCAGCGCTGGCGGCGGATTCTGGCGCTGGATCCCACGGATCAGCGGGCGCAGCTGCTGCTGTCCTGGACGCAGGAGCATCCGGGGGAGGCGCTGCCGCCCATGGGCGGGCTGCCTGCGGAAGCGGTGCAGCAGCGCATGACGGAGCTGATGGCCATTCTGGCGGCGAAGCCCCCGGCGGAGACGATGCTTGGCTGGGCCAGCCCCATGCGCATGACCCTGGACTGGTGCATGACCGTGCCGGACGCGGGGGTGCAGACAGCGGCCGTCCGCGCGGCGGGTGCGGAGGACGCGCCCTGTGTCCGGGCCTGGCTGCGGGAGACGCTGACTGCGCCCGGCACGCTGCCGGAGGTGCGGCAGCGGGTGATGATCCGCCTGGCGGAAATGGGGGACGACGCCCCCATGAACGTGCTGATCGGCCAGCGGATGACCACCGCCCAGCTGACGAAGGTGGACAATGTGCCGCGCAGCCAGTGGCATCTGTATCTGCCGCGGCTGCTGCAGGAGACCCGCCGCACCTGCGAGGCCACGGAGCTGGCGTTTTTCGCGGCGGATCTGTGGCAGGTGATGAGCCCCGCCCAGCGGCAGGAGGCCA
>JBJEYH010000058.1:0-32030 GCA_051886675.1 Aristaeellaceae bacterium
AGGCCTTGTCCGGGTAGACGGTGAAGGTCATCTTGCCCTTGGTGCCGTACATCTGATCCACCTCGGAGAGCTCCACGGACCTGCTGCCGTCGGGGTTTTCGGCGACGCGCCAGTCCACGGGGGCGAAGGTGGTGGGCCGGTGATGCTGGGGCCAGTTGAACTCGATGCCCCCGGAAATCCACGGCCCGGTCAGGCCCACCAGCGCGGGCTTGATGACCTCGTTGTAGTAGACGAAGTCGTAGCCGTTGGTCTTGTCATAGGCCCGCTGGATGCGTCCGCCCAGTTCCGGCAGCACCATCACCTGAATGTACTCGTTCTCCAGGAAAATGGCGGTGTAGGGCTGATCCTTTCTTTCATCGAGGATCCTGTCCACCACGGGCAGGGGATAGACCTTGCCGCTGGAACCCTGGTAGACGCGGTTTTCCAGGAACATGGGATTCCTGTCCGGCTGGCCGATGCCGTAGGTGGGGATCATGACGGTTTCCACGCGGATGCTTGCGGTAGGATTCATGGCGAATACCTCCTGTTGATTCAAGGCTGTCTGCCTGATCGGTACTGGGTGGGGGTCATGCCCTGGGTGCGGCGGAAGGTCGCGGTGAACATGCTCTCGGAGCTGTAGCCGGCCATGGCGCCGATTTCGCCCACGGAAAGGGCCGTGGTTTTCAGCAGATACCGGGCGTGGTTCATGCGGCTGGTGATGATGTACTGTCCCGGGGTCACGCCCATGACCTGCCGGAACACCCGGATGAAGTGATACTCGCTCAGCCCCACCATCCGCGCCAGCTCCGCCACCGTGGGCTCCTCGCCCACCCGGCGGCTGATGCACGCCACCGCCCGGTCGACCAGGGCCGCGCCGCCGCCGGTGACGGCAGGCTCGGCGGACTCCGACAGCGCGGTGAGCGCCTGGGTCAGGTACAGGGCCATGCGGGTTTCGCTCAGGGGATGGCCCTGGCGGAACATGGCAATGATCCTCTGCAGGGCCTCATGCGCCTCCTGCAGGTGACGGGTGGCGAATACCCGGCCGTTCTGGCGGAGAATCAGGCTGAAATAGCCCTTCGCCGCCGCGCCGTCGAAATGCACCCACAGCGCGTGCCAGCCCGTATCGGAATGATACCGGTGGGGCTTGAAGCAGTCGATGAGCACCGCCTGTCCCGCGCGGGCGGTAAGGCGTTCGCCCTCTGTCTCGATCTGCACCCGGCCCTCCAGGATGACCTCCATCAGGTAGCTGTCGAAGGAGGTGCGGCTCAGCTCGTATCCCGGGGCATAGGTAAAATCCCCCGCGCACACCACGTACATCAGGTGCTCCCGGGCCAGCAGGCTGGGCGAAAAATTGTAGTACACCGAAGATGGGCTTACATACGGCTCCAGGGATCTCATCAGCCATCCCTCCCTTGTTTCGTCCGGACGCGCTCATCCCTTTGACAGCATTATACCATGCATCCCGGCCCGCTTCCACCCCGTGGATTGCTGTATTTTGTCTCAAAATTGCGGTTTTCCCGCGGAGCCCGGGGCACAGGAAAGCGCGCCCCCCGCCATCGCGGAAGGCGCGCCGGTGAATGCCCTGCTGTCAGAAGGGGCAGGTGTCCCAGTCGCGGCCGGTATCCCGATCGAACCACACCTCGTCGCAGAAGTCCAGCAGCGCCAGCCAGTCCGTCTCGCCAAAGGCGTGGCCGCCGGGCCGGTAATGGGCCGTGCTGCGGCCCCCCAGCAGCGCGAAGGCCGGCAGCGACGCCCGCCAGGTCAGCGCCGTACCCCGGGGGTTCGACCAGGAATCGTCGATGCCGTCGGAGGTGAACAGGTTCCTCGGGGCGATGAGCGCCTTGAGGGTGTGGGCGTCGAAGGGGAAATCCTGCTCCAGGCCCATCTGCGTGGGATCGGGCTGGGGCTGCCAGCGGGCGAAGCTCTTCGTCCACCAGTGGGGGAAGGCCGAGCCCACCCGGCCCAGGGATTCCACCTTCGTCACGTCCTGGCAGAAGCCCTCCCGGTTGCCCAGGTAGCGGAAGCATCCGCCGCCCCCCGCCCCCGAGCAGATGGGCGCGCAGATGCTGAACCGCTCGTCGAAGATGCCCGCCGCCAGGGCCGTCTTGCCGCCCCGGGAAAAGCCCGTGCAGCACAGCCGGGCAGGATCCACGTCCTCCCGGGTGAGCAGGTAGTCCGTCAGGCGGGACTGCGCCCAGGCCCACACCCGGATCGCGCCCCAGTCGTACCCCGGATAGGCCTCGTAGACCGCCCGGGTGCCGGGCTTCTCGTCATGGGCCACCTGCTCCCGGTCGAAGCGGGCGATCAGATACCCCCGCTGCGCCACGGCCTGCTCATAGGGGCAGCAGTCGAAGGCGTTCCCGCCGAACTGGTTCCAGGTGATGGCCGGATGCTTCCCCGGCGCGGCGGGCGCGTACACCTCCGCCAGGAAGGACAGCGACAGCCCCGGGCCGTAGTGGACGCGCACGGTCTCCCGGCGTCCGCGGCCCTCCCACAGGCCTTCCGAGGCGATCACCTCGCCCCGGACCTCCCCGCCCTCCGGCGCGTGGCCGTACAGACAGTCCTCCGCCAGGGATACCCAGGCCTTCCGCTGCTCCAGCCAATGGGGCCAGGGCTGCAAATGCAGATCAGGCAAATCATACGTCATGGCGAATCCTCCTTTTCATTCCCGGCCGGAGAGGATTTCCTCCCGGCCATCCCCGGTCAGGCGCAGGCGCGGCGCATGGCCCTCCAGCCCTTCCGCCCGCAGGGTCTGCACCCTGCCGTCCTTCAGCGTCACGCGGACGGTGTCCGCATCGGGCGCCTCCACCGCCGCCACCATGGCCTCCGCCTCATAGGGCTCCACCACCGTGATGAACCGCGCTTCCTTCCCCCGGGTCTGCACGGCGTAGGTGCGGCGGCGCTGCTCCTCGTCCCCCGGGAAGCCGTCCGCCCCCAGCTCCGCCCGGAACCGCACAGCCCGCAGCCCCCGAAGGTCGATGGTCAGCAGGGCCTCCCGCTGATGATCCAGGGGGCTGACGGGGATCGCGTCGGGCATCTCCCGGCCGACGATCAGCACCCGGCCGCCCTCGTAATCCCGGCCGATGCCGCGGCCCCCGTCGACGTTCTCCCGGGAAAGGGGCAGGCCGCTCAGCGGAAGGCGCGTTCCGTCCGCCAGCGTCAGCGCCGCGTCCCCCAGGAACAGCCCCTGCCTGCTGTCGAAGGGATCCCCCTGCTCGGTGTACAGGGGCGGGCAGGTCAGGCGCAGGGTCAGGGCCTCCGCGCCGGTCACGTCGCAGTCGATCGTCTCCGCGCAGCCCAGCCATGCCCCGAAGTCCCCCCCGCAGAGCGTCCGGCCGTCCGCCTCAAGGGCGTAGCGCACGGGAATGTACATGTGGTGATCCTCCGCCGCCAGGCCCAGCACCTGATGGGTTTCCCGGGGCCAGGCGGTGTGGACGGCCAGCTTCAGCAGACCGGGCTCGTTGCGTTCGCTGCGGGTGCCGCGCAGATCCTCCCCCTCCCCGAACACCGTGCAGAAGCGGGCGCAGGTGGAACCGGCGGCGTCGAAGTGGCTGCAGTCGGTGATGAACTGCCCGTCGCTGAGGGGATCGTCGGTGAAGCGGCGGGTATGGCCCGCGGGGCGCACATCGCCCTCCAGATTCCGGAAGCCCTTGATCTGGAACAGGCTGCTGTAGCGATGCTCCTGCTTTCCCCGGAGCAGGTCGAACAGGACGACGTAGTCGTCCGCCACGGCCATCAGGCGGCGGGTGACGATGGGCTCGGTATACCCGGTGACCTGGCCGAAGGCGGGGGCGTCCGCCGGGGAGGGCAGGGTGCAGCCGTTGTAGCGGCAGCGCGCCTCGAGGGACTCATGCTCGTCATAGACCATGCCGCCGTAGGCAGGATAGCTCCAGGTGACCTCCGTCTCCACACAGGCGGCCTGGATCCGCTCCCCCCGGGCGAACAGGGACAGGCGGCTGTCGGCCACGTTCTGATGCTTTTCGTCCACGACCACCATGTTCTTGGTCATGGAGTTCTGCACGTAGAACTTGTACATGAAGTGCCCGTAGCCCCACCAGACGCTCTCGGGGTTGAAGAAGGAGCGGCCGTAGCGCATGAGGGACAGCAGGCCCGTCCGGTCGAAATGCCCGTGGGCGTAGCCGTGGGAGCCGTAGCGCAAGACGGCCTGCAGCTGTTCGGTATCCTTCCTGCCCGGAGCCCGGGAGCGCAGCATGGCGATGCCGATATTGTCCGAGCAGGCGGCGGAGGTCAGGGCGGGGGCCGCGTCGGGAAGGTTCTCCACGCCGAAGACGCAGTCCTGCATGCCCATCCGGCGGATCACCGGCACGTAGCGGGGATCCCGGTAGTAGTGGTAGGCCAGCTCGTAGGTGGAGCCGAAGTGAATGCCCTCCAGCATCCGCTCGTAGCTGTCGCAGATGCCGAAGATCACCCCCCGGCTGTCCAGGTAGGGCAAGGGCGCGTCCAGGATGTCCTTGATGCCGATGCTCATACGCGCCATGCCGCCCCTGCGTTCCCTGTCCATGTCGAAGCGCAGGGGTTCCCTTTCGCCGAACCAGGTGGCGTCGGTGAAGCGGCTCAGGGACAGGGGGAAGGCCCGGTGGATCCAGTCGATGCCCAGCAGGCCCATCACCCGGGCGGTGTGCAGCAGCATGCTGGACACCCAGGTGTTGTAGCTGACGGAGCACTCGTACCACCAGCCGTCGGCGTAGGCGCCGCACTTCAGCTGCTGCTCGGTGCCCCCCGGCCCCATGGCGAAGCGCAGCGCCCGCTCCGGATCCTGCAGGGCCATGGCGCAGTACAGCGCGCCGGTGATCTCGCTCAGCAGCCAGTTGGAGGTGTGGCCGCAGCGGATGTGCTGATCCAGCACCTCCATGTAGAAGCGGAAGCAAGCCTCGACAGCCCGGTGATCCTCCGGGGAGAGCACGTCCGCGTCATGGATCATGTCGTAGCAGATGGCCAGATGCTGGAAGAAATGCCCCTCCTGCACATAGCTCTGGCTGCAGCCCCGCTGGCGGATCAGGTACACCCCCGTGAAGCGGCGGAAGAAATCCGCGATCTTCTCCGCGTAGGCCCTGTCCCCGGTCATGCCGTAGGCGTAGGCGCAGCTCATCAGCGGATGCTCCACCTGCGTGGGGCAGCAGTAGGGCTTGTCCGGCTCCATGGGCTGCACCACGTATTCGTCCGCGTCCCGCAGGTAGGTTTCGTAGCTGCCGCGGAACTGCTCCAGCTCCCGGCCCCGGCGGCCCGCCTCCGCCCAGCCCTCCCGGTCATGATATAGGAAGGGATGCGTCAGACGGCTCATGGTCACCAGGGACAGGCTCGTCTGCGTCGCGCCGTCCCCGTCGGCGATGAAGAGGAATTCCGCCCGCTCGTGACCCCCCGCGGGCAGATCCTCCGGCACGGTCACGTCAATGGCGATCTGCCGGCTCTCCCCCGCCTTCAGGGCGAATACCTCCGGCTCCGCCCGGGAGGCCATGCCCTCCCAGCCCTCGCACCGGCGGCATACCTGCACCATGACCTCCCGCTCCCGCACGTTGGTCACCGTCACCGGATAGCGCACCGTCTCCCCCGGCGCCGCGCTCCCGCCCCGGATCGGGCTCTCCACCGCCAGCGCCCGGGCCCGCAGCGCGGTCAGGGCGATCACCTTCGCCCCCGTTACCCCCACGCCCCGCACAAACCGCCAGGCATTGGCCTTGCTCTCGGGCTGCCCGAAGGCCGTCAGCGGCACAAACACCCTGTGCCGTCCTTCCGCCAGATACCGCCGGGCCGTCCGCGGCTCGCCGGAGGTGTGGCTGGCATGGTTGTGCCCCGCCGTGGCGAAGGTCACCCGCACCTGCATTTCGCCGGGAGCCTCCATGTCCACCAGGCAATCGAAGCCCGCCCAGTCCAGCATGTCCAGGGCGCCGCCGCACCTCTGGTCAAAGCCCCAGGGCTCAAACCCCGCGCCCTCCGCCGCCGGAGGATACACATATTCCTCCCCCTGCGCGCGCCATCCCGGCACGATCCCTTCCCGAACCTTCATCATAGGCTCCCCGATCCTTTCCGCAGGCGGCTGATGCCTCCCCCTGCACCATCATTGTACCATCCCCGCCCCCGCCGCTCCACTTTGAAACTTGATGAACCATGCCACAAAAAGTACAGATTTCCCGCCAAATGTTGTGCGAATTGTAATGATCACAGGATATTGATCAATTTTGGGACTTAACCAAACCGCCTTTTTCATGAATAATGGAAGCAGGATGAACGCCACGAACAAGGAGGTAGGGTTATTCATGTCTGTCCGTACCGCTGAAACCGTCCGCAAGCCCGGTCTCATTTCCAACCTCAGGAGCGACCTGAAGCATCACCCCATGCTGTGTGCCATGTGTCTTCCGGTCATCATCTGGTTCATTGTATTCGCCTACATTCCCCTGTCCTATCTGCTGGTGGCCTTCAAGAGCTACTCGGCGGTGGACGGCCTGTGGGGCAGCAAGTGGGTCGGCCTGAAGAATTTCGAAGCCTTCTTCGGCTCCTCCAACTTCATCAACGTCACCTACAACACCGTCGTGCTGAACGTGATGTTCATCGTCTCCACGATGCTGGTGTCCGTGCTCATCGCCATCGCCATCTCCGAGGTCAACAACCGCTACTACAAGAAAACCGTGCAGTCCATCGTGATCCTGCCCCACTTCATCTCCTGGACGGTCATCGCCCTTTTGTGCGAATCCCTGCTCAAAACCAGCAACGGCTTCGTCAACAACCTGATCGTCGCCGCCGGCGGCACGAAGATCAACTTCTACCAGCGCCCCGACGTGTGGCCCTGGCTGCTGACCATCCTGCGCGTGTGGCAGGGCGCCGGCTATGGCTCCATCGTGTACCTGGCCACCATCACCGGCATCGACCAGAGCATCTACGAGGCCGCCCGCATCGACGGCGCCAGCCGCGCCCAGTGTATCTGGTACATCACCCTCCCCGTGCTGCGCACCACCGCCATGCTGCTGATGATCATGAACGTCGGCAAGATCTTCAACGGCGACTTCGGCATGATCTACAACCTGGTGGGCACCAACTCCCTGCTCTACAAGACCACCGACGTTATCGACACCTACGTCTACCGCATGCTGGTGGAATCCACCAACATCGGCCAGAGTACCGCCGTCAGCCTGTGGCAGTCCATCATGGGCCTGGTGATCGTGCTGGCTACCAACGCCCTCGCCCGCAAGGTCGAACCCGATTCCGCCCTGTTCTGATCTTCCGACCACATTACAGAAAGGAATGACCCTCATGTCGAACACCCTCGCTGCCCGCCGGAAGATCAGCGTCTCCATGGGCGACCGTATGCTGACGCTCTGCTTCTACCTGTTCATCACGGCCTTCGCCATTTTCGCGCTGGTTCCCTTCCTGCTGGTGCTCTCCGCCTCCTTCACCGACGAGGTCACCCTGAACCGCTTCGGCTATCAGCTCTGGCCCCAGAAGTTCTCCCTGGACGCCTACCGCCTCGCCCTCAAGGACGGCGGCATCGGCCAGGCGTACATCATCACCATCTTCACCACGGTGGTCGGCACCCTCGGCTCCATGACCCTCTCCTCCCTGGCCGCCTACGCCATGTCCGTCAAGACCTTCCGCAGCCGCGGCGCCATGGCCATGTTCGTCTACTTCACCATGCTCTTCAACGGCGGCCTGGTGCCCTCCTACCTGCTGATCACCAAGTTCCTCAAGCTGCAGAACTCCATCCTGGTGCTGCTCCTGCCCAGCCTGTGCAACGCCTGGAACATCCTGCTGCTGCGCAACTTCTTCAACAGCGTCCCCGACTCCCTGCGCGAGGCCGCCAAGGTCGACGGCGCCAGCGACCTGCGCATCCTGGTGCAGATCATCCTGCCGGTATCCCTGCCGGCCATCGCCACCATCGGCCTGTTCTACGCCCTGAGCTACTGGAACGAATGGTACAAGTGCCTGCTGTACATCGACGGCAACCACAGCAACCTCTACACCCTGCAGTATCTGATCCAGCGGATTCTCCGCCAGGTGAACTACGCCGCGAACCTCCCCGCCGAGGCCGCCGCCCTGCAGGGCAACCTGCCCACGTACTCCTTCCGCATGGCGGCGATCATGCTGGCCATCGGCCCCATCGTGCTGCTCTACCCCTTCCTGCAGAAGTACTTCGTGGCCGGCCTGACCGTCGGCGCCGTGAAGGGCTGACGAGCTGTACCGGACAAAAAAAGCGGCCTCAGGGCCGCTTTTTTTTGAGTTGGAGCAGCGCCGACTGCGGACGGCATTTGCCTTCGGCGCTGCCGGGAGCTTCCCTGCCGCAAGTGGGCTCATCCATCCGAACAGCTGCACACCATCACCCATCGTGGAAACCCTGCGGAAACCCGCGCGGCTTCCTTCGATGGGTGATGTCTGTCTGCCGGAAGGAAAGGCTTCTGCCCGAACACCTGAAAAATCGACACAACCAGATACAAAAGCGTCCTATCCCGCGGAGGGCTTCATCCTGTACAATCAATGTGCGGCCGGGAAAGAAATCCCGCCCCGTGAAAGGAAGAAGAGAATGATCCATATGTCGGGACGCCGTCGCGCGGCAAGGCTCACCAGGGCGCAGCGCGCGGGACGATGGCTGCTGTTCTGGACGCTGTTCATCGGCATCGGCGCGGTGGCCGGTGCATGCGGCATGCTGCTGGATCCCAGCGGCAAGGCCATGGGCATGGACGCCATGCTGCCGTATTTTCAGACGCTGCCGCTGGCGGAATACCTGTATCAGGACTTTGTGTTCCCGGGGTTCGCGCTGCTGGTGATCAACGGGCTGAGCAATCTGACGGCGGCGGCGCTGCTCATGCGGAAGAGGATGGCCGGCGTGGCGCTGGGCGGGATATTCGGCGTCACGCTGATGCTGTGGATCTGCATCCAGTTCGCGATTTTCCCGCTGAACGTCATGTCCACGAGCTACTTTGTCTTCGGGATGTGCCAGACCGCCACGGGATACATGACGTGGATCTTCTGCAGGCAGGAGGCGTTTCAGGCCGAGCGCGCGGAATATCCGCGCATCGGGACGGACAGCCGGCGCCTGGTGGTGTACTTCTCCCGCATGGGCTACGTGCGGAAGCAGGCCTGTGAAGCCGCCAACCGCACCGGCGCGCAGCTCCTCGAAATCAGGGCCGCGGAGCGCACCGAAGGCACGGCGGGCTTCTGGTGGTGCGGACGGTTTGCCATGCATCGCTGGGACATGCCCATCGAGCCGATCACGCTGGATCTGACGGCCTTCGACCATGTGACCATCTGCACGCCGGTCTGGGCCTTCTCCCTGGCCGCGCCGGTGCGGACGTTCTGCCGGCAGGCCTGCGGGAAAATCAGGTCGGCGGACTACGTGCTGGTTCACCACACCGGGGGCCGCTACGCCTCCGTGGCGGCGGAGATGGACCGCCTGCTGGGCGTGACGCGCGAAGCCTGCGTCAGTGTCCGCTGCCGGACGGGCGTCTTTACGCCCTGCTGACATCCCCCACGACGATGCGCCCGGAACGCGGACGCGCGGAAAAGGAAGGTATGACGATGAAGAAGCGGTTCCTGATTGCATTCTGTGTGCTGGCGGCTGCCGGCGTTGTCTTTGCGATGTACGCGGCGGGGCATCCGGAGCTGCCGTTCCCGTGGAGCGTCCGGGTGACGCACGTCCTGTACGGGCTGTATGCGGACGCGGTGGTGCTGCTGCTGGCGCTGGCGTTCTGGGATCGGACGACCGGACTGCGCGTGCTGACGCTGCTGCTGCTGCTGGGCGCGGTGTTCTTCCTGGTGCAGTCGATGCTCACCGTGATCCCCGGGGGCCAGGCCAACTGGTATCTGCCCGTGGCGCTGGGGCTGAACTGCGCGGCGGTGTTCCTGAATACGGTGAGCCTGCGCAGGCGGGCCGGGAAGGATTCGCCGAAGGCATGACCCGGCGCGTCGCGGGGGATCCGGCAAGGCCGGCCCCTTCGCGGGATTCCGCAGGCGCGTTCGCGGCGGGCTTGCGGCCCGGCGGGGGCTTTCCGGCCGAAGATCCGGCGCGTCCGGCAGGCCTCGAACCTTCCGCCGCCCGAAAAAAACGCGCCGTCCGCGAAAATCAGCCTGTTCAGAACGCCCCGGAGGCATTACAATAGAAGCGAGGGGGGACGGCCATGCTTCGGATGGAAATCGCGCTGTTTCTGGTGATGGGCTTTGTGGCGTGCATGTATTTTTCCGCCGAGAAGGAGCGGACCGCGCTGCACAGAACCTTCGCGGTGCTGCTGGTGACGGTGCTGGCGCATCTGGCGCTGGACGGGATCACGGTGTACACGGTGCATCATCTGGACACGGTGCCGCGGCTGCTGAACGACGCCGTACACCGGCTGTTCCTGGGGAGCATGGTGCTGGTGATCTACCTGTTTTACCAGTACATCGCCATTCTCGTGGAGGAGGAAACCGGCAAGCCCCGGCGGCTGGACGTGATCGCGAAGATCTTTCTGGCGGCGGCGGAGCTGGGGAATTTCCTGCTGCCCCTGACCTACACCGTGACGCCGGAGGGCAATTATTCCTCCGGGCCGTACATGCTGGTGCCCTACGGCGGCGTGGCGTTCTACCTGCTGCTGTGCGCGGGGCTGCTGGCGGTCAACTGGCGGCAGATCGACCGGAAGCGGAAATTCGCCATCGGGTCGGCGCTGCTCATCGAGGTGACGGTCTGCGTGCTGCAGGGCTTGCATCACACCTGGCTCATCAGCGGCATGGGCATCACGCTGATGACCCTGTCCTTCTACCTGACGCTGGAAAATCCCGACATCCTCCGCGCCGAGCTGACCGAGCAGAAAATGTCCATGCTCTACCTCAAGAGCCAGGTCAATCCGCACTTTCTCTACAACACGCTGGATACCATCCGCATTCAGGCGCAGCTCAACGGCGACAGGAAGGTGGCCGATCTGCTGATGCGTCTGGTGGACTTCTTCCGCCTGAGCGTGAAGGTGGATCGCCCCATGGTCACCCTGGACGACGAGATGGAGCTGCTGGAGGCCTACATGGAGCTGATGTGCAGCCGCTATCCGGAGCTGCGGTGCGAGGTGGACATCGATCCGGAGCTGGGCGGCGCGCTGGTGCCCAACTTCATCCTGCAGCCCATCGTGGAGAACAGCCTGCTGCACGGCCTGAAAAACAGGGGCTACCGGGGCGAGGTGAGCATCCGCGCCAGGCAGGAGGCCGGCGACCGGCTGGAGATCACCGTCCGGGATACGGGCAGCGGCTTTGCCGAGGGCAGAAAGGCCGCCGTTGATCAGGCGCTGCGCAGCTATGCCCGCCAGCCCCAGAAGCTCAGCGGCAACAGCATCGGCATCCTGAACGTGCAGAAGCGCATCAAGCTGCTCTGCGGCCGGGAGTATGGCCTTTCCTACACGGAGAACGAGGAGGGCGGCGTTACGGCGCACATTCTGCTGCCGCTCAGGGAGGAGACCGCATGAAAAAGCTGCGCGTACTGCTGGTGGACGACGAAATCATGATCCGCGAGGGCTTCAAGCGGCTCTTTGACTGGGAGGCCCACGACTGCGAGGTGGCGGGCGAGGCCGGCGACGGCATGGAGGCGCTGACGCAGATCGATCTTCTGCGGCCGGACATCGTCATCATGGACATCAACATACCCATCATGAACGGGCTGAAGGTCATCCAGCTCAGCCGCATCAAGCATCCGAACATCGCCTTTGTGATCGTGTCCGGCTACGACGACTTCTCCTACTGCCGGGAGGCGCTGCGGCTGCAGATCACCGACTACATCCTCAAGCCCGTGAACTACGAGGAATTCGGCGCATGCATCGACAAGCTGAAGATCTCCCTGTACGAGCGGCGGATCTCGGACGCGCCGGAGGCGGACAAGCAGGAGGAACGCACCATCACCGGACTGACCCGGTACCTGCAGGAGCATCTGGCGGAGGAGGTCAGCCTGTCGGTGCTGGCCGAGCAGTTCCACCTGAACCCCCAGTACATCAGCCAGCTGTTCAAGAGCGAGATCGGCGTGAATTTCCTGGCCTACCTGACCAGCATCCGCATGGAAAGGGCGAAGAAGCTGCTGCTGTCCACCTCCCTGTCCATCGCGGAGGTGGCGGAGCAGTCGGGCTACGGGGATTACCGGGTGTTCACGAAGGTGTTCAAGAAGCAGGAGGGCGTGACGCCCTCGCAATTCCGGCGGGACTTCCTGGAGGGCTGACGTCCTCCGGCGGATGCCGCAGGAGCGTTCCTTCCGCAGGGCGCGGCGCCGCGACGGGTGTCCGCGCCCTGCCCTTCTGTCCGGCCCGAAGCTATAAATCCGACACATTCCCCTGCAAAACGCGCCTATCCTCCGGGCGCGTTTTCCTGTATGATAAGGACGTTGAATGAAGCATACCTTGAACGCATGGAGGGATCAGTCATGAGCAGGAAGCTGTACAAGTCGGACACGGATCAGATGGTGGATGGCGTTTGCGGCGGCATCGCGGAATACTTCGGCATCGACGCCACGCTGGTGAGGCTGGGCTGGGTGCTGTTCAGCGCGCTGGGCGGCAGCGGGGTGCTGGCGTATATCGTGGCGGCCATCGTGATGCCCCGCCGGCAGGAGGCCTGACGCGCCCCACGGGCGACTGCCCCGGCCGTCGCCCCGCCCGGGAAGGCGCGTGACGCGGCGCCATGCCTCCCGGCGATTCGTCTTGCGCGCCGCTGGACAAAAGGCATTCCGCACCCTGCGGAGAAAGGACGATCCTCATGGACAGGAAACGCAGCTATCGGCGGTTTCTCCTGCTGTGGGCGGGGGAAATGGTTTCCTCCATCGGCAGCGGGCTGACCAGCTTCGGCCTGGGCGTGTATGTGTTCCGGCAGACGGGCAGCGCGGCGGATATGGCGCTGGTCAGTCTGCTGGCGTTTCTGCCGGCGCTGCTGCTGAGCGTTCCGGCCGGCGTGCTGGCCGACCGCTACGACCGACGGCTGCTGATGATGGCTGGCGACGGCTGCTCGGCGCTGGGCATCCTGTACATTTTCCTGTGCATGCAGCGCGGCGGCGCGTCCCTGACGCAGATCTGCGTCGGCGTGACCATCAGCTCGGTGTTTTCCTCGCTGCTGGAGCCGGCCTACCGGGCCACCGTGTCGGATCTGCTGGACAGGGAGGACTATTCCCGGGCCAGCGGCATGGTCAGCCTGGCCGGCAGCGCGCGGTACCTGATTTCCCCGCTGCTGGCGGGGCTGCTGCTGACGGTGGCGGACATCCGGCTGCTGCTGGCGGCGGATATGGGAACCTTCTTCCTGACGGTGCTGTGCACGGGCGTCGTGCGCAGGGGGCTTGTCTCCAGGGCCGCGGAGGAGCAGGTGCCCTTCGGCGTGATGATGCGGGAGGGCTGGCAGGCGGTGACCCGGAAAAAGGGCGTGCTGCTGCTGATTCTGCTCGCCTCGGCGATGACCTGCTTCATGGGCGCGTTCCAGATCCTGGCCGAGCCGATGATCCTCGCCTTTGCGGACAGCGCGACCCTGGGGCTTTGCGAGACCGTCTGCGCCAGCGGCATGCTGGTATCGGGGCTGTTCCTGGGGATCCGGGGGATCCGCGGGGGCTACGGGAAGGTGCTGTCCCTGTCCCTGACGGCGGCGGGCCTGGCGATGGTGCTCTTCGGCCTGCGGGAAAATCTGGCGATGATCTGCGTTGCGGGCTTTGCGTTCTTCGCCATGCTGCCCCTGGCCAACAACAGCCTGGACTGCCTGGTGCGGCTGAACATCGCCGGCGAGCTGCAGGGCCGGGCCTGGGGGCTGATCGGCTTTCTGAGCCAGATCGGGTATGTGGTTGCCTACAGCCTGTCGGGCCTGCTGGCCGACGGCATGGGCCTTGGGCTGGGCATCGGCGTGGGCCGGGGCGCGGCGGTGGTCATCATGGCCGCCGGAGCGCTGCTGGGCGTCATGGCGCTGGCGATCTATCCCATCAAGGCGGTGCGCGCGCTGGAAAACGGCGCGTCCGCCATCGGACAGGAGCGCGCGGTCTGATCCCCCCGGGGATGGCCGGCGTTCCGGAAAGGACGAAGTTCACGATGCGTATTCGCGGAGGCAGGGCGCTTATGCTGCTTGCGCTGTGTGTGGGCCTGCTGGGGCTGACGGGGTGTCAGCTGCAGCTGTCCCTCGGGGCGGACAGCTGGATCACGGAGGATTGCTACCCCCATGCCGAAAGCTATCAGGCCGGGTCGTTCACCTGCCGCGCGCAGGACGTTGCCCGCGTGGAGATCGACTGGCGCTGCGGCGAAGTCGAGCTTGTCCAGACGGACGGGGAGGAGCTGCAGGTTCGCGAAAGCGGCGAAGGCCTTTCGCAGGAAATGGCCATGCATCACCTCCTGGAGGACGGAACGCTGCGCATCCGGTTCTGCGCGTCGGGGGCGAGCATCCATGTCAGCAGCGACGACAAGCGTCTGACCGTCGAGGTGCCCCGGGGCGTCGCGCTGACCGTGCGCGCCACGTCCGCCGCGGTCAGGGCCGAAGCGCTGGAGCAGGACAGCGTCACGATTTCCACCCTCTCGGGCGGCATCGCGCTGGGGACGGTCGTCGCCGGCAGCGTCGACCTGAGCAGCAGCTCGGGGCAGATCCGCGCCGACAGCGTGACCGCCCCCACCCTGACGGGCAATACCTCCTCCGGCGCTTTCCGGATCGGGCAGCTGCTGACCGACACGGCCAGTATCGCCACCAGCAGCGGCGCGGTGGAGCTTTCGCTGGCCGGGACGCCGCAGCTGACCATCCGCACCGCCAGCGGCAGAACCGTGCTGAATCTGCCCGAGGGGGGCGCGGAAATCGCCTTCAGCGCCCAGAGCGGAAGTCTTCGCACGGCCAGAGCCTTCGACCGGCAGGGCGATCGGCTGATTTTCGCGGACGGCAAGGCGCAAATCAGCGTCCACAGCGCCAGCGGCAATCTGGAAATCCAGTAAATCCGCGAAAAAAATCCGCTTCCGCCCCTTGACCCTGACGCTGCGTCATCGTGTATCCTGAGCCCATACCCGGGCAATACACACGATGGAGGTCAGCAGCATGAAGATCACGGCAATCCGGTCCGACCGCATCTATCGGGCCATGATGGACGCGGCGCCGGAGGAAAAAACGGAGCTGTTCCGCAGCGGGCTGATGAAGCCCTTCGAATTCAAATGGGCGTGCGTGGGCGTCCCCCTGAGGGCGGAGACGGAGGGTGGCTATGACGTGCTGGCCGCGGCGGCGGCGAGCGGCTACTACGCGCCGGGGCAGATCACGCGGGAGCGCAGCGGGGAAATCGGCCGCCTGGGCAGCGACGCGTTCTGGACGGCCTGCGAGGACAGCATCCGCGATTCGCTCACGAGCTTTGAGCGGCAGGGCATCCGGCTGCCGCGGCAGGAGTATGTGTACACCGTTCTGCTCAGCGATCCGCTCAGCCCCATGACCCGCATGGCCGGCGACTATTGCGGCGACGGCGGGATTCCCGGCTACATCATCGGCTCGATCGTCCCCAACGATCAGTCGCTTGCCCTGCTGCCGGTGGCGCTGGCCCATGAAACCAATCACAACGTCCGCTGGCAGTTCATGCAGTGGAGCCCGCAGGTCACCCTGGCGGATATGATCGTATCGGAGGGTCTGGCGGAGGTCTTCGCCGCGGACATGTTCGGCGAGGACAAGGTCGGCCGGTGGGTCAGGGAGACGTCGCTGCGCACGCTTCGGGAAACCGTCATGCCCCTCATCCGCGACAGGCTCGGGATCAGCGATTTCCAGACGGTATCGGCCTACCTGTACGGCGACGGCATCATGGCCCTGCGCGGCGGACAGCCCGTCGGCATGCCGTACTGCGGCGGCTACGCCTGCGGATACGCGCTGATCAGGCACTACCTGGCGGCAACGGGCGCGTCGATCCATGAGGCGACCGTCACGCCGACCGGGGACATCCTGAAGGCCACGGCGGATTTCTGGGCATGAGGCGCCAGATGCAGCCCCCGGCAGCTCCCGTGCGAAGCATGGCGCGCCGCCGGGGAGGCTTGCGGATGGCATGCATACGGCCGACGGTGAAGGAGCCGCGCAGGACTATGGGTCTGCGCGGCTTTTTCGCGGGCCGGGCGGCAAAGGCGCAGAAAAAGCCCCCTGCAGGACTGGTGATGCAGGGGGAAGAAGGGCACCGGGGAGGTCAGGAAGGGGACGGACAGCACCGAAGGGAATCAATCCCGCCAAGGTAACGCCCCCGGGGAGACCCGGAAGAGCCGCAGCCCCGCCGTCTTTCGGTCATCCCCAGCGGCTCCGCCCCCTGTCCGTCCCCCTTACCGGTTGCGGTACTGGGCGGGGGTCATGCCCATGTGCTTCTTGAAGAAGGTGAAGAAGTAGTTCCGCGTCGAGAAGCCCAGCTTCTGCGTGATGGTCTCGATGGATTCGTCCGTGTTGTCCAGCAGGCTGCAGGCAGCCTCCACCCGCTTGCGCGCAATGTGCGCCGACAGCGATTCCCCTGCCCCCGCCTTGTACAGGCTCCGCAGATAGTTCACCGAGAAGGAGAACGCGTCCGCCAGCTGCACGATGGAGAAATCCGGGTTGAAGATGTTGTCGTCGATCATCCGGTCGATGCGGTCGATCAGCTCGCTCCCCGAGGATGAGGACTTCTTCATGTCCTGCAGCTGCGCGATGTCCAGCTGCGCCCGGTGGATGAAGTACTGACAGGCATCCTGGGCGTTCCAGTGCATGACCGTGGCCGTGTCGATGCGGCTGACGCTGCTGGGCCGCTCCAGCTGCAGGTTGATCTCCATCCGCTGCAGCGCCACGTCCAGATGCAGGGTGCTGCGCACAAACTGATTATGATAGTAGCAGGAGATCCGGTCGAAGAACATCAGGATGGCCTCCTCGGCCTTCTCGCGCTCCATGTGGCGGATGGCCCGGGTGATCTTCTCGTCCTGCTCGAAGGCGTAGACCTGCTCGTCCAGGTCGGGGAAGGACAGCTCGTCGGCATAGAGCACCTCGCCGATCTGGCGGATGTAGGCGTGCTGCACGGCCTCCTCCGCGCCGCTGTAGGAGTCGGAGATCTCGTCCAGCGCGGCGGTTTCCTGGCCCACGCCCATGTACAGCGGCATGCCGCCCAGCGCCTGCCGGGCTTCGGTCAGCGCGCGCTTCAGCGTCTCCCGCAGGGCCGCCTGTCCGCTGCCCTCCAGGTTCACCAGGAAGATCACCTTGAACGACGGCGGGAAAATCGTGCGCACCATGCCCAGGCTGCGCAGGCTTTCGCCGGCGGTGGCGGCGATGGTCCGGCGGATGGTCTGGGCGTCGGTCTCCATCTGGATGTGACGGCGGTCGGGCATCAGCGTCACCACCCGGAACAGCGGGCCGGCAAACTTCGCCTCCAGCTCCGCCGCCGCCGCCGCGCTGGGCCGCAGCGAGGGCGACGCCGGATTCATCAGGTTCAGGAGCATCTGCCCCTCCCGCTCCATCTGGTAGACCCGGGAATCCTCCGTCAGCCGCTGGTTGGAGGTGAGTATGCTCTGGTACACCTCGCTGAGGAAGGTCATTTCGTCCAGCTCATCCTCGGGGAGCATGTCATCGGAAAGGTTCTCCTTCACGGAGCGGTGCAGCGTGCGGATCGGCTTGCTGATGAGCACCGCCAGCCCCGCGGAGATCAGCGCCGAGGCCAGCAGGAACAGCACCGCCAGCCCCACCACCCGCCAGAACAGCGGCGTCCCCGGGTAGATGGCCTCCATGGTGGTCACAGCCACATAGTTCGCCCCCAGCATCAGGTTGCGGATGTAGCTGACCGTCTTTACCTTCCCGCCCTCCACGATCTGGAAGCTGCCGGTATCCTCCTGCTGCTGCATGATCTCCTGGTACAGCCGGTGATCCAGGATGGAGCTGGAAAAGAGCGCGTCGTCGGTGGCGCAGTAGATGTTTCCTTCATTATTATAGAGGATGTAGTCCGTCGGGCCGTTGTTCTCCGGGGACAGCACCAGCGACTTGTACAGGTCGTAGTCCAGGTTGACCACCAGGGCGCCGGCGCGGTTGAGGTAGAAGATCATGGAGATCACCCTGCGCTCATCGGTGATGGTGCGGGTGGCCTTGGTGTTCATGAGGCGGGGGTAGTAGTACACCCGGGTGTGGGAGGAGGGCGTCAGCGTATCCAGGAAGGCCAGGATATCCTGATCGCCGTAGCCCTCCAGGCTGAAGCGGCCGTTGTGATCCATGACGGTGCCGGTCTGGTAATTGATCAGCTGCACGTTGCGGATCAGGCTGCTGACGCAGGTCAGCTGCTCGTAGACGTCCCGGGCGCGGATCTTGAGCTGCACGGGATATTCCGGGCTGTACAGCAGCCCCCGCACCTCGTAGGAGTCCATCCGCTGCAGGGTGTAGTCCAGGATGCCGCGGATGTTGGTATCGTTGATGGCCTGGGCGTGCTTGAGGGAGGAATCCGCCTCCAGCTGCCACTGGACGTTGTTCTGCATGACCATCTGCCGCACCGTCACCGACAGGATGATCACAAACAGCACCGTCGTCACCGCCATGACGATGTACAGCACCCGCCTCAGGGAATGGCTCGCCCTGATCTCCGCCCACAGCTCGCCGTGCCTGGAAGACATGCGCATTCCTCCCGATAAAAACAAAACGTTTCGACTGTCAATATTGTACATTCACCGCCCTGCATTGTCCAGTGAAAATTACAGATCGTTAAAAAACGCACCCCCCTTTTCAGGGATTTGGAACGTTTGAAACTTGACAGGTTGGCGCATTTGGCAAAAATCATACTTTACAGGACATCATTTCTCCCCCACAATGGAGGCATCAGGACGGCCCGCTGTGCGGCCGGCCAAAAAAAGCATAGGAGGAGCAACCATGAAGAAGTCTGTCCTTCGCATCCTGGCGCTGGCCATGGCGATGGTGATGGCGCTGTCCATCGTGACCGTCGCCTCCGCCGACAGCGAAACCCGCACCATCAAGATTCTGCACAAGGGCCCCAAGCCCGACGGCTGGGACGCTGTGTATGAGGAGTACCTCAACCGTACCCGCGACACCATCAACGTGGAGCTGGACATCAACTGGGTCGAGCATTCCGACTACAAGGAAAAGCTGAACCTGGAAATCACCTCCGGCGGCGACTGGGATCTGGTCTTCGACGCCAGCTGGATCCACCTCAAGACCCTGGCCGCTGAGGGCTACTACGCCGACCTGAGCGCCTACTTCAACAACCCCGAGGAGTATCCCGGCCTGGCCGCCGCCTTCACCGAGGACACCATGAAGGCCAACACCTGGTTCGGCAAGATGTGCTACATCCCCCTGTTCGAGACCTACGGCAACGGCCTGCCCGTGATCTGGTACCGCCAGGACTGGGCCGACGAGTGGGGCGTGGGCAAGATCGACTCCTATGAGAAGCTGGAGCAGTACTGGCAGGCTGCCATCGACAACGGCTACATCGGCTACTCCTGCACCTCCGCCCGCGGCTTCTTCCAGCTGATGACCCTGCGCGGCGAAGCCTATCCCGGCTCTGCCCAGGCGGGCCTGCAGATGTGGTCCTCCGGCGGCCTGAGCGTGTGGTTCTACATCCAGGACGGCAAGATCGTCTCCTACGCCGTTGAGGGCGCCGGCGACGAGGCCTTCAAGGACTTCCCCGAGGGCTGGAACTATGACTTTGCCGCCAAGCGCTATGACACCTTCCAGACCTGGCAGCAGAAGGGCTACATCGATCCCGACTCCATGTCCAGCACCGACGCCTCCACCCCCTTCTACTCCGGCCTGTCCGCGTCCTTCATCGGCACCCTGGACGACGTGGAGTCTGTGATCGCCTCCTCCAACGAGTATGGCATCGGCTTTGACAACATGGGCTACTTCCTGTATGTGCCCGAGGTTGCCGCCATGGAGGATCACATCATCCCCACCAACCGCGCCGGCAACAACGGCTGGGCCGTGCCCGCCACCTCCAAGAACATCGACGCCACCATGGACTTCCTCAACTGGATGTTCGGCTCCCAGGAGGATCATGACCTGATCCAGCTGGGCCTGGAAGGCGTGGACTTCGAGTACGGCGAGAACCGCACCTACAAGCCCCTGACCTCCTACTCCGCCAAGCTGGGCGGCTACGGCTTCTCCTGGAACCCCGTCTACGCGCTGATCTCCCAGGCCTACACCGGCGATCTGCTGACCTATCGTTCCTGGGAGTACTCCGAGGATGCCTTCGTGTCCTACCCGGTGCTGGGCTTCAACTTCAACACCTCTGACATCGACCTGTCCACCGCCATCGCCCAGTGCAAGGCCGTCACCGATCTGACCGCCATCGTCAAGCTCCACGGCATCGCTGTGGACGGCAACGGCGTGTCCTATGACACCGTGACCGACATGCTCAAGGCCAACGTGGAATCCGCCATGGCCAACGGCGGCCAGCAGGTGGTCGACGCCATGGTCGCCCAGCTGACCGAATACCTGGCCTCTCAGGAGTAACCCCTCCGCCTGATATCCCATCACGACAAACCCATCGCCCCCCATTGGTCCCCCGGGTCCAATGGGGGGTATTTCATGCAGCATACGGGAGGATGATTCGCCATGACGTTTGATGATCTGCGCCTGTCCTGCGGGGATTTCACCCGCGGCGTCGCCGAGAAGCTCCGGCACAAGATGCCCATCGCCCTGGAAAAGGCGCGGGGGCTGGACTTTATCCCCTACACCGTGCAGGACGGCCGGTGGGCGCCCGGGCCCTTCGACGGCATCTGCTGGTGGACCAACGGCTTCTGGCCGGGGGAAATGTGGGAGATGTACCGCCTCACCGGCGAGGAGATGTACCGCGCCGAGGCCCAGCGCGCCGAAGACATGCTGGACGAGGGCTTCCGCTCCTTCGACCGGCTGCATCACGACGTGGGGTTCATGTGGCTGATTTCCTCGGGGGCCTCCTACCGCATCACCGGCAATGACCTGAGCCGCCGCCGCACCATGCATGCCGCCAATCTGCTGGCGGGGCGGTTCAATCCCCTGGGCTTCATCCGCGCCTGGAACGATGACTGCACCGGCTGGGCCATCATCGACTGCATGATGAACCTGAACCTGCTCTACTGGGCCAGTGATCACACCGGCGATCCCCGTTTCCGCATGATCGCCATGGCCCACGCCGATACCGCCATGAAGCACTTCGTCCGGGAGGACGGCAGCTGCAACCACATCGTCGTCTTCAACCCCGACACCATGGCCGTGGAGGACGTCCCCGCCGGACAGGGCTACGCGCCGGGCTCCTCCTGGAGCCGCGGGCAGAGCTGGGCGCTGTACGGCTTCACCCTGAGCCATCTGCACACCGGCAGGCAGGATTACCTGGACACCGCCCGGAAGGTGGCGGACTACTTCATCAGCCAGGTGCAGGACGACTGGGTGCCCCGCTGCGACTTCCGCCAGCCCGACGGTGATCCCCTCAAGGACGCCTGCGCCGGCGCGGTGGCGGCCTGCGGTCTGCTGGAGCTGGCAAAGCTGGACATCCCCGAGGCCGGGCGGTACTTCCAGGCCGCGGTGAACATCCTGCGCGCCCTGGACAGCGACGCCGCCGACTGGAGCGACGACTTCCCCGCGATCCTCAACAAATGCACCGGCTCCTACCACGGCACGGGCCACAACCATCACATCGCCATGAACTACGCGGACTTCTACTTCATCGAGGCCATCCTGAAGCTGCGGGGGGACAACTTCCTGTTCTGGTAAGCGCCCCCCCGAACCCCAACCCTGTGAAATACCGTGCCTGCAACAGGCAAGATGAGGTGTTGACCGCATGACCCATCCTCTGTCCGAGCCGCTGATGACCCTGTGGTTCGGGAACTTCTACCGTCCCGCCTACGACGACCGCGCCTTTGTGGAGGACGCCATGGCGCGCATCCGCCGCATGGGCTTCAACGCCGTGCTGCTGGACAGCAAGGCCTGGGAGGATTTCCAGGCCCGCTATGCCGGGGACGAGGCCAGTCCCTACGTGGCCCAGCAGGAATTCATGATGGCCGCCGCCGCCCGGGAGGGACTGGCGCATCTGTTCCTGTCCCTGTACCTCAACGGCGACAATCTCTATCCCAGCATCCGCTTCAGCCCGCCGGTGTACGGCGAATCCGTCACCCTGCCCGACGGAAGCGACGGCCGCTGGTACAAGTACTGGTCCGACAGGGCAAAGGATGCGCAGACCGCCCACGTGGCCGGCCTGATGACATTGTACCGGGAGGGCCACGCGGAAATCACCCTGCATGGCGAGGGCCGCCTGCCCATGTGCAGCATGTGGGATCCCATCGCGGCCCCCAGCTTCGACGGGGAGGGGCAGGAGCGCTACCGGCGTTGGCTCCGCCGCCGCTACGGGGACATCGAGGCCTTCAATGCGGCCTATGGCACGCACTTTGCCGGGTTCGACGCCATTCCCCCAAAGGCGTACTGGTACACCCTGCGCTTCGGCGAGGGCAGCTGCTACACCGAGGCCGATCTGCGCTCGAACGCCCCGGCCTTCGTGATGTGGGCGGACAACATGACCTGGCTTTCCGAGGAGCTGACGGCTTACTTCGCCGCCATGCGGGAGAGGCTTCACGGCGTCGACCCCGCCCTGTACCTGATGCCCAACCTGGCCCAGTGGAGCCACATGCTCAACATCGACACCTCCCGCAAGTCGGACATCGGGTTGTGCGAATTGTGGGACACCGCCATGCGGGGCATCGACATGCGGGCCATCGCCCCCTTTGTGGACATGGCCCACTACTACACCGTGCCCGTCACCATCGACGGCGATCCGGACGCCTATGTGGTGTCCTGCCAGCACGCGCACATCCGCAGCCTGAATCCGGGGCGGCCCTTCCTGGGGGGCGTGTACTGGGGACGCTTCCTGTACAATGACGTCTACCGCTTCCTCACGCCGGAGGAAATCCTGGGGAGCATCGTGGCCAGCGGCGCGTCGGGGGTATCGGCCTACGGCATGTGCGGCATGGACGACGGCGGACTCCTCCACCGCATGGACGAGGGCTTCACCGATTCCCTCAGCCGGGGCAACGCCTGGGCGAAGGATGTCATCCCCCGCCTGGGGAAGCGCCGTCAGAGCCGCGTGGCCATCCTGTACCCCACGGCCATGGCGCTGCTGGAGCCCCTGCGGGTTTCCGGCGCGGACGCCCGCCGCAACGATACCCTGGGGATGTACCGCTTCCTGTGCGACATGGGCTTCGCCCCCGACGTGGTGGAAGCCCCGGACGTGCTGGCCGGGCTTTCCGGCTATGACGCGCTGCTGATTCCCGCGGACGACTGCTATCACGCCCGGCGCGATCCCGCCCTGGAGGATGCCCTGCGCGCCTACGTCCGGCGGGGCGGCGTGATCATTCACGGCATGCACGGCGAGGCCGCGGAGCTGGCCTTCGGCCTGCATGGCGCGCCCACCGCGTCCGCCTGCTACACCTTCGGGGACGAGGGCGGACTCCTGCTGGGCGGGCCCTTCGTCAGCTACCCCGGCGAGCCCCTGGCCCTCTGGCGGGAGGACGGCGCCGGCTGCATCAGCCGCAATCGCTTCGGCGAGGGCTGGGTGTACAGCTTCGGCTTCATGCCGGGCTACCAGGTCGCCGCCCGCACCGCTCCCCACGTGCCCCTCAGCCAGCGCAACAACGCCCTGTATCCCTTCCCGCTGATGGCGCGCAATCCCCTCAGGGAGATCCTCCTGCGCCACACCGCCCCCGACGCGCCCGTCGCCCTGCGGGACGTGGAGTGCGCCGTCTTCGAGGGCGGCACGGTGGCGGTCAATCATCGCTCCACGCCGGTTCGTCTGCCGTTTTCCGGCGCGCCCGTCGCCCAGCAGCCCGCGACGGACGGCCTGCTCCCCCCGCACAGCGCGGCGTTCTTCCCGAAGGAGGCCAACCCATGATCCGCAATCCCATCCTGCGGGGCTTCAACCCCGATCCGTCCATCGTCCGCGTGGGCGGGGACTACTACGTCGCCACCTCCACCTTCGAGTGGTTCCCCGGCGTGCAGATCCATCATTCCCGGGATCTGATGCACTGGCGGCTCCTGACCCGGCCCCTCGACCGGCTCAGCCAGCTGGATCTGCGGGGCGTGGGCGCTTCCCAGGGCATCTGGGCCCCCTGCCTGACCTGGGACAAGGGGACCTTCTACCTGGTGTACACCGTGGTGACGTCCTTCTACTGCAACATGTACGATACCCACAACTACGTGGTCACCGCGCCGGACATCATGGGCCCCTGGTCGGAGCCGGCGGAGCTGTCCTCCTTCGGGTTCGACCCGTCCCTGTTCCACGACGACGACGGCCGCAAGTACATGGTCTGCATGGTGACGGATCACCGGGTGCCCAAGAAGTACGCCGGACGGCTGATCGTGCAGGAATACGATCCCCTCGCCCGCCGCATGACCGGCGAGCCCCACGAAATCTATCAGGCGAAGGACATCTTCCTGGAGGGGCCGCACATTTTCAAGCGCGACGGCTGGTACTACCTTTTCTGCGCCGACACCGGCACCGGCGAGGGCCACGGCCAGACCATGCTGCGTTCCCGGCACGTCTTCGGCCCCTACGAGATGGACCGGCCGGATTTCGGCAACCGTACCCAGCCCCATGAAGCCTACTCCATGCTGACCACCCGCCCCGTGCCGGATTTTCCTCTTCAGAAGGCGGGCCACGGCGACCTGGTGGAAACGCAGCAGGGCGAATGGTACATGGTGCACCTGTGCGGCCGTCCGCTGGAGCGCCGTAATCCGCCGGACGCGCCCCGCTTCCCGGGCTGCCGTCGCTACATGCTGGGGCGGGAAACTGCCATCCAGAGGGTGGTCTGGTCGGAGGACGGCTGGCTGCGGCTGGCCAACGGGACAAATCTGCCGGATCTGTGCCTGCCCGACCCCGACCTTCCCCCCTGCCCCTGGCCGCCGGAGCCCGAGCGCGACGACTTCGACACGCCGGAGCTGCCCCTGCGCTATCAGACGCTGCGCCTGCCGCTGACGGCGCGCGAGCTGTCCCTGACGGCCCGGCCCGGCTGGCTGCGGCTCTATGGCGGGGACGGGCTGGCCTCCCGGTTCCGCCAGAGCCTGATCGCCCGGCGGCTGACCGAGCTGAGCGCGGTCATGGAAACCCGCGTGGACTTCCAGCCCGGCTGCTTCAAGCAGATGGCCGGTCTGGCGCTGTACTACGACTACGACAACTACCTCTACCTCCACGTGACCCACGATGAGGAGCTGGGCCGCGTCGTGACGCTGCTGCAGGCGGAAAACAAGCGCTACACCAGCCCCTACGGCTACATCCCGCTGCCGCCGGAGGGCCCTGTGGGACTGTGCGTCACGCTGCGGGAGGGCATGGCTTCCTTCGCCTGGGAGGCCGAAGGCCTGTGGCATCCCCTGCCCGGCGAGGTGGATGCGTCGTTCCTTTCCGACGAGGCCTGTCAGGAAGGCTGGTTCACCGGCACCATGGCGTGCCTGTGCTGTCAGGATCTGACCGCCGCGCGCCTTCCCGCCGACTTCGACTTCTTTCTCCTGGCCAGCGACCCCGCTTGACGCGCGCGGCGCATGCGACCCCTTCCCTGTGCTATCGGGGAAGGGGCTTTTTTTCAGGATGGAGGGGGTTGGCAGGGCGAAGGGGGTGAGGCCTGTGGCATCCCCTGCCCGGCGAGGTGGATGCGTCGTTCCTTTCCGACGAGGCCTGTCAGGAGGGCTGGTTCACCGGCGCCATGGCGTGCCTGTGCTGTCAGGATCTGACCGCCGCGCGCCTTCCGGCCGACTTCGACTTCTTCCTCCTGGCCAGCGACCCCGCTTGACGCGCGCGGCGCATGCGAACCCTTCCCTGTACTATCGGGGAAGGGGCTTTTTTTCAGGATGGAGGGGGTTGGCAGGGCGAAGGGCCTCTTCAGCGTTCCCGGAAAAATAAGCACAGTGTATCAGGTTGATATAAGCCCTCGCTTTACTCTCGGCATGAGCATCCTCCTCCGCCGGAACCGCCTGGGCCAGCTGCTCCGCCAATGCCGTTTTTTTGAAGGCGAACTGGAAACAGGCAGCATCGCAGAAGCCAGGATCGCTGTCGAGCGGGACAGTACGCGCCTGCCGCTGCTTTTCAAAGACGGCATGTACTGTATCCTCCTCGGCCATATGCCATTCACACAGCAATGCGAGCCGCTCAATGTCCACATGACTGTCCCTGTCCGGGCAGTGCCGCATCAGCTGCTCCAGCCGCTGACAGTATTGCTCCTGCTGTGACCGGAAAGGCCTTGGCGTAGCCATTGCATCGATCAGATCGATCAGCAGGGCGACGCTGATGGGGCCCGTCAGGAGCTGCAGGCTGTATGTGATGATGGAAGCGGCCCGCAGTATTGCAGCTGAGAGCTCTGCTTCTATACAGGACAGCCGCGGAAGCAGCGGTAACAGGAAGGCCGCCAGAAAGGCCTCCGGCAGGGTCTTGCGGCGCAGGCACTGGGCAATCAGCGGATGCATGGAGCAGCCGGTTTCGTCCTGCTCCAGCCAGCCCTGCCGCACCGACAGGGACAGGTTCCTTTCAAGCTCGCCGCGATCGGGGAACAGCTGCGGGCAATCCTCCAGCAGCGTGTCCGCCGGATAGCTGTCCCGGGGCAGCAGGGTGAACAGCTGGATCAGCGTCTCGCAGCCCCTGGGAATCCGGCTGGCGGGATACAGCCGGGTGAGCACCTGCTCGATCCGGACCTGCTGTCCGTCCTCCACAAAGGTCAGCGTCTTATCGCGCAGCAGGCTCTCGCGCAGCGCGGTCACCGTCCAGTCCTTGCTTCCGGCGGCCCCGGCCATCAGCCTCAGGGTCAGCGGATGGCAGAAATCCGGACGGGACAGAAGCTGCGAAAGCTCCCCCCGCTCCGCAACGGACAGGGGACTGCCGTAGTTGTCCCGGAAGATCAGCGCGCAGGCGTCGGGGCCCGGCGCGCCCAGCGGATACGGCTCGAAGCCCGCCAGCGCCGGCAGCCGGGAGATCGCCATCACCGTGCAGGGCAGCTCCCCAAGGGAAAGCAAGCCGGCGTCTGCATCCGCGCCGTTGGTCACGTCGTCGATGAGCAGCAGCAGCGTCCCGTCCCGGGCCTCGCGCGTCAAGCGGTACAGCGCGCTGTGCAGCGCATCGTCCTGCCTCAGCATCATCAGGTCAGGAAACGCATAGGCCATGCTTTCCGCCAGACTCGCGCGGCAGAAAATGATGGCCAGCTTGTCCACCAGCCGCTCCTCGGGGCAGCGGCGAACCAGCTGGCGCAGCAGCTCCGTCTTGCCGATGCCGCCGATGCCGGAGATCAGGCACTTCCTCCCGGAGCCCGCCAGATCCCGCATCCCGTCCGAAAAAGCGATCCTTGGACAGGGAGGTGTCCTGCAGAAGGCCGGAGCAGGCCGTCAGGATCCGCACCTCCCGGCTGCCCTGCTTCCGCCGGCGCAGCGCCCACAGGGCGTCCATGCCCAGCGCGTCGCTCCGAAGCCCGGCCATGGCCGAATCCCCCATGGCCATGCCTGCCGCATACAGCGTCATCACCGTCAGCAGATACGCCGCGCGGAACACGCGAAGCTCCGGTTCAGCATCGGGATTGTCCGGGAGCGCCTCAAAGACGCTCCTCAGCTGACCGACGGCACTGTGGAAATGGCGACCCGCCGCATGAAGGGCGAGGAAGCCAGCAGCGTCTATCCGCTGCAAAGCGGCGGGAAGGCATGGAGCTTCTGACTGGTGCCGGAGGTGTCCGGCTTCGTCATGGCGACCGACGGCGTGCTGGACGCCTTCGTGCAGAGCCACCCGGATTCCTTCGGCATCAGCTACTGCAGCGGCATCTGCTACGCCTTCATGGAGGACGCCATGAAGCGTCTAGCAGACCCCGGCGACGGCGCTGCCGGGGCGGTCATGGTGCAGTATCTGGACTTCATGCAGCCGGAGGAATACACGCAGCGGGTCACCGACGGCCTGACGCTGGTGGCGGCGGTATCCCCGGCGCGGATGGCCAACGCCGGACAGCCGGACTTCAATCCGGAGATCAGGAACACCATCGCGCAGGAGAGCATGAACGCCAGGCGGCGCGCGCTGAATCACCGGGCGGCGCAGGATGCCGGCCAGCCGGTGCGGCATCCGGTGCTGCCGAACGAAGCGCAGGCGGCGCTTCCTCCGGAAGAACCCGCCGATCCCGGGGAGGACGCCCCCTTTTTCCCGGAAGCCCCGGGGATGATGGGGCGGGAAAAATGATCATCCGACAAAGAATCGCCATGGCGGTTCTGGCGCTGGTGAGCGTGCTGCTGCCTGGCGCGCTGGTGGTCAGTCGCTGCCAGCTGCGACGGCAGGCGGCGTCATACAATGACCTCTCCGGGCAATACAGCGCGCTCTCCGTGGACAATGGCGGGCTGCAGACGCGGTGCGCCGCGCTGGAACAGACAGCCCTGGACGCACAGCTCCGGGCGGATAGCGCGGAACGCGAGCTGGAGGCCCTCCGTCGCAGTCCGGAGCCGACACCCACACCGGTGCCGACGGAACAGCCCAGCGCAGGCGTCACCGACCAGAGGGATCCGGAAAACGAATGATCCGGCAGTATTGCCGATGAAGGAGGAATACCCATGAAAAAAATGCAGTCAATGCGGAAGGGCCTATTCGGACCTGATCACCAGCTGTTCCTACTGCGGCGCGCCCCTCGGCGGCAGCGCGCCGGCAGGCTCCGCCAAGCCCGCTGCGCAGCCCGTGCGAAGCAGCACCCCGCCCGTGCAGCCTGCCCCGCAGCCCGTGCGAAGCAGCACCCCACCCGTGCAGCCCGCCCCGCAGCCCGCGCGAAGCAGCACCCCGCCTGCACAGCCTGCCCCGCAGCCCGCGCGAAGCAGCACCCCGCCCCGCAGCCCTCCCGCAGCGCCACGCCTCCCGCACAGCCCTCCCCCTCTGCCAGCCCGGCGGCGGAGAACGTGGGCAAGGGCTTCCTGGACGCATGCCTTTTCGCCATGGGCGGCGCGGTGGTTCAGGCGATCCTGATCAACATCGGCATTGTGGCCGCCATCGCGGGCATCATCACCTGTTTCCTGGCGATCTACGGCTATCAGAAGTTCTCGGGTGCGGGCGATGTGTCCTCGAAAAAGGCGATCTGGATCGGCATTCCCGTCTCCCTGCTGATGATCATCCTGGAAACGGCCATCGGCTACTCCTTCCACTGCGCGCAGCAGTGGGGCGTGCGCATGTCGGAGGCCGCGCACCTGATCCAGCAGAACAGCGCCTTCATCGACGCCATGGGACAGGACATCATGCGCTCCCTGATGCTGTGGGGCGCGTCCGTGGTCTTCACCCTGATCCGCGGCAGCAGGAAGAAGCAACCCTCCGCGGCTCCCGAGCGTAACGGAAAGCAGGTACAAGCAGGTACAGCATCATGAACTTCGGCGAGAAGCACATCGCCTGCGTCCTGCTGGCGGACGTGTCCGGCTCCATGAGCGGCGAGGCCATCAGCGAGCTGAACGAGGGGCTGCGCGTGTTCGGCGAGACCCTCCAATCCGATTCCAAGGCCTACGGCTGCGCCGACGTGTGCGTGGTCAGCTTCGGCAGCACGGTGGAGCAGATGGTTCTCTTCTGCCCCGCGGCGGAATACACGGCCCCCCTGCTTACCGCCGGCGGCCTGTTCGGCGAAGCCTCCGGGGCGCGGATCCGCAGCGTCAGGATTCCATGCGGATTGCCGCTGATAAGGAGCATGCCGGTCTGCCTGCAGGATACAGCGATAATTCCGTGATTGAACGCTGCCGCGTGTCCGGCCGGCTCATCGTGGATCATGTATCTGACAGCGGCGGCGCAGCGGGCAGGGTGTAAGGCGACGGCTTTGTGGACTGCGCCTGCGCGCCCTTCCTGCCCGCGGATACGCAGGCTGTCTCCGGCAACCGCCGGATCACGGAGGAGGAAGCCGATGCGCCGGCCGCAGAGTCTCTGCGCTGACGGACGATCACAGGCTTCCGCGGAACAGCATCAAGGAAAGCGGCTCTGCTTCGGTAATCAGCCGGAGCAGGGCCGCTTTTGCGTGGAATGCGATTGTTCATCATGAAAGCAATGCCGACCGGTCAGGCGGATGCCGGATCACTCCCGGGAGAAGGCGGCGACGGATTCCACGCCGCTGGTCCAGCAGAACATATCCACCGGCTGCACCTTTTCCAGCCGATACCCCGCCGCCTGGAGCAGCGCGGCGTCGCGGGCCTGGGTGGCCACGTTGCAGCTCACGTACACGATGCGCCGGGGGCCTGCCTTGGCCATGGCGTCGATGACCGCGGACTCCAGGCCCTTGCGCGGCGGATCCACCACGATCACGTCCGGCCGAAGTCCTTCCGCCACCAGCCGGGGCAGGACGTCCTCCGCCGCGCCCACGCGGAATTCCGCATTGCCCACCCCGTTGCGCCGGGCGTTGTCGATGGCGTTGTCGATGGCCTGGGGCACGATCTCGATGCCCAGGGCTGTGCGGCAGTGCCGGGCCATCATCAGCGTGATGGTTCCCGCGCCGCAGTACACGTCGCACAGGGTATCCTCCGGGCGCAGCTGCGCGAAGTCCAGGGCTGTCCGGTAGAGCTTCTCGGTCTGCACCGGATTCACCTGGAAGAACGCCGCCGGCGACAGCTCGAACTGCAGCCCGCACAGGGTATCGCTCAGCGTGTCCGGCCCCGCGATGGTGCGGTAGCTCCGGCCCAGGATCACGTTGGTTTTCTCCCGGTTCTCGTTCAGGATGACGCTGACGGCCCCGTTCTGCATCAGCCGTTCGGCCAGCTCCCTTTCCCGGGGCAGCTGGCGGCCGTTGACCACCACGGTGACCATGGCCTGACCCTGCCTGTTCACCCGGATAACCAGATGCCGCACCAGCCCGGTATGGCTTTCCTCCTGATAGGGCGCGACGCGGTTATCGCGCATCCAGCCGAGGAAGGCCCGGGTCAGCCGGTTGGCGGGGGCCATGGCGTTGGGGCAGTCGTCGATGGGAATCAGTGCGTGACTCCTCGGGGCGAAGAATCCCGCCCGGGGATCCTCGGCCGTGCCGCCGATGGGCAGCGCGGTCTTGTTCCGGTAATGGGAGGGATCGTCCATGCCGATGACGGGCAGAACCTCCGCGTCAATATGCGCGATGCGCCGGAAGCAGTCCTGTACCTGCTGCCGCTTGGCATCCAGCGTGGCCTGATAGGTCATGTGCCTGCACGTGCAGCCCCCGCACCGGGGATACACAGGGCAGTCCTTCTCCCGCCGGACGGGGGAAGCCTTTTCCGGCTGGCTCTCCATCCGCCCGAAGGCAAACCTGCTCTGCACCTTGACGATCCTGACCCGGCACGTTTCCCCCGGCAGCATTCCCGGCACGAACACCGCCATGCCCTCATGCCGGCACACGCCCTCCATCTCCGCGCCCAGGTTATCCGCCGTCATGGTACAAATGTCGTTTCTCTGCATCGGGGTACCTCTTTTCTGCTGGTGGTGTGTTTATTGTAGCAGGGTTCGGGGGGCTTGGCAAGTGGTGGGGGTGGGGGACGCTGGGGCTCCTCGCCCCAGACCCTCGCCAGAGGGCCGCTTGGCCCTCTGGACTCCCATTCGGGGGGGATCTTCATTGGGCGGAGGCCCGGCTCGCGGAGGGCGAGCCGGGCTTGCGGGGGTCACGGCGCGCATGCGGGCGCGCCGCGACGCGGAGCCTGCGAGGCTCTCCCCTTCCGTCACGGCATAGCCGTGACACCTTCCCCGCTGGGGAAGCTGCTTTGGTTGCGCGAGCTCGGGCGGGGTTCCCCTGCGGTCGCCCCGCTTCGCCCATGGGTGCGCGTCCCCTTCATGGGGCAGGAGGCGGCGACCTCCTGCGGAGGCCGACGGAGGCTACTCCTGCTCCTCCGGCCATGCGGCGGGTACAGGAGCATGCTGCAGGCCCGCTCCCCGGGGTTCGGGGCAGGCAGCCCCGAGTCAGGGGGTCCAGGGGGGGGCAATGCCCCCCTTGGGGCCTCCACGACCGCGTCGCGGCGCACCCTTTGTGCGCCGTGACCCCCGCAAGCGCGGCGCGCCTGTCGCGCGCCGTGCCACGCGCAACCGCACGACACTCCCACGCGTGTTCAGCGTGACCGAAGGCGTGCAACTCAATCGCGAGCTGGGTGTGGGCACTGCCCACCGGGTGCAGGCAGCCCCGAGTCGGGGGGTCCAGGGGGGGCAATGCCCCCCTTGGGGCCTCCACGACCGCGTCGCGGCGCACCCTTTG
>JBJEYH010000059.1:0-1700 GCA_051886675.1 Aristaeellaceae bacterium
ACGGGCGCATCTTCGCCGCCGCGCCGATCAGGCCGGTCAGCTCGTCCGCCGCGAAAAGGATCTTCTCCATGGGATGCTCGGGCGCAATCTGGCTGCACAGGCCGTAGCCGTGGCTGCATACCGCGTGGATCAGCCGCTCGTCCGCGCCGGCTTCCTGAAGCAGCTCCACGCACTTGACGCAGTGCTGCTCCGGCCACTGCTCGAAGTCGATGTCGTGCACCAGGCCCACCAGGCCCCAGAAATCCGCCTCGTCCCCGTAGCCCTGATCCTCGGCGAACCAGCGCATCACCTTCTCCACCGTCAGCGCGTGGAGCAGATGGAAGGACTCGTGATTGTACTTCGTCAGGGCGGCAAGGCCCTGCTCCCGGTCAAAAACCTTCTCCATGGTTCAATCGCCTCTTTCGTATTCACGGGCATACCGGCCCGCATGGTCTCAGAGCAGCTGGATCAGCATCGTGCCCTGCTCGTCCATTTCCACCACCACCAGGCCATCCTTCTCCAGCTGCTTCATCACGTCGGAGAAGCGCTTGAAGCCGATGGCCCGCTCGTTGAAGTCCGGGTAGGCGGTGATGATGTCCGCCTTGAGGATGGAGGGGTTCACCCGGTCGAAGCCGCCGTCCTTGTAGGCGCGGATCTGCGCGGCGAAGGCCTCACGCCAGTTGTCCCGCGTCAGCTGGGGCACGGACTCGCCGCTCTCGCTGCTGTTCATGCTGACCATGACGTTGAAGTTGTCATTCTTCACATGCAGGTCGCCGAAGCGGGCGGACAGCTTCAGCAGCAGCTTGTAGAACGTGGCGCAGCCGTAGGCCTTCTCGTTGAAGTCCGGACGCAGGCGGAGGAGAATCCCCTTCAGCTCGCTGGCGTAGAGCTCCTCGCGGTTGCTGGACTCCTCCAGCACCGAGCAGAGCAGCTTGTTCAGCTCGGCCTCGTCCATCATTTCCTCGGTGGCGGGGCCGCCGGTCTTCTGCTTCTTGGGGGTGGCGGCGGCAGTGCGTCCGCCCACGCTCTCCAGGAACTGGAACTCGTTGCAGGCGTTGATGAAGATGGTGCTGGCAGCCTCGCTCCGGCTGATGCCCAGGACAAACTTGCCCATGGCCTTGAGCCGGCCCACCAGGGGCGTATAGTCGCTGTCGCCCGACACGATGCAGAACGAGTCGATCAGCGGATTGGTGTAGGCCACCTCCAGCGCGTCGATGACCAGGAGAATATCGGCGTTGTTCTTCTGGGCGATGCCGTAGCGCAGGGAGGGCACCACGGTGAAGGTGTTGCTCAGCAGCACCTCCTTCAGGTCGGAGAAGCGGTCGGTGTAGCCGTAGACCTTCCCCAGGAGAATATCGCCGCGGATCTTGACCTTCTCCAGAATGCTGTTGAGGGTGGCGACCTTCGCGCCGCAGTTTTCCAGATCCACAAACAATGCAAACTTGCTCAAACGAAAACCTCTTTCCGTCAGAGCCGGACGCGCGCCCGGCCCTCATAAAATCTGATTCAGATGCGGAAGGTGAAACGGTCCGCACGGATGAACTGGCGGGAGGTGTGCAGCGGCCGCTGATGCTGATCGTAGATGACCTCCCGCAGCTGCAGAAGCGCATCCCCCGCGCTGACCTCCAGCTGCTTGGCCTGGGCGGCGGTGGCGTAGCTCAGGGAGATCTCATGGATGGCCTGGGCCGTCTCGATGCCGTGGCGCTGCAGGATGGCGTACA
>JBJEYH010000060.1:0-1695 GCA_051886675.1 Aristaeellaceae bacterium
CCGGGCTGGCTCTCCACGGAGATCACGCCGCCGTGGAGCGTCACCATCTGCCGCACGATGGACAGCCCCAGACCTGTGCCGCCGGTTTCCCGGGAGCGGGCCTTGTCCACCCGGTAGAAGCGGTCGAAGATGTGGGCCTGATCCTCCTTGGGGATGCCCACGCCGTTGTCCTCCACGGTGAGGATGGCCTCGCCCCCGCCGGCCATCAGCGAGACGGCGATGCAGCCGCCGTCGGGGGTGTACTTGAGGGCGTTCTCGGTCAGGTTGTAGACGATCTGGCTGAGCTTGGAGCGGTCGGCCTGCAGGATGCAGCCGGGCGCGATGCGGCTGAGCAGCTGCTGCTCCCGCTGCTCGGCGGTGGGCTGCAGCAGGCGCAGGGTTTCCTCGGTCAGGGCGGAGAAGTCCACGCTCTCCACGTGCATGGAGAGGGTATGGCTGTCGCTCTGGGTGAGGGTCAGCAGATCGGTGATGATGCTGGTCAGCCGGTCGATCTCGTGATTCATGTCCTGCATGAACTCGCCCCGCAGCTCCGAGGGCATTTCCGGCTGGTAGATCAGCGTTTCCAGGAGGATCTTCATGGTGGCCAGGGGGGTTTTCAATTCATGGGAGGCGTTGGAGACAAACTGGCTGCGGGACTGGTCGATGCTCTCCAGCTGCTGGGCCATGGCGTTGTAGCTTTCCGCCAGCTCGCGCAATTCGCCCGAGCCCCGCTCCTTCACGCGCACGGACAGATCGCCCTTGGCCATCTTGCGGATGGAGGCGGTCAGCGCGGAAATGGGCCGGGTGATCACCTGGGAGAAAATCAGCGCCACGGTCAGCGCGGCCACGGCCACCGCCAGGAACACCGAGATCAGCTGCCGCTGCACCTGGCTGAGGCTCTCCATCATCTCCTGCACGGGGCTGACGAATACCAGCACGCCCAGGATCTGCCCCTCGCCGGTCAGCGCCGCGCTGACAATGGCCACGTACTGTCCGCTTTCCCCCTCCAGCGCGTCGTCGTCCGTCTCGTGGATGCCCCAGGAGGCGGTCTGCCCGCCGGTCAGGATGGCCAGCACCTCCGGCAGCTGCAGCCGTACGCCGCACAGCTGGGCGTAGCTGTCGGCCTGCACCTTGCCGTCCCGGTCCACCACCAGCAGCCTGCCGCCCATCTCGCCCGAGGCGGAAATGAGCGTCTCGGTCAGGGCGGAGGTGCGGGCCGACGCAAAAAGAGGCGCAGCCGTCGCGGCCAGCTTCTCAACGGATAGGCTGTCCTCACGGATGCGCTGCTCATACAGATAATCGCTGACAACATTGGTCAGGGAGGAGGCCATGACGGCAAAGGATACGCCCACAATCACCAGAAAGGCCAGCAGGATCTTCCACCGGATGCTGGCAAAGGGCAGACGCTTAGTCCTTGTCCGTGAAATAGTAACCAACTCCCCACTTGGTGAAGATGAACTCCGGCTGGGAGGTGTTGCGCTCGATCTTTTCCCTCAGGCGGCGGATATGCACGTCCACGGTGCGGGCGTCGCCGGTGTAGTCGTACTTCCAGACGGTTTCCAGCATCTGCTCCCGGCTGAAAACCTTGCCCCGGTTGGTCATGAACAGCTGCAGAAGGTCGAATTCCTTGGCCGTCAGCTTCACCTCGCGCCCGGCCAGGGTCACCGTGCGCTTGACCAGGTTGACCTCCATGTCCCGCACGCGGATGATCTTCTT
>JBJEYH010000061.1:0-1692 GCA_051886675.1 Aristaeellaceae bacterium
CCCCAGACCCTCGCCAAAGAGCCTTCGGCTCTCTGGACTCTCATTCGGGGGGGATTGGCATTGGGCGGAGGCCCGGCTCGCGGAGGGCGAGCCGGGCTTGCGGGGGTCACGGCGCGCATGCGGGCGCGCCGTGACGCGGAGCCTGCGGGGCTCTCCCCTTCCGTCACGGCTGACGCCGTGACACCTTCCCCGCTGGGGAAGCTTCTTTTGGGGCGCGAGCTCGGGCGGGGCTCCCCTGCGGTCGCCCCGCTTCGCCCGGAGGTGCGCGCTCCCTTCATGGGGCAGGAGGCGGCGACCTCCTGCGGAGGCCGACGGAGGCTACTCCTGCTCCTCCGGCCATGCGGCGGGTACGCATACAACAACGGGTGCAGGAGATGGCTCCTGCACCCGTTGGGTCAACCATGACGGCAAAAGGGGGGCAAGGGGGCGGATGCCCCTTGCCTGGCACGATCGCGGCGCGCCCTCTGTGCGCGTGCCTCCGCGCAACCGCAGGACACTCGCACGCGTGTTCAGCATGACCGAAGGGCACACAACTCAATCGCGCGAGAAGGGGTGAACCCCCTCGCGGTCACAGGCGGCACTCCAGCTCGGCCAGCTTGTCCACCACGAGGCGGTGGATGAAGTCGACGGCTTCGTCCACGGGGATACGCTCCTGCATGGACTTGTCGCGGGTGGACACCTCGATGGTGCCGTTCTTCAGGCCCTTGGGGCTGACGATCACACGGATCGGCACGCCGAACAGATCGGCGTCGGCGAACATCACGCCCGCGCTGACGGGCCGGTCATCCCAGATGACCTCCACGCCCCGGGCGGTGAGCTCGTCGTGAACCCGCTGGGACATGGCGGCGACTTCCTCGTTATCGGCGCGCATGGAGCACAGATGCACGTGCCAGGGCGCGATGGAGATGGGCCAGATGGGGCCGTAATCATCGTGATGCGCCTCGCACACGGACGCGGCCAGACGGCCCACGCCGATGCCGTAGCAGCCCATGATCGGGTGCTTGAGCGAGCCGTCCTGATCGACGTAGGTCATGCCCATGCTCTCGGTGTACTTGGTGCCCAGCTGGAAGATGTTGCCCACCTCGATGCCGCGGGAGGTGTAGATGCTGGGCTTGCCGCACACGGGGCAGATGCCGCCGTCATAGGCCTTGGCCACGTCGACGTATTCCACCTCGCCCATCTCGCGGGGGATGTTGAAGCCGGTGTAATGCGCATCGGCCTCGTTGGCGCCGGTGGCGAACCAGTTCACGCCCTGCAGGGACGCGTCGTACACCACCCGCACGCCCTCGGGCAGACCCTTGGGGCCGATGAAGCCCGCGCACAGGCCGCTTTCGGGGGTGATTTCGCCCGCATGCACCTCAGTCCTGAGGTAGTTGCGCAGCTTCGTCTCGTTGACGTCCAGGTCGCCGCGGAGGAACACCACCACAAACCTGTCGGTCTGATTCTCCTGATAGACCACCGCCTTGCAGGTGGCAGTGGCGGGGATGCTCAGGAAGGCGCACAGCTCCTCGATGGTCTTGACGCCGGGGGTGGGAACCTTCTGCAGGTCGGCCGTTTCGCCGGCCTCGCCGTGGACGATGCAGGGCGCGGCTTCCATGTTGGCGCGGTAGTCGCAGTCGTGGCACAGGACGATGGTATCCTCGCCCACGGGGGTGAGCAGCATGTACTCGTGGGAAACCTTGCCGCCCATCA
>JBJEYH010000062.1:0-31775 GCA_051886675.1 Aristaeellaceae bacterium
TCTACTTCCAGCTCAAGGACGGCACGCTGACGGACTTCACCCCCACGGCGTTCATCTTCGGCGCGAAGGCGGCTCCCGGCTACGACCGGGCCAAGGCCATCATCCACCTGATCAACATGATCGCCGCCCTGGTCAACAGCGACCCGGCCACCTGCGACCGGCTGAAGGTGGTCTTTGTGCAGAACTACAACTGCTCCTACGCCGAGAAGATCATCCCCGCGGCGGACGTGTCCGAGCAGATTTCCCCCGCGGGCACCGAGGCCAGCGGCACCGGCAACATGAAGCTGATGCTGAGTGGCGCCGTGACCCTGGGCACCTTCGACGGCGCGAACGTGGAGATTGTGGAGCAGGCGGGCCGGGAGAACAACTACATCTTCGGCGCGACGGTGGATGAGCTGAACGCCCTGAAGGGCCACTACCGTCCCCGGGATCTGTACGAGGCCGATCCGCTGATCCGCCGGGTGCTGGACGCGCTGACCGACGGCACCTTCCCCGATGAGGACGGCAAGCTGGCGGAGCTGAAGTCCGCCATTCTGGACGGCGCCAGCTGGCACGCGCCGGATCACTACTTCGTGCTGAAGGACTTCCGCAGCTACCTGGACGCCAAGCTCCAGGCCAACCGCGACTACCGCGACCGCCGCGCCTTCGCCCGCAAGTGCCTGATGAACGTTGCCAGCGCGGGCAAGTTCTCCTCCGACCGCACCATCACCCAGTACGCCAGGGAAATCTGGAACGTGTAATCCCATGCAGCACAGCGCCGGACGGCTCCTTTCGGGGAGCGCGTCCGGCGCTTTTCGTTTTTTGGGGAAGCGGGGTTTTGGGGGAGGATTGCCACTTTTTGGGGGGATGCGTGAGTGGGTGGCGCGTTCCTTTGCGGACTGCGGAAGCTGGCGTTTCCGACGCGGGGGGACTTCTGCGCGGATGCTGATTGCTTTTCATGGGACAATGAGCGAACTTTTGATGGGATGCGCGAGTGGGTGGCGCGTTCCTTTGCAGACTGCGGAAGCTGGCGTTTCCGACGCGGGGGACTTCTGCGCGGATACTGATTGCTTTTCATGGGACAATGAGCGCACTTTTGATGGGATGCGCGAGTGGGTGGCGCGTTCCTTTGCAGACTGCGGAAGCTGGCGTTTCCGACGCGGGGGACTTCTGCGCGGATGCTGGCTGCTTTTCATGGGACGGTGATCTCACTTTTGGAAGAATGCGCGCATGCGTGGCGCGTTCCTTTGCGGACTGCGGAAGCTGGCCCGTTTTCGTGGGGCAATGATCCCCCTTTTGAGGGGATGCGCGCATGCGTGGCGCGTTCCTTTGCGGGCTGCGGAAGCTGGCCCGTTTTCGTGGGGCAATGATCCCCCTTTTGAGGGAATGCGCGCATGCGTGGCGCGTTCCTTTGCGGACTGCGGAAGCTGGCCCGTTTTCGCGGGGCGATGATCCCCCTTTTGAGGGGATGCGCGCATGCGAGACGCGTTCCTTTGCGGGCTGCGGAACCTGCCGTTTTCGACACAGGGGGACTTCTGCGCGGATGCTGGTTGCTTTTCACGGGACGATGAGCGCACTTTGGGGGGATGCACGAGTGGGTGACGCGTTCCTTTGCGGACTGCGGAATGCTGGCCCATTTTCGCGGGGCGATGATCCCCCTTTTGAGGGAATGCGCGCATGCGAGACGCGTTCCTTTGCGGGCTGCGGAAGCTGGCGTTTCCGACACGGGGGGACTTCTGCGCGGATGCTGGCTGCTTTTCACGGGACGGTGATCGCACTTTTGATGGGATGCGCGAATGGGTGGCGCGTTCCTTTGCGGACTGCGGAAGCTGGCCCGTTTTCGCGGGGCGATGATCCCACTTTTGAGGGGATGCGCGCATGCGTGGCGCGTTCCTTTGCGGACTGCGGAAGCTGGCCCATTTTCGCGGGACGATGATCTCACTTTTGAAAGAATGCGCGCATGCGAGACGCGTTCCTTTGCGGACTGCGGAATGCTGGCCCATTTTCGCGGGGCGATGATCCCACTTTTGAAAGAATGCGCGCATGCGTGGCGCGTTCCTTTGCAAGCCGCGGAACCTGCCGTTTCCGACGCCGGCGAACTTCGTCGCCTGCCTGGAAACTCTGGCTTCCTCGGTTCCTTTTTTGTTTTTTCTTTGTGTTGCGCCTGGGCGGCCGCGACATCCCTGCGCAGGGGCTAACGCAGCCCCTGCTGCCAAGGCAAGGGGCATCGCTCCTTGACCCTTTTCCTCTGCAGCGTTCCCTTGGTGGTTCCCGTTTTTGGGCGGCCGCATAAGCTGTCATTGACGGCAGGTCGCAGCCTCACGAACCTGCCGGGAAAGGAAGTGTAGCATGCCCGACCTTGCCTACCTCCGCGTGCAGGCCGTCACCCGGACGTTCCAGAGCGGCGCAGGCAGCGTGACGGCCATCCGGGACGTGAGCTTCGGGGTGCGGCGGGGAGCGTTCCTGTCGATCCTCGGGCCCAGCGGCTGCGGCAAATCCACGCTGTTCAACCTGATCGCCGGCCTCCTGACCCCTACATCCGGCGACGTGACCATCGGCGAGGCTTCCGTGGTGAACAGGCCCGGGCAGGTAGGCTATATGCTCCAGCGGGATCTGCTCCTCCCCTGGCGCACCATCGAGGACAACATCACCCTCGGGCAGACCCTGCGGGGCGTATCCCGGCGGGATGCCCTCGCCCAGGCCGCGCCGCTGATCCGCCGCTGCGGGCTCAGCGGCTTTGAGCAGAGCCGGCCCAGCCAGCTTTCCGGCGGCATGCGTCAGCGGGCGGCGCTGCTGCGCACGCTGCTCACCGGCAAGGAGGTGTTGCTGCTGGACGAACCCTTCGGCGCGCTGGATGCCATCACGCGGCTTCAGCTGCAGCTGCTTCTGACGGACATCTGGCAGGAAATGCGCAAGACCATCCTGTTCGTCACCCACGACGTGGACGAGGCGCTGCTGCTATCCGACGAGATTCTGCTGCTGACGGCCCGGCCCGGCCGGGTGCTGGACCGCATCGCCGTACCGCTGCCCCGGCCCCGCACCCCCGCCATGCTGGCCGATCCCGCCGTCGCCGCCCGCAAGGCGGACATCATGGCCCTGTTGTGGAAGGAGGTGGGCGATCATGACCCGGCTGAATGAGCCTGCCACCGGCGTGGGCGAAGCCCGCGCGCCGGAGAAGCGGATCATCCGCCTGTGGCGATGGGGACTGCTCATCGCGCTGATTCTCCTGTGGGAGGCGGGAACCCGGCTGGGCTGGCTGGACGCGTACTTCTTCTCCAGCCCCACGGAGATTGTGCGCACGGCCGTGATCAAATGGCGCACCGGCGATCTGGGCCGGGACATCCTGTACACGGGGATGTCCACGCTGCTGGGCTTCGTGCTGGGAACGGCAGCGGGCTCGCTGGTGGGGCTTCTGTTCTGGTTTTCCCGGCGGACGGCCCTGGTGGCGGAGCCCTGGCTGGTGGTGCTCAACGCCCTGCCCAAGCTGGCCCTGGCGCCGGTGCTGGTGATTCTCTTCGGCATCGGCTTTTCCAGCAAGGTGGTGCTGGCCTTCCTGATGACGGTGGTGACGGCGGCCATCTCCGCCTGGAGCGGCGTGAAGGCTGTGGATCCCGCGCTGACCACGCTCCTGTACTCCCTGGGCGCCAGACGTCTGCAGGTGTTCCTCCACCTGGTGGTGCCCTCCGCCATGCCCTGGATGATCTCCGGATTGCGGGTGAACATCGCCCTGTCCATGGCGGGGGCCATCGTGGGCGAATTCATCGCATCAGACAGGGGCCTGGGACGTATGATTGTTTACGCCGGCACCACCTTCGACCTGAAGCTGGTCTGGGTGGGCGTGGTGGTGCTGTCCGTGCTGTCGGTGCTGATGTACCTGGGGGTGGTGGGGCTGGAGAAGCTCCTCAGCCGCCGCTGGTCCGACGGGCAGGACGCCTCCGCCCATTCCTGATTCCTCCCCCACCGACCCGCAAGGAGGTTGATTCCCGTGAAGCGTATCCTTGTCCTGCTGATGTCGACCCTGCTGCTGCTTTCCCCCCTGACCGGCCTTTCGGAGGCCGAACCCCCGCTGCGCAGGCTCACCGTGGCCGAGCCGGTGCATCTCATCGGGTATCTGCCGCTGTACGTGGCCATGCATGAGGGCTACTTCGCCCAGGAGGGGCTGGAGGTACAGGTGGTGCAGGCCACCGGCGGCGCGCATGTGACCGCCGTGGTATCCGGCGACGCCTTCGCCGTCATCGGGGGCGTGGACAGCAACTGCCTGGCCAACCGGGGCAGCAGGGATCCGGTCATCGCCATCTGCAACTGCGTCAACCGGGCCAACGTGTACCTCTTCGCCCGGACGGGGCTGGCGCCGGCCTCCTCCTCCGACGAGGACATGGCGGCCTTCCTCCGGGGCAAGACCATTGTGGCCGGACGCTACGGCGGCTCGCCCAATGTGCTGACCCGCTACCTGCTCAGGCAGGTGGGGCTTGATCCCGACAGGGACGTGACCCTGGTGGAAAACGCGGACGCCTCCACCGTCACCGCCATGCTGCAGCACGGCCAGGGCGACATCGGCAACGGCGGCGAGCCGCAAATCATGGAGGGCGTCACGGCGGGCATCTGGTCGGAGCCCTTCGTGAAGTTCCCCGACCTGGGGGATTACGCCTACTCCGTCATCGGTGTGAGGCAGTCCACCATCGCAAACGATCCTGACACCTGCCTGCGGTTTGTCCGCGCGCTGATGCGGGCCCTGAGGGCTGTGCAGGAGGATCACGCCATGGCGGCGCGGGTGCTGGAGACGGAGTTCTCCACCCTGTCGGAGGAAGGCCGGCAGGCGGCGCTTGACCGGGCCTACGAGGATCAGCTGTGGAGTCCGGACGGCATGATCAGCCAGGCGGCGGTGGACACGCTGATGGAGGTGATCATCGCCTCGGGCCTGTACGAGGGCGACTACGCCTACGACGAGCTGGTGGATATGCGCTTTGTCCGGCATGTGCAGGAGGAGTTCGGGGATTAAGCGATCGATCGCCGCGCAGACCTTGCGCGGCGGTTTTGCTTCGGCCGAAAAAAACTCCGCGGTTTTTCCAATTTGGCCCTTGCATTTTTCAGGAGGCTGTGCTATAATATCATCCGTTGACAGCCTGGGATTATAGCTCAGTTGGTTAGAGCGCCACGTTGACATCGTGGAGGTCAGAGGTTCGAGCCCTCCTAATCCCACTTCCGCCGCAAGGTCTTGTACATCAAGGCCTTGCGTTTTTTTTGCGTTGCACAGTTCCTGATGTTCCATTCTCTGACATCCCCGGGGCTCTTCCCCGCCGAAGCGGAAGCCGCATGGTCCGCCCGTCGGCCGTGCGACCGACAGCCGCGGATCCGGCAGAATGTCGTGGCTGACCCCCTTCGTCCCGCAGCGATGACAATTATGGAAATTCCTGCCGGGAGCAGCTTGAATCCCCTGCACGGAAATGATACAATAAAAAAAGCATGGTTTCCCCCATTGCCGGAACGCAAAGGCGCATTGCATTTCACGCACAAAGGAGAACGCCCGCCATGAGCAAATTCATCATTGCCTGTCCCGTCTGCCACAGCTATACCGAAGCCTCCACAGGTTTTTTCGCCAGCAGGACCGTCCGCTGCAGCTGCGGCAACGTCATCAACGTCAAAACCGACCGTCTGGCCACCAGGCGCTGCCCCTCCTGCGGCAACGACGTGGTCTATGATCAGGCCGAGGGCAGTCAGGCCAGGTGTCCGGTCTGCCGCGCGCAGCTGGTGACGGACGCCAGCATGAACACGCTGGTGCATTTCCGCTGCGCGACCTGCGGCTGTCAGCTTCAGTCGGACAAGGCCGCGGTGTCCGTCACCTGCCCGCTGTGCGATACGGTGGCGGATGTGCAGGCCGAGGTCAAAAAGGCCGAGGCGCGCGCTGCCGGCATTCCAGCCGTCATCCGCTACGAAGGCGACAACCAGACCTTCGTGTGGAAGCACCCGATGACGGATTTCGTCACCGGCAGCCAGCTCATCGTCCACGAGAGCCAGGAGGCCATTTTCCTGCGCAACGGCGAAGCCCTCGATTCCTTCGGCCCGGGCCGCTACACGCTGGAAACCGGCGTCCTGCCGAAGATGGAGCAGCTCTATCGCCTGCCGGCGCAGGGCCAGCCCTTCCACGCGGAGGTGTACTTCGTCAACCTGACCACGCAGATGGGCATCAAGTGGGGCACGCCCAGCAAGATCGGCCTGTTCGATCCGGCAACCGGGCTGCATGTGGAGCTGGGCGCCTCCGGCACGTTCAACCTGCGCGTGACCGATCCGCGCAGGCTGCTCATCAAGGTGGTCGGCACGGCGGGCGGGCTTTCGCAGGCGGAGGTCTTCCGCAGCGAATCGGTATCCGCCTCCGTACAGGTCGGCGGAGCGTCGGCCAGCATGCGCGCCAGCATCGACGGCGGCTACTTCCGCATGATGATCGCCAGCCGCATCAAGAACAGCATGGCGAAGATCATCAAGGCCAACAGCATCAGCGTGCTGGAGCTGGATGAGCATATCGACGTCATCAGCCAGGGCCTGAAGGAGGCCATCAACCCCGAGCTGGCTGAATATGGTCTGGAGATGCCGGAGTTCTACATCAGCAACATCGTCACCCCGGACGACGAAAATTTCCGCCGGATGAAGCAGCAGCACGCCGACCTGTACCTGAAGGTGCGGGAGGAGGAAATCCGCAAGGCTGAAGCCGAAGCCGCCTTCGAGCGCAAGGCCGTGGAGGCCCGGACCGAGGCCCGGATGAAAGTCATCGGCGCGCAGGGCGAGGCGGAGGTGGAGCGCATCCGCGCCCAGGCCGCCGCGGACGCCCACCGCATGCAGGCCGAGGCGGAAGCGCAGGAAATGCGCATGAAGGGCTACACCTACCAGCAGGAAACCAGCCGTCAGGTGGGTCTGGAAGCCATGCGCAACGGCGGCGCTGCCAGCGGCGTCAGCGGCATGGCCGGCGAAATGATGCAGCTGGGCGTGGGGCTGGGGGCCATGGGCAGCGTCATCGGCATGACGAAGGACGCCATCAGCCCGGTGGTCAGCCAGGCCTCCGCTACCGTGCAGCAGACCGCCGCCGCGACCGGTTGGGACTGCGCCTGCGGTCAGAAGGGCATTCTGAGCAGGTTCTGTCCCGACTGCGGCGCGAAGCGGCCTGATCCCGCCGCCCCCGCCGGCTGGGACTGTGCCTGCGGGCAAAAGAACATTCTGAGCAGGTTCTGTCCCGACTGTGGCGCGAAGAAGCCCGTCCCTGCCACCTGGGACTGCGCCTGCGGCAGCAAGGGCCTCACGGCGAAGTTCTGCCCCGACTGCGGCGCCCGGCGCCCTGAGTAAAGGAGGACACACAAGATGAAGCTGACGAAGCATGCATGGGTTCTGTGGGGCGTGGCGCTGGCGGTGGTGCTGGTGCTGGCCTTTGTGATTCCCTTTTCCAGGACGGCAGTATACTGGATGGCGTTGGGCTGCACGGCAGCCATGTTCGGCGTATGCGCCTTTGCTTTCGCGCGGGCATTCCGCAAGGATGATCAGCTGGAGAGCAAGCTGCTGGGCTGGCCGGTTTTCAAGGTGGGCTATGCCGCGCTGATCGTGCAGATCGTGGTGGGCTTCGCGCTGATGGCGTTGTCCGCGCTGTGTCCTGTGTGGGTATCCGCGCTGGTTGAGGTGATTGTATTCGCGGCATCCGCCGTCTGCCTGACGGTGAAGGACGCCGCCCGCGAGGCCGTGGCCGCCTCCGAAGCGAAGGTTGCCGACAACACCGCCGCCTGGAAGGCCATCCGTGTCCGTGCGAACCAGGTGGCCGCCGAGACCGGGCATCCGGACATCCGCAGGCTGGCGGAGGACATCCGCTATGCCGATCCCACGCCCACCGCCATGGATGAGGAGATTGCGCAGATGCTGGAAACGCTGTCAAGCTACGCGGACGCGGCGAACATCGCAAAAGCCAAGGCTCTGATGGAGCAGCGGAAGGCCCTGGCCAAAAGCAGCAAGTAAGTCCACAATGGAGGATAGCGTATGATCATCAAATGCAAAATGTGCGGCGGGGACATTGAGTTCACCCCCGGCGCAACCTACGGTACCTGTGAATACTGCGGCAGCATCTCGACCATCCCCCAGGCGGAGGACGAAACGAAGCTGAACCGCTACAACCGGGCGAACCATTTCCGCCGTCAGTGCGAGTTCGACAAGGCCCTTGCCGCCTACGAGAAGCTGCTGGAGCAGGACGACGCCGACGCCGAAGCCCACTGGGGCGCGGTCATCAGCCGCTACGGCATCGAGTACGTTGAGGATCCCGCCACTGGCAGGCGCGTACCCACCTGCCACCGGGTGCAGGTGGCGTCGATCCTGGCGGACGCGGACTACCTGGCCGCAGTGGAGAACGCCCCCGACGCGGAGAGCCGCCGCCTGTACGAAACCCAGGCCGCGGAGATCGCCGAGATCCAGAAGGGCATCCTGGCCATTTCCGCCAACGAGAAGCCCTACGACGTCTTCATCTGCTACAAGGAGACGGACGAAAGCGGCCAGCGCACCCGCGACAGCCAGTGGGCGCAGGAGGTCTACTACGGCCTGACGGAGCAGGGGTACAAGGTGTTCTTCAGCCGCATCACGCTGGAGGATAAGCTGGGCCAACAGTACGAGCCGTACATCTTCGCCGCACTGAACAGCGCGAAGGTGATGGTGGTCATCGGCAGCAGGCCGGAGCACTTCAACGCCGTGTGGGTAAAGAACGAGTGGAGCCGCTTCCTTGCGCTGATGGCCAAGGACCGCAAGCGTCTGCTGATCCCCTGCTATCGCGGCATGGATCCCTACGACCTGCCGGAGGAGCTGTCCGCCCTGCAGAGCCAGGACATGAGCAAGATCGGCTTCATGCAGGATCTGCTGCGGGGCATCCGCAAGGTATTGGACGCGGAGAAGAAGCCCGAGCAGCCGCAGGTGATTGTACAGCAGGCCGCGCCTGCCGCCGCGCCGGGTGCGGACGCCAACCTGACCGCGCTGCTCAAGCGGGGCGATATGGCTCTGGCGGACGGCGAGTGGAAAAAGGCGGACGAGTTCTTCGAGAAGGCGCTGAATCTGAACGCGGAGGTGCCCGAAGCCTACATGGGCAAATTCCTGGCCGGGAATAAGGCTCCGAGCATCGAGGCATGGGCCCAGGGGTACTGCAGCGCAGCCGCGGAGGGCATCCGTCCCGACACCCTGACATTGGAGATCACGGACGCGGAGAAGGCGCACGTTGAGCAGATGGTGCAGCGCTGCGTGGTGACGGACTACCTGAACGCGGAGGATGTCCGCACGCTGTACGAGGTGGATCGTACGTACGCATCCACCATGGCAGCCTGGCAGGCTGCTCATGACGGCATGCTCCGGCAGCTGAAGAACAGGAACCTTGTCCGTGCGCTGCAGTTTGCCACGGGTGCGCTGAAAGCCCGGTATGAAGCGGCTATCAATGGCCTGACCGGACAGCTGGAGGCGCAGCCTGAAGCGGCCAGGCTCGCCGACGAGGAAAGCGTTCGCCGTCTCCGCGAGGAAGCCGCGGCAGCCTTTGCCCGGGCGGATGCGGAAGCCGAGCGGCTGCATGCGGATGCGTTGGATCGCCTTGCACGGCATCAGGCGTATGTCTACGAGCAGGCCTGCAAACAGATGGAGGAGGCCGCCCGTCTCCGCAGTGCAAGAACCTATGAGGCAGCGGCGTCAGCCTTTGAGGAACTGGGCAGCTATGGGGACAGCGAGCAGAAACGAGCCGCATGTCTGCAGACCGCCGAACAGATTCGCCAGGCGGAGCTGGAAGCCCAGGATAAGGCCCGGAAGCGGAAGCGGCTGATGATCGCCATCGTGAGCGCCGCGGTGGTGCTGGTGGTTGCGCTGTCCCTGCTGATCACGAAGGTCATCATCCCCGGCAACCACTACAAGGAAGCGGAAGCCCTGCTGGCGGCGGGCGAATATGACGCAGCCTCGGAGGCGTTCGCTGCGCTTGAGAATTACAAGGATGCGGCAGATCGTGTTCTTGAGCCGTACTATGTGCAGGCTGAAGCCCTGCTGGCAGACGGTGACCAGGATGGAGCAGCGGAAGCGTTTGCCAGGGCCGCCGGCTATCAGGATGCGCTGACGCGATACTACAACATGAAATATGCGCAGGGAGAAGGATCGATCGCGGCTGGAGACTATCATACGGTCGGCCTGAAGCGGGACGGCTCGGTGGTCGCCGTGGGCTCTAACGGGTATGGCCGGTGCGATGTGAGCGGCTGGACGGACATCGTGGCCGTCGCGGCTGGATACTATCATACGGTCGGCCTGAAGCGGGACGGCTCGGTGGTCGCCGTGGGCTATAACGAGTATGGCCAGTGCGATGTGAGCGGCTGGACGGACATCGTGGCCGTCGCGGCTGGCACCCGGCATACGGTCGGCCTGAAGCGGGACGGCTCGGTGGTCGCCGTGGGCAGTAATAAAGACATTAATAAAAATCTTGTTGGCCAATGCGATGTGGGCGGCTGGACGGACATCGTGGCCGTCGCGGCTGGATCCTGGCATACGGTCGGCCTGAAGCGGGACGGCTCGGTGGTCGCCGTGGGCGACAATGATGATGGCCAGTGCGATGTGGGCGGCTGGACGGACATCGTGGCCGTCGCGGCTGGAGACGATCATACGGTCGGCCTGAAGCGGGACGGCTCGGTAGTCGCGGTGGGCTACAATGGCTGGGGGCAATGCGATGTCGGCGGCTGGACGGACATCGTGGCTGTCGCGGCTGGAGAATACCATACGGTCGGCCTGAAGCGGGACGGCTCAGTGGTCGCAGTGGGCTACAATAATCATAGCCAATGCGATGTGAGTGACTGGACAGATATCGTGATAATCGCGGTAGGACCCTACCATACAGTCGGCCTAAAGCAGAACGGCTCAGTAGTTGCAGTAGGCAGGAATGATGATGGCCAGTGCAATGTGAGCGGCTGGACCGACATCGGCGGCACCCTGACCCTGGAATAACCCCCTTCCCTCCCCGGCGTCAGCAAGCGCGGCAGGATGGTCTCCCCAGCGGGCGGCCTCCTGCCGTTTTTGCCTGCGCAAGGGCGTCCGCATGCCCCGCCTGCCCTGCCGCGCCGCGCTCCCGGAGGCCGCCGTGTCTGCATAAGCATGCAGTCGTTACACACCGGAGGCCGGGTCTTCCCGCAGGCCGCCAGACCTTGTCCGCCCTGCGCCCGATCGCGGCAGCGCATTGCTGCGCATGCAGAAAAAAGGTTTTGTATTTATACTGTATTTCTTATTGACACCTCCTTTTTGCTTGATGTATAGTAGGAATTGCATTTTTGCTGTTCCGGAAATGCAATTTTTACGGGAGGTACAAGCGATGAAAAAGACTCTGATCGCCCTGCTTCTGGTTGCCGCCATGCTGTGCAACGTTGCCGCCGCGCTTGCTGCGGATGACAATATCCTGCATGTTTACAGCGACCGCGTGTTCCGTTCCTTCAATCAGGTGACGGCTTCCGACGGTAACTTCTTCGAGGTGTGCGGCTCCTGGGCCGAGGGCCTGACCCGCCTGGACGCCGACAACAATCCCCAGCCCGCCCTGGCGGAAAGCTGGACCGTCTCCGATGACGGCCTCACCTACACCTTCACCCTGCGCGAGGGCCTGGTCTGGTCCAACGGCGCCCCGCTGACCGCCCATGACTTCGTGTTCAGCTTCATCACCGAGATCTCCGACAGCGAGTCCAACGGCTATGCCGACGTCATCGCCCCCATCATCAAGAACGGCGTGGCGTACATGAACGGCGAGGTCCCCGCGGAGGATGTCCCCGTGCGCGCCCTGGACGACCGCACCTTTGAGATCGAGCTGGCCGCTCCCTGCGCGTACTTCACCCGCCTGTGCTCCCTGAGCTGCCTGTTCCCCCTGAACGAGGAGTTCTACACCGCCTGCGGCGATCAGTACGCGGTGGATGCCGAGCATATCCTGTACTGCGGCCCCTTCATGGCCACCTCCGTGGACGTGGGCGTGGGCGTGACCATGGTCAAGAACCCCACCTACTGGGATGCTGACAGCGTCGCCCTGGACGGCATTGACTACAAGGTCATCACCGATTCCTCCGCCGCGCTCAACGCCTACGAGGCCGGCACCATCGACCGGGTGAACCTGTCCTCCATCGACGTGGTGATCTACAACACCAGCCCCGAGTTCCACACCTGGTCCGACTTCCGCAACTACTACCTGCAGTTCGACTGGACCAACGACCGCCTCAACGCCAAGATGCGCAAGGCCCTGAGCATGGCCATCGACCGCGAAACCCTGGTCAACGACGTGCTGATGACCGGCGCTGTGGGCGCTGGCGGCGTGGTGTCCCGCGGCATTGCCGGCGACGGCACCCAGTCCTTCCGCGAGCTGGCCGGCGACTTCTCCTACTATGATCCCGACCTGGCCCGTCAGCTGTGGGCCGAGGGCGTGGCCGAGCTGGGCAGCGAACCCACCGATCTGGTGCTGCTGACCGCCGAGGGCACCGACTTTGACGACGTGGCCGTGTTCGTGCAGGATCAGTTCCGCACGGTGCTGGGCATCGAGGTCACCATCAACTCCATGACCCAGAAGGCCCGCAACGAAATCATGAAGACCGAGCACTTCGACATGGCTCTGTCCGCCTGGGGCGCCGACTACGACGACGCCATGACCTACCTGGATCTGTGGACCTCCACCAGCGGCTACCGCGGCTACTACGCCAAGGAGGAGTACGTGGCGCTGGTTCGCGCCGCGCAGGTCGAGCCCGACGAGGCCGTGCGCCTGCAGCTGATGCTGGACGCCGAAAAGATGCTGATCGAAGAGGACATGGTCGTGACCGGCATCTACGACCGCGGCTACTCCTATCTGCAGAAGCCCTACGTCAGCGGCATCCTCAACCATCCCTCCGGCCAGACCACGGACTTCAAGTGGGCCCGGCTGGACAAGTAATCCTGTCAGGGCAAGGGGGCGGCGGACCTTCCGCCGCTCCCTTTTCGGACATATGGGCCGCAGGCCGGCATGACGGCCGATGCCCCGACATGCGCTGCCGCCATTCCCGCGGCAGAAATACGACCAGGGAGGAGTGCGTCTATGGTGAAATACATCGGAAAGCGTGTTTTTTATATGCTCGTCACGCTTTTCCTGATCGCCGTGCTGACCTTTGTGCTGATGAAGATCCTGCCCGGCTCGCCCTTCGACACCGAACGCTTTGAGAAGCTCACGCCCCAGCAGCAGGCGGAGGCGCTGGCCAAGTATGACCTGGACAAGCCCATCCACATCCAGTTCATCAAGTACATCACCGACATGCTCAAGGGCGACTTCGGCACGTCGTTCTACTACACCAAAATGCCCGTGACCAAGGTGATCCTCAGCCGCCTGGGCCCGTCCATGCTCGTGGGCGCGCAGGCCATCCTCATCGGGCTGGCCATCGGCCTGTCGCTGGGCATCGTGGCGGCGTGCAGGCACAACGGCGTGGTGGACAACCTGACCATGATCATCGCGGTGCTGGGCATATCGGTGCCCAACTTTGTGGCGGCGGCGCTGCTGCAGTACTTCGTGGGGCTGAAGCTGGGCTGGCTGCCGGTGGGCTTCTGGACCAGCTGGAGCTGCTCGGTGCTGCCCTCCCTGGCCCTGTGCGTGCAGCCCCTGGCCACCTCCGCCCGCTTCATCCGCGCCGAAACCCTCGACGTTCTCCAGCAGGACTACATCGTCACCGCCCGCAGCAAGGGCATGTCCCAGGCGCGGCTGCTGCTCAAGCATACCCTGCGCAATTCCATCATTCCGGTCATCACCATCATCGGCACCATGGTGGTGAACCTGCTCACCGGCTCCCTGGCCATCGAGAGCATCTTCTCCATCCCCGGCATCGGCGGCCTGTTCACCGAAAGCGTCAAGAACAACGACTACAACGTGATCATGGGCCTGACCATCCTCTACAGCGCCATGTACATGCTGGCCATTCTGATCACCGACGTGGCCTACAGCCTGGTTGACCCGCGCATCCGCATTGCCGCAGGAAAGGGAGGCGACTGATGATGTTCTTCAAGCGGAAAGTACCGCAGGCGCCTGTGGACGAGGTGACCGTCCCCGACAGCCTGCCGCAGGAATTGTTCACCCCGGCCGAGCAGAGCAGCGAGGAGCTGGAGTATATCGCGCGCAGCCACCATTCCGCCCTGTACGACGGCTGGCTCCGCCTGCGCAAGAACAAGGCGGCGGTCATCTGCGCCATTGTGCTCGTGATCATCACCCTGTTCGCCATCTTCGCGCCCATGTGCTGCCAGTACACCTATTATGACACCGACTACAAGGCCAAGCTGCAGCCCCCCTCCGCCGAGCATCCCTTCGGCACCGACCAGTTCGGCCGCGATCAGTGGGCGCGCATCTGGTACGGCACGCGCATCTCGCTGCTCATCGGCCTGGTGGCGGCGCTGCTGAACCTGTTCATCGGCGTGATCTACGGCGCGGTGTCCGCCATGATCGGCGGCAAGGTCGACGCGGTCATGCAGCGGATCATCGAGATCCTCGTGGGCGTGCCGCATCTGATCATCGTCATCCTGTTCATGATGATCCTCCCGCCGGGCGTGGGCACCATCATCATCGCCATGTCCATCACCGGTTGGGTCAACATGGCCCGGCTTGTGCGCGCGCAGATCCTGAAGCTGAAGAATCAGGAATTCGTCCTGGCGGCCCGGCTCCTGGGCACCCGGGGCTGGAAGATGATCCTGAAGCATCTGGTGCCCAACACCGTCAGCGTGATTGTCATCCAGATCATGTTCGCCATCCCCAGCGCGATCTTCACCGAAGCCTTCCTCAGCTTCATCGGCGTGGGTCTGGCCGCGCCAAAGGCTTCCCTGGGCGTGCTGATCAACGACGGCTACAAGATGCTCCGCGCCGCCCCCTACATGCTGATCTTCCCCGCCGTGGCCATCATCCTGATCATGGTGTGCTTCAGCATCCTGGGCGACGGCCTGCGCGACGCGCTTGATCCCCGCATGAAGCATTAAAGGAGGAAACGGGCATGAAGAAAAAGCTGCTTGAGGTCAATGACATGTACGTTTCCATCCATACCGACAGCGGCGTGGTGCAGGCGGTGCGCGGCGTCAGCTTCGAGCTGTATGAGGGGGAAACGCTGGCCATCGTGGGCGAATCCGGCTCGGGCAAATCCATCACCAACAAGGCGATCATGGGGCTGCTGCCCGTGGGCGGGCAGATCGACCGCGGCACCGTCATCCTGGACGGCCGGGACATCACCCACCTCAGCGAAAAGCAGATGAAGGACATCCGCGGCGCCGAGATCTCCATGATCTTCCAGGATCCGCTGACCTCGCTGAACCCCACCATGACCGTGGGCAAGCAGATCACCGAGATGCTGATGCTCCACAAGCCCGGCATGACGCCTGCCCAGCGCAGGGATCGCGCCATCGAGCTGCTGGACATGGTGGGCATCCCCAACCCTGCCGAGCGCATCAACCAGTATCCGCATCAGTTTTCCGGCGGCATGCGCCAGCGCGTGATGATCTCCATCGCCCTGGCCTGCGAGCCGAAGATCCTCATCGCCGACGAGCCCACCACCGCCCTGGACGTGACCATCCAGGCGCAGATCCTCGACCTGATGAAGGAGCTGCAGAAGAAAATCAACACCTCCATCATCATCATCACCCACAACCTGGGCGTGGTGGCCTCCGTGGCCGACCGCGTGCTGGTGATGTACGGCGGCAAGTTTGCCGAGGTGGGCGATCTGGACGAGGTCTTCTACGACATGAAGCACCCCTACACCCGTGGCCTGATGGACTCCATCCCCAACATGCAGAGCCGGGATCAGGAGCTGTACTCCATCCCCGGCTCCCCGCCCGACCTGATGAAGCCGCCCGCGGGCTGTCCCTTCGCGCCCCGCTGCAAGAACTGCCTCAGGGTATGCAAGGCCTATCCGCCCGCGACCTTCAGCTTCACCGAAACCCACAGGGCCACATGCTGGCTCTACGACGAACGCGCAAAGGGGGCAAGATAACATGGCACAGCAGGAAGATCTGGTGGTTGTCAGGGACCTTGCCCGTCACTTCACCATCGGCAAGCATCAGGTGCTCAAGGCCGTGGACGGCGTATCCTTCAGCATCCGCCGGGGCGAAACCTTCGGCCTGGTGGGCGAATCCGGCTGCGGCAAGTCCACGCTGGGCCGCACCATCATCGGCCTGTACGGCTGCACCCGGGGCAGCGTGTCCTTCGACGGCAAGGATCTGCGGGACTACCGTTCCCACGCCGAGCGGGCGCAGCTGTCCCAGCGGATGCAGATGATTTTCCAGGATCCCTACACCTCCCTGAACCCCCGCATGAAGGTCATGGACATCGTGGCGGAGGGTATCGACAACCATCATCTGGCCGCCAGCAAGGCCGAGCGCGAGAAGCTGGTCATCCAGCTGCTGGAGGCGGTGGGCCTCAACGAGGGCCACGCCAACCGCTATCCCCACGAGTTTTCCGGCGGCCAGCGCCAGCGGGTGGGCATTGCCCGCGCCCTGTCGGTCAACCCGGACTTCGTCATCGCCGACGAGCCCATTTCCGCCCTGGACGTGTCCATCCAGGCCCAGGTGGTCAATCTGCTCAAGCACCTGCAGAAGACCCGCAGCCTGACCTATCTGTTCATCGCCCACGACCTGTCCATGGTCAAGTACATCTCCGACCGCATCGGCGTGATGTACCTGGGCAACATGGTGGAGCTGGCCACCAGCCAGGAGCTCTTCGACGAGCCCCTGCATCCCTACACCCAGGCGCTGCTCAGCGCCATCGCCGTGCCCGACCCCGAGGTGGAGCGTCAGCGCAGCCGCATCGTGCTGGAGGGCAGCGTCACCAGCCCCATCAACCTGCCGGACAACTGCCGCTTCTGCGCCCGCTGCCGCTACTGCACCGAGCGCTGCCGGCAGGAGGCCCCGAAGCTCACCGAGGTCAAGCCCGGGCACTTCGTCGCCTGCCACCGGGTCGGCGACTGACGCGCGCCCGAACCGGATCCTGTCCCCCGCCCCGTCCAAACCATTTTCAGGAGGCTGTTCACCCATGGGTACTTCACAGAAGAACATGCAGATGATCATGGAGCTGGCCGACGCCTTCGGCCCCTCCGGCTTCGAGGACGACGTGCTCGCCGTGGCCCGCAAGTGGGCCGAGGGCATCGGCCCCATCGAAGAGGATCACATGCGCAACCTGTACATCCACCGCAAGGAGAACACCGGCGGCAAGCCGGTGATCATGCTGGACGCCCACAGCGACGAGGTGGGCTTCATGATCCACTCCATCAAGCCCAACGGCACGCTGCGCTTCGTGACCCTGGGACGGTTCTCCAACATCGCCCTGTCCTCCGCCGACGTGCTGGTGCGCAACGCCCTGGGCGAGTACATTCCCGGCATCATCGCCGCCAAGCCCGTGCATTTCATGACCGCGGCCGAGCGCGCCAGCGGCGGCGTGCCGGAGATTTCCAGCCTGGTGATTGACATCGGCGCCACCTCCTATGACGAGGCGGTGAACAGGTTCCACATCCGCATCGGCGAGCCGGGCGTCCCCGCCACCCGCTGCCGCTACGACGCGGAGCACGACGTACTCTTCGGCAAGGGCTTCGACTGCCGCGTGGGCTGCGCCGCGGTGATCGAGACCCTCCGCCGCCTGGAGGGCGCGGAGCTTCCCTGCGACGTCATCGGCGTGCTGTCCTCCCAGGAGGAGGTGGGCGAACGGGGCGCCAAGGTGTCCGTCAAGCACGCCAACCCCAGCATCGCCTTCGTGTTCGAGGGCTGCCCCGCCGACGACACCTTCACCGAGCCCTACGCCATCCAGACCGCCCTGCGCAAGGGGCCCATGCTCCGCTTCATGGACGTGTCGGTGATCTGCTCGCCCCGCTACCAGCGCTTTGTGCTGGATCTGGCGGAGAAGGAGGGCATTCCGGCCCAGGCCTCCGTGCGCGAGGGCGGCGGCAACAACGGCGCCATCATCAACACCGCCCTGGACGGCACCCCCGTGGTGGTGGCCGGCGTACCCGTGCGCTACATTCACTCCATGAACTGCATCACCACGGGCGATGACTTCGAGCAGACCGTCCGTCTGGCCGAGGCCACCGTCCGCGCCATGACCCCCGGGCAGATCGCGGCCTTCTGATGCCCCCCGCGTCCCCGGCCCGGGGCTCCGCCTGATCGCTCCGCGCGCAGAGCCGCTCATCATGCGCGCCCTTCCCGGACACAACGGCCCTCCTGCACCGGATGCATCCGTCTCATCGGATCCGCCGGTGCGGGAGGGCCTTTCCGTGCCGCTTTCCCGGGGACACGGCCGCGGACAACAGCTCCGGCGGCGCATGCCCTCCGACACGGCAACCAATATGGTGCAAGCCGGCCCGCTGCTGCAGGGTTGCAAAAGCGCCTTAAAAGGTGTATACTCGATATTGGGTATCTGTGTACAGGAGGAAGCGGACATGCCATGGCCGCCCTTCTGCATCCGCCTGATCCCATCCGCCTGATGTCACGGGCAGGGCCTGTCCCGGCCCGGTATTGGGCTGCGCTGAAGGGCGCCCCTCGTCCGGTGCCCTTTCCTTTATTCTTCCAGGCAAGCTGAGCAAGGAGACCGATAAGCATTGATGAACAAGAAGCAATGGATGCAGAGCCGCTGGGGCAGGCTGGGAACCTTCGCCCTGATTTTCCTGCTGGTCGCGCTGGTGATGTACTGGGTGGTGGCCAGGGACTGGAGCATGACCGCCGTGGAGACGGATTCGCTGAACATGAGCGTGCTCCTGCCGGAAAACGCCGTGGTGGAGCAGACCTTCACCGCTGAAATGGACTGTCTGGAGCGGCTCAGCCTGACGCCCCACTTCAACACCGCCGAACGCAGCGGCAGCGTCAGGGTGTACGTCTACGCGGGCGATACCCTGCTGTCGGAGCAGTCCGTGAGCGCCGCCGACCTGACCTCCGATTCGCCAAACACCCTGACCCTGCGCGTGCCCGTGACCGACGCCGCCGGGCAGACCCTGACGCTGCGCATTGATCCGCAGGACACGGGCATGAGCCTGTGGGCCGGCAGCACCATGAGCGCGGGCAAGTTTGACGTGACGGTGCAGACCGGCGGGCTGAGCGTCAACGGGGAGAGCGCGGAGGGCACCCTGGTGTACAGCTGCGGCGGCTACAACCTGCTGCACGGCAAGCAGTGGTTCTGGCCGGGCGCGCTGGTGCTGCTGGCGGTATGCCTGGCGCTGATCGCGGTGACCGACAGGCAGCTGCAGGCGGGCAAGCGCACGGTGCTGACGATGCTGGTGAACGTCTGCCAGCGCTACGGCTTCCTGCTGCGGCAGCTGGTGAGCCGCGACTTCCAGGTCAAGTACAAGGCGTCCGTGCTGGGCGTGATCTGGAGCTTCCTCAACCCGCTGCTGACGATGCTGGTCTACCTGTTTGTGTTCTCCACCATCTTCAAGAGCAACGTGGAGCATTTCCCGGTGTATCTGATGTCGGGCATTGTGCTGTTCAATTATTTCTCCGAGTCCACCAGCCTGGGCCTGAGCTCCATCACCGGCAACAGCGCGCTGATCACCAAGGTCTACATGCCCAAGGTGATCTATCCCCTGAGCAAGGTGCTGTCCTCGGCCATCAACCTGTGCATATCCTTCATTCCGCTGTTCATCGTGATGCTGATCAACGGCGTCACCTTCCACAAGAGTATCCTGCTGCTGCCGCTGGTGGTGCTGTTCCTGCTGATGTTCTGCCTGGGCATGAGCCTGATCCTCTCCTGCATGAACGTGTTCTTCCGGGATACGCAGTTCCTCTGGAGCGTGCTGGTGACCATGTGGAATTTCCTGACGCCCATCTTCTATCCGGAGAGCATCATCCCCGCGCGGTTCCAGACGCTGTATCACCTCAACCCCCTGTACCAGATCGTGTACTTCATGCGCAGCATCACCATCGGCGGGGTATCGCCCACGCCCATCACCTATCTGTACTGCACCCTGGCCAGCGTGATCCCCCTGGCGCTGGGCCTGTGGATTTTCCGCAAGAATCAGGACAAGTTCGTCCTGCACCTGTAAGGAGGCACGGACATGGATTCCATCATCAAGGTCGATCATGTGTCCATGCACTTCCGCATGGACGTGAACCACACCACCAGCCTGAAGGAATGGGTGGTATCCTTCCTCAAGGGCAAGCATCAGTACGAGGAGTTCCACGCGCTGGAAAACGTCTCCTTCAAGGTCCGGCGCGGCGAGATCTTCGGCATTATCGGGCGCAACGGCGCGGGCAAAAGCACGCTGCTGAAGGTTGTGTCCGGCATCTACAAGCCCACGTCGGGCACGGCGGTCTCGGCGGGCCGCATCGCGCCGATGCTGGAGCTGGGCAGCGGCTTTGACCAGGAGCTGTCCGGACGGGACAACATCTTCCTCAACGGGGCGATCCTGGGCTTCTCGGAGGCGTTCCTGAAGGAAAAGTACGACGAGATCGTCGCGTTTTCGGAGCTGGGGGACTTCATCAACCAGCCCCTCAAAACCTATTCCTCGGGCATGATGATGCGCCTGGCGTTCTCGGTGGCCACGATTGTGGAGCCGGAAATCCTCATCGTGGACGAGATTCTGGCCGTGGGCGACGCGCCCTTCCAGGCCAAGAGCCACGCGCGGATGCTGGAGCTGATGCAGGGCGGCACGACAGTGCTGTTCGTGTCCCACACCATGAGCCAGATCCGCGAAATGTGCGACCGGGTCATGTGGCTGGATCACGGCAAGGTGAAGATGATCGGCCCGACCAAGCGGGTCTGCGACGCCTACGAGGCCTACTGATTCCCCGGACAGGCAGCATACGGAAGAAAGGATGCGCAGCATGAACGATCAGCAGCCCATGGTCAGCGTCATCATGCCCTGCTACAACGACGGCTGCTATCTGCCGGAGACCATCGCGTCCCTGCGGCGGCAGACGTATGACAATCTGGAGCTGATTGTCATCGACGACGGCTCGGATGATCCCGAAACCCTGCGGATCCTTCAGGAGCTGGACTTTCCCCAGCTGCAGCTGCTGCATGCAAACCGCAGCTATCCGGCGGCGGCGCGCAACGCGGGCGCGGCCGCGGCCAGAGGCGAATACCTCCTTCCCCTGGACGCCGACGATCTGATCGAGCCGGACTACATCCGCCAGGCGGTGGAGGTGCTGGAGAAAAACCCCGACGTGGGCGCCGTCTACTGCCACGCGGATCTCTTCGGCGACGCCAAGGGCCCCTGGGGCCTGCCGGACTTCGACGTCAGCCGGATGCTGATTGACAACATCGTGTTCGTCACGGCGCTGATGCGCAAGCGCGTCTTCGACGAGGTGGGCGGCTTCGACGCAACCCTCACCCGGGGCGTGGAGGATTATGACTTTTTCCTCTCCGTGCTGGAGAAGGGCTGGCAAATCCAGCAGCTGCCGGAGACGCTGTTCCATTACCGTGCCAAGCCCAACTCCCGCTCCCGGCAGTTCGCCCGGAATCAGGAGGCCTTTTTCGATACCTACCGCATGCTCTATCAAAAGCACATCGCCCTGTACCGCGCCCACATGGAGAGCGTCTTTCCCGTGCTGCGGGAGGACTATCTGCGGCAGAAGCGCGAGCTGGCCGACAACGCGTACCTGTCCGGCCTGGTCTACCAGAAGGGTCCCCGGGCCTTTCTGCGGCTCATGTACTACCGGTACTTCCGGCGGCCCTGACGCACTACGAAAGGAGCTATCACGGTGGAACTGATCAGTGTTGTTGTGCCCGTCTACGGGGTGGAGGACGTGCTGGAAAAGTGCGTTCGTTCCATTCAGGGGCAGACCTATACCAATCTCGAGATCATTCTGGTGGACGACGGCAGCCCGGACCAATGCGGCGCCATCTGCGACCGGCTGGCGGCGGAGGATTCCCGGATCCGCGTGATTCACAAGGAAAACGGCGGCCTGTCCGACGCCCGCAACGCCGGCATCGACGCGTCCCGCGGCGCCTACGTCCTCTTCGTGGACAGCGACGACTGGATTGATCCCCTGATGATCGAGGTGCTCTACCGCCTGTGCCGGACGCAGCGGGTCTCCATCGCGGAGTGCAGCTTCCGCAACGTGCTGCCCGACACCATCCGGGAGGAAACCCGCTGCAGCGGCGAGATCATCAAGGCCACGCCTGTTCAGGCCATCGAGAGCAACCTGCGCTGGCAGTGGTTCAAGACCGTCGTGTGGAACAAGCTCTACCGGCGCGATACTATCGGCGATATCCGCTTCCCCAAGGGCAAGGTGCATGAGGACGAATTCACCACCCACAAGCTGTACCTGGCCTCGCAGGGGATCGCCTATGTGGACATGTCCTTCTACAATTACAACAAGACGCGGGGCGGCAGCATCATGGGCAAGGTGCGCCTGGCCAACCTGGACGCCGTCGAGGCCTTCCACGAGAAGGCCCTGCTGGCCTCCCAGCGGGAGGATCTGGCGCCCCTGCTGCCGCAGATGTGCAACAACTACTGCTACATTTTCTTCGACAAGCTGTCGCTGGTGGTCACCGCGGGGCTGAAGGGCCCCCGGCTGGACGAGGTGGTGGCGCTGTTCTCCAGCGACATGCAGTGGATGCAGGAGCTCGCCCTGGAGCCCCATTACCGCACCCTGTTCGAGCGGCTGAACCGTCACGGCAGGGAGAGTTGCGCGAAAGAGTGGAACCGCATGGTTGGGAGGTAACGCAGACATGAACCGCAGCGATAACGCACAGCCGCTGGTTAGCATCATCATCCCCGTGTACAATGCGGAGAAATATCTGGGCTACTGCCTGAATTCCGTCATGCGGCAAAGCCACACCCGCATCGAGGCGGTCGTGATCAACGACGGCAGCACCGACGGCTCCCTGGAAATCTGCCGCCGCTACGCCATCATGGATTCGCGCTTCAAGGTGTTCGACATTCCCAACGGGGGCGTCAGCAACGCGCGCAACCTGGGCATCAGCAAGGCGCAGGGCGAATACTTCGTCCTCCTGGACAGCGACGACGTCATTCACCCCGACGCCATCGCCTGGATGCTGGAGGCTGAAGCCCAGGCGCATACGGGGCTTGTCATCGGCAATGTGCAGATGGTGGACTTCGACACCGGCGAGGTGCTGCCCACGCAGCTCAACAGCAGCTACGCCGGCGATCACCGGCACTATACCCGGGAGGAATTCCGCCAGAACAGAATGCGCCTGATCTGGCATACCTCGCTCCTGGAGGGCGTGTACAGCAAAATGTACCACACTCAGACCTGGAAGGATCAGCACATCCAGGTGCCCACCGACGTGTCCCTGGGCGAGGACTTCATCGCCAACATGCAGTATTTCGACGCCTGCAACGGCGTGTACTTCCTCGACAGGGTGGTCTATTACTACAACAACGTCCAGAACTCCAATTCCCTGTCGCACAAGTTCCGGCCGGATCTGTTCCAGAACAAGATGATGCTCGTGGACAAGCTGGAGCAGCATCTGGGTGGCCGCGGGAATCTCAGCCCGGAGGAGCTTGCCTGCTTCAACAATTACATGGCATCCTCGGGCCTGTTCTGCGTCAGGGATATCCTCACCACCCAGAGCGCCAGCCGCGAGGACAAGCTGCAGGTGCTGCGCACCATCGGCAGCAGCGAGCCGTTCATGCAGGCGCTGGCGAAGGCCGAATACATTCCGCCGGTGTACGAGCGGTATGTGCCGCTGCTCCTCAAGCACAAGCCTGAGGCGCTGCTCAACCTGCCCGACAAGGCCGTCCAGAAGCCCGCCGCCAAGCCCCGGAAGGCGGCGCAGCCCCAGGCCGGCTTCGTCAACCGGGCGATGCGCAAGTGTCTGCGCACGGGCGCGGGCCTGATGGGGCAGAGCGTCGTTGCGCGGAAAATGCGGACGCTGGAAAAATCCCTGGCGGATTACGGCATCCGGCGCACCCTGGCCTACTACTCCCCCAAGGCGCTCAGGAGCCGCCGCACCCGCAAGGATATGAACAAGCTTCTGGGCCAGCAGACGGAAAAGATGCTCACCGCCCAGAGCTCGCAGATGGAAGCGCTCCGCGCGGCGATCGCCAGCTGCGTGGAGGAGCGCACCCGGGACGTCAAGGACTACGTCTATCTCTCCGAGACGCGGCAGCGGAACGTCCTGCGCCGCCAGCTGACCAGCGAGCTGCGGCAGAAGAAGAAGGCCCTGCTGCTGTGCACGGCGGAGCATCAGAACATTGGCGACGCCGCCATCACCCTGGCCGAGCAGACCATCCTGCGCCGCCAGTTCCCGGACTACTTCCAGGTGGAGTACTCCACCTACGAGCAGCCGGAGCAGTATGCCTTCATCCAGTCCATCGTCAATGAGGATGACATCATCTTCATCTCCGGCGGCGGCAACCTGGGCAGCTCCTATCCTGCCGAGGAGGTGCTGCACCGGCGGATCATCGCCGATTTCCCGGAGAACCGGATCGTCATCATGCCCCAGACCATCCACTTCGCCGATGACGAGAACGGCCGCCGGGAGCTGGCCCTGTCCCAGGAGGTGTACAACGCCCATCCGGATCTGACCATCTTCACCAGGGGCCGGAAGAGTCTGGCCTTCGCCCAGCAGTACTTCCCCAACGCCCGTTCCTTCCTGATGCCCGATGCGGTGTTTGCCCTGCACCGGACGTACACCTTCGAACGGGAAGGCGTGCTGCTGTGCCTGCGCGATGATCAGGAAGGCGTCCTCTCCGGCAATGAGCGGCTGCAGATCATCCAGCAGCTGAACCGCATGAACATGAGCATCGACTATTCCAACAACATCGCCGAGCAGGACGTGCCGCGCGAGGACCGCGCCCGGGTGGTGAACACCGAGCTGCGCCGTTTCGCGCACAAGAAGCTGGTCGTCACCGACCGGCTCCACGGGATGATCTTCTCCGCCGTGACGGGCACGCCCGTGATCGCCCTGAGCGCCGCCGGCTCCAAGCTGGGGGAATTCTACGAGGCCTTCTTCACCGACTGTCCCTCCATCCGCTACATGGACACCCTCTCCATTGACGAACTGTGCAGGGCCGTGGAGGAGTTCAGCGCGCTGGACAAGTGCATGCCGGTGAGCGACGCGATGATCTGTCAGATTCACAACCTGGTCTGCCGCAGCTAAGGCCTGCATTCCCCACAAGTCAATGAAAAGAGTGATACGCTGTGCAAGCAACTACGGCAAGCGCCAAGCCTGCCCGCCGGTTTGATTTCGATCTGATCCGCGTGATCGCCTGCCTGTCCGTCGTGATGGTGCATGCCAGCGGCAAGTTCGCCACCACCACCGTCACAAGGAGCTATTTCTGGCTGAGCAACGTGCTGGATTCCATCTCCCGGGCGGGCGTGCCGCTGTTTGTCATGCTCTCGGGCGCGCTGATGCTGGATGAAAGCTACGTCTTCACCCGGAAAAAGTGGCTCCGGCACATCGGCAATATGATCCTGTTCTTCTTCGTGTGGTCCATCGTGTACTACTGCCTGTTCAGCCTGCCCGCGGTGCTGGCCGATCCCGATACCTTCCGCCTCGCGGACATGCTGGTGACCATCGTACAGGGACACTATCACCTGTGGTTTGTGCCCATGATCATCGGCCTGTATCTGATCCTTCCCCTGCTCCGGCTGTGGGTCAGGCGGGAAAACCGCCGGTATGTGGGCTATTTCCTGCTGCTGGCGCTGGTGTTCACGTTCGCGCTGCCGCAGCTGCGGGATCTGGCCGTCTGCATCGTCCCCGGCGTCGACAGCCTGTACAAGCTGTACGACAAGATGAACCTCGAGTATCTCATGGGCTACACCTCCTACTTCGTCCTCGGCTGGTATCTGGATCAGTTCACCGACACCTGTCCGAAGCGGCTGATCCTGGGGCTGGGGCTTGCGGGCGTGTGCGTCACCATCGCGGGCACCTACGTCTACTTCGCCCTTGAGCTCACGAAGGAATTCCTGTTCTTTGACAATTTCGGCGTCAACGTCCTGACCTATGCCGCGGCCATCTTTGTGCTGGTCATCTCCCGGTGCCGGCATACGGTCTATCAGAACCGGCTGTCCCACAGGGTGATCCGGGTCATCAGCCGCTACAGCCTGGGCATTTATGCCATGCACGTCTTCTTCGTGTCGAAGCTGTCCCGCGCGCTGATTGATCTCCCCACCTGGCAGATTATCCTCATCGTCTTCCTGGTCAGCGTCGCGGCGTCCACCGCGCTGTCGGCGCTGCTGAAGCGGATTCCCCTGCTGCGCCGCTGCGTCTGATGCCTGCCATCGTCCCGATTCCCGCGCCGCTGAGCCCCCTCATGGGCCCGGCGGCTTTTTTGCCGCGATTTCCTGCCGGGAATTCCTCCGGAAGGGTCTTCTCAAAAACGGTCAACGGTGTATAATGATAATTGACCGGTACGGTTCACGGAGGATCGCCATGAACGAGAAGTTCTTTTCGCTTCCCCAGGAAAAGCAGCAGGCCATCATCAACGCAGGCTACCGGGTGTTCTCCCGGAATTCCTACAGGAAAAGCCCCATGAGCGAAATCGCCGAAGCGGCGGGCATCAGCAAATCGCTGCTGTTCCACTACTTCCACAACAAGAAGGAGCTTTACCTGTTCCTGTGGAACACCTGCGCCCAGCTGACCCTGGAAGCCCTCCGCGACTTTCGCTGCTACGAGGGGAACGATCTGTTCGAGATCATGCGCAGGGGGCTGGACGCCAAGATCAGCCTGATGCGCCGCTATCCGGATCTGGGAGCCTTCGCGCTGAAGTGCTACTACGAGAAGGATCCGGAGGTTCAGCCGGAAATGCAGCGGCTCATCGAAAAGTACGGCTCCTTCAAGAACAACGCCGCCATGCAGCGGCTGAACCCGGAGCAGTTTCTCCCCGGGCTGGACCTGGAAATGATGTACCAGGAAATGTTCTGGACGTCGGAGGGCTTCCTGTGGGAGCGGCTGCAGCAGGGCGATCTGGACATCGAGCGCATGAACCGGGACTTCAGCAAAATGATCGACTTCTGGAAGCAGCTGTATACAAGAAAAGAGGGATCGTGTGGAAGCCATCAGGACGAACCAGCTGACCAAGTCCTACGGGAAGGCACGGGGGATCATTGACCTGAACCTCCAGGTGGAGGAGGGGGAATTCTTCGGGTTCATCGGGCCCAACGGCGCGGGGAAATCCACCACCATCCGCACCCTGCTGGGGCTGATCCAGCCCACGGGCGGCAGCGCCCAGGTGCTGGGCATGGACGTGACGAAGGACAAGCAGGCCATTCTGGCCCGGACGGGCTACATGCCCTCGGAGGCCGCGTGCTATCCGGGCATGCGGGTGCGGGACATGCTGAAGCTCTCCGCCCGTCTGCGGGGGATCGACTGCCAGGCGGAGGCGCGGACGCTGTGCGAGCGGCTGCAGCTGGATCCCGGGCGGAAGGTGGAGGATCTGTCCTTCGGCAACAGGAAGAAGGTCGCCATTGTCTGCGCGCTGCAGCACAGGCCCGGATTGCTGATCCTGGACGAGCCCACCAGCGGTCTGGATCCGCTGATGCAGCGGGAATTCTTCGCCATTCTGAAGGAGCGGCACGCGGAGGGGGCCACGGTCTTCCTGTCCTCCCACGTGCTGTCGGAAATCCAGCGCAACTGCCAGCGGGCGGCCATCATCCGGGAGGGGCGGCTGATCGCCTGCGACAGGGTGGAGGCGCTCTCCCGCACCAGCGCGCGGCGGGTGACCGTGCACGGACAGCTGGGGCTGGAAGGCCTGGACGGCGTACGCGACCTGCATCAGGCGGAGGACGGCGTCAGCTTCCTGTACAGCGGGGACATGAACGCCCTGATCCGCCGCCTGTCCGGTGGCCGCATCGCCGACCTGACGGTGGCCGAGCCGGATCTGGAGGAAATCTTCCTGCACTACTACGCGGAAGGAGGCGACGCGCAATGACCATCATCCGGCATGAATGGCGGCAGGGCCGCACCGCGCTGGCCGTATGGACGGCGGGCATCGGCGGGCTGATCGCCATCTGCATCTTCCTGTTCCCCGAGATGAAGGGCGAGATGGAGAGCGTCAGCGACATTTTCGCCTCCATGGGCTCCTTCACGGCGGCCTTCGGCATGGATCGGCTCAGCTTCGGCACGCTGATCGGCTTCTACGGCGTGGAGTGCGGCAACATCCTGGGGCTGGGCGGCGCGCTGTTCGCGTCGTTCATCGCGGTGAGCGTGCTGTCCAAGGAGGAGAAGGACGGCACGGCGGAATTCCTGCTGACCCATCCCGTCAGCCGGGCCCGCGTGCTGACGGAGAAGCTCATCGCCGTGCTCCTGCAGATTCTCGCGCTGAACGCGATCGTCCTGGCGCTGTCGCTGGGCTCCATCGCGGCCATCGGCGAGGACGTGCCCTGGAAGGAGCTGCTGCTGATGCACCTGAGCAACCTGCTTTTGCAGGTGGAGCTGGCGGGGCTGTGCTTCGGGCTGTCGGCGTTCCTGCGGCGGGGCAGCGTGGGCGTGGGCCTGGGCGTGGCGGCCATGATGTACTTCCTGAACCTCATCGCCAACATTTCCGCCGACGCGGAGTGCCTCAAGTACGTGACCCCCTTCGGCTACGCCGAGGCGGCGGACATCGTGTCCACCGGCACGCTGGACGGATGGATGATCCTCCTGGGCATGCTCTACGCCGCGGCGGCGGTGGCGGTGGGCTGCGTCCACTACTGCCGCAAGGATATCCGCTGACGCGTGGCATGCTCCGCGCGCGCAAACGGCGCGACCCTCACCGGGCCGCGCCGTTTTTTGTATGCCGCGGAATCAGGCCTGCTCCGTTCCGGATGCCATGGGCGCCATCTCCGCGTTCAGCCTGTCCATATCGTCCAGCAGCTCCTGAAGGGTGACGGCCGCCATCTGCCTGCGCATGGCCTCCTGAATCGCGGTCAGCCGGCTGTCCAGCACGGCATGCACGCGCTTCCCCACAGGGCATTCGGGGTTGGGGTTCTCATGAAAGTGGAACAGCGCTTCCTCCTTTTCCACAGCGTCGAAAACGTCCATGAGCGTAATGTCCCCCGGCGCCCTGGCCAGGGACGCGCCGCCCTCCCCCGCCTTCACCGTCACAAGCCCCGCCGCCTTCAGCTGGCCGAGGGTGTTGCGGATGATCACCGGATTGACGTTGACGCTGCCCGCCAGAAAGGTGGAGGTGGTCTTTTCCCGGCCCTCATACGTCACAATGGCCAGCAGTATGTGCACCGCAATCGGCAGCCTCGATGAAAACTGCATTCGCCTCACCTCACATTCTTTTGATTATAGGCGCGGCGCGCTGTCATGTCAAGCATTACAGCCGAAATAAAGCTCCGCAGAATTTTTGTTGTAATGCTTGACATTACATCGGACTCGTGGTATGCTCATGTTGTAATCGCGTTGATTACAACAATTCATCTGACGGAGGTTATCCCCATGAAAATCGCAGTTGTATGTGCCAACGGCCGCGCCGGCCAGCTGATTGTGAAGGAAGCCCTGAGCCGGGGGCTGGACGTCACCGCCATCGCCCGGGGCGAAAACCGGACGGATGCGGCGCAGTATATCCGCAAGGACCTGTTCGATCTGACCGCGGCGGATCTGGCCGCCTATAACGTGGTGGTGGACGCCTTTGGCGCCTGGGCGGAGGAGGCGCTGCCCAACCACACCCGGTCCCTGATGCACCTGTGCGACCTGCTCTCGGGCACGCCCGCCAGGCTGCTGGTGGTCGGCGGCGCGGGCAGCCTGTACGTCGATCCCGGGCACACCGCCGTTGTGTCCGACGGCGCGGACTTCCCGGCGATGTTCCTGCCCCTGGCCAGGGCGCAGGGCCAGGCGCTCGCGGAGCTGCGGAAGCGCGCGGACGTGAAGTGGACCTTCATCAGCCCGGCCGGCGATTTCCAGGCCGAGGGCGAGCGCACCGGCGCCTACATCCTCGCCGGCGAGGAGCTGACCCTGAACGCGCGGGGCGAGAGCATCATCAGCTATGCGGATTACGCCATCGCCATGGTGGACGAGATCGTCTCCGGCAGCCATGTGCAGCAGCGCATCAGCGTCGTGCGGCAGTAACCCGTCCGGCGCATCGGCGAACCTTTTCCGCGCATGCAAACGGCGCGGCCCTCACCGGGCCGCGCCGTTTCGTGTCCGTCACCGCAGGCTTTGGGGCCGCAGCACCGCCACATGGGGCTGACAGGCCAGATCCCCCGCCGTGATCCTGAGCAGATCCACCTCTTCCGCCGGCTCCGCGTACAGGCCGGTGAAGTCCTCCACCGGGGCGATGGGCCAGGTGGGATTGGCGGCGGTGCGGTAGTGCATGGGCAGAATCACCCGGGCCTGCAGGCGCGCTGCCGCTTCCTTCGCGGCGGAGGCGTCGATGGTGTAGTACCCGCCCACGGGCAGCATCAGCACGTCCGCCGGGGCCAGGGCCGCCTGCTGCGCCGGGCTCAGCGCGCATCCCAGGTCGCCCAGGTGCGCCACCCGCAGGCCCTCCGCCTCGATGAGGAACAGGAGCGTCTTCCCCCGCTTCGCGCCCTGCACGGCATCATGATACGCCTCCAGCGCCGTCACCTTCACGTCCGGGGACAGCGTGTGGACGCCGGGCGCGTCAATCACCCGGGTGTAGCCGCTGATGGTGCTGACCGCGCTGTGGTCATGATGCCGGTGGGACACCAGCACCGCGTCCGCGTCCACCTTCGTCACGGGATAGCCGCAGGTCTCGTCGTAGGGATCGGTCACCAGGCGCATGCCGCTTTCCAGCTCGATGAGAAACTTGGCATGGCCGATACAGCTGATAATCATGGCGCATCCTCCTTTGCCGCAGGGGTCATGGCCCTGCACAGATACGGTATCAGTCCCCCGGGCAGGGGCTCCCGGCGGCGCAGACGGGCCGCCCACTCCCGGTGCCACGCGGCGCACAGACGCTCCACCGCGCGCCCGCCCGCGTCCCGGGCCTTCACCAGCGCGCGGATATCCTCCCTGGGCGCGCCATCGCCCCCGTGCCGCACAAGCAGCGACAGGCAGCATCCCGCTTCCCCCGCGAGACGCTCAGGCATCGGGCAGTCCGGCGCATCCACCGGATGATCCAGCAGCAGCCATTCCCCCCGGGGAATGACCGTCCAGCCCGCGTCCTCCGCCGCCGCCAGGAACGCTTCCACCGCCGCGTCCTCCGCCGCCAGGGGCAGGTCGGTGGCCAGCAGGGCCTCCGGCGCGTCGCTGCGGCGCAGGGCCGGCTTGCGGCAGACAGGCACATCAGCCAGCAGCGTCTGCACGTTCCTGCGCAGCGGGGTCAGCACGGCTGCTCCTGCTGCCCGGCCATATACTCCAGATGCAGGGTGTTCATGGAGGCAAAGCTCCCCTGCAGATCCACCTGGTACTTCAGGAACACTTTTCCCCGCTCCGGGGACAGGTCGCACTGCACCTGGGTGGCATAAATCGCCATGTCCAGATCCCCGTAGGGCGTGCGGTACTTGCTCTCGAACCGCCGGTCCTTGACAAACACCATCGTCGCGCCGAAATCCCCCAGGCGCGTCATGCTGACCCGCCCCGGCTGCAGGCTCAGAATAATGTCCTGCGTAAGCACCTCGCCGGTGCCCTCGTCGGTCTCCATGGCCTGGTAGCGCAATAGATACCCCGAGGGCGTCCTGCGCAGCTTGCCCGTGGTCATCACGCGGATGGCGTCCTCCTCGCCGCCCTCGCCGCTGATGCCGCACAGCCTGACCACCACATCCGTAGGCTGTTCCTTCACATGCCTCAACTCCTTCGCGCCCCATTATATCATACATCCGCCGGAAACGCCACACAGGCTTGCGGATTTCCGCCATCGGGCGTATGATAGGAGCATCAAGGAACAAGGAGCGTACCGTCATGCGAATTCATGCCCGGGCGAAGATCAACTGGACGCTGGACATCACCGGTCAGCGGGAGGACGGCT
>JBJEYH010000063.1:0-1690 GCA_051886675.1 Aristaeellaceae bacterium
CATCTGACCCGGGGGAGGTGTCGGAGGGGGGCCACAGCCCCCATCTGACCGGGGGGAGGTGTCGGAGGGGGGCCGCAGCCCCCATCTGACCCGGGGGAGGTGTCGGAGGGGGGCCACAGCCCCCATCTGACCGGGGGAGGTGTCGGAGGGGGGCCGCAGCCCCCATCTGACCCGGGGGAGGTCAGGAGGGGCCGCAGCCCCTCCGCCTTCCAATCGTATCCGACGGCTTTGCCGGCGGGGCGGGTCGTTTTCCGCCGCAGGCGGAAAACTTTCCTTACAAATCCGCCGGCCGGGAGCGAAGCGACCAGGCGGATTTGCCGCGGCCCGCAGGCCGCGCTCCCCCCGTCCCCAACTCAAAAAAGTGGCCCGCAGGCCACTTTTTTGACGCGCGCCAGCGCGATCAGATTCCTTTGATGAGGAAGGAGAACGTGTAGGGCTGGTTGGAGGGGAAGGTGTAGCGCGGAAGTACCGGCGCACCCCAGCTGTCGTCGCCGCCAATGCCCTTGCGGAACATCGCCACGTCCAGGATCGTCCGGCAGGAACCCACCAGCTCGTCAGGATGCCACTTGCACATCATTTCCTCCGGCAGCCAGGGCGATACGCTGACCTCCAGCGGCGCGTCAAGGCTTTCCACCCGGATGCCGTGACCGTCCTCGCCCGTGACCGTCAGCCAGCGAACGCCCATGCGGTTGCCGCTCTCCTGCGGCTTGCAGTAGCGGGTGAAGCCGTCCTCCACACCGTACTCGTACACGCCCAGCAGCGCGCCGGTGCAGCGGTCGCAGTAGCACTCGTCCGGGCCCATGCCGTAGTAGGTCACCTGATCCAGCCGGCTGTCCAGCTGGAAGGACAGACCCAGCGCCGGCAGATCCGGCTGATCCGCCACGCCGGGGAAGGCGACGGTCACCTTCACGGCGTCCTCGCTTTCGCAGGTGTAGGTGACGGTCATCTCAAAGTCCTTCAGGGCGAAGTTGGTGTAGCGGTAGGTGATGCTGGTAACGCCGGGGCTGACCACAGGCTCGTCGCAGCGGACGACGCTGTGGCGGCTGACCAGGTGCCAGATGCCCTGCCGGGCATAATCGCGGTTGCCGTCGTCATTGTCCGTGGGCGCGCGGAACAGCGACAGCTGCGGCGGACGAAGCACCAGCTCGCTGCCCATGGCGTCCTTGAGGGAGCTCATGCCGCCAAAGCCCTTGTTGCAGGCCTTGGTGAACAGCACGCTGATGCGCTCCCCGTGCACGCCCAGGTTGCTGTCGCCCAGAACCGGCGCCGGGCCGCAGGGATCCTCGGGCTCGGGCTGCTCGCCCAGGCAGAACACGGTCTGGCCCACGGCCAGCTCGTCGCCGGCCAGCATCATGAGCCTGTCCTCCTTCAGCGCGGCGGTGCAGGTGACCACCACCTCGCCCAGCAGGCTGCTCAGCTCGTAGGGCAGGGGCACATACACGGTTTCGCCGGGCTGAACGGGCGGCATTTCCTTCTCGCCCATGGCCACCGCGCCGCCGTCCTGCATGATGTCCCACACCAGCACCAGATCGCTCAGATCCGTGAAGAGCCGCCGGTTGGTGACGGTCACGCCCCGATCCTCGGGGATCAGGCGCACGTCGGCGAACAGCGCGCGCACCTCCTGACACTTGGGGGTCTGGGTGCGGTCGCCCAGGATGATGCCGTTGGTGTTGAAGTGATAGTCCGTGGG
>JBJEYH010000064.1:0-1687 GCA_051886675.1 Aristaeellaceae bacterium
CGCGCGGGCAACACCTCCCTGGAGGAGGTGGTCATGGCCATGCACACCCGCCCGGACATCTTCGGCGAGCACACCACCGGCATCGACACCACGCAGATTTTCCGCGCCTCCAAGACCGTGTACAACATCATCGGCCAGAGCGCGCCGCTGAACAAGCCCATCGTGGGCGTGAACGCCTTCCGCCATGAGAGCGGCATCCATCAGCACGGCGTGCTGGCCAACCGCAAGACCTACGAGGTGCTGACCCCCGAGGCCGTGGGCATCCGGACGGACAACATCGTCCTGGGCAAGCACTCGGGCAAGCACGCCCTGGCCTCCCGCCTGAAGGACATGGGCTACGAGCTGACCGAGGAAGAGCTGCAGAGCTGCTTTGAGGAGTTCAAGGTGCTCTGCGACAAGAAGAAGAACGTCACCGATCAGGACATTGTGGCCATCGTGACCCACTCCGCCACCGACGATCAGGAGGTGGACGGCTACAAGCTGGAGTGGTTCGCCACCCACACCTCCAACCTGACCACCTGCACCAGCGTTGTGCGCCTGTCCCTCAACGGCCAGCAGTTCGAGGAGGTCTGCTCCGGCGACGGCCCGGTGGACGCGGCCTTCGAGGCCATCGACCGCATCGTCCGGCCGGTGGAGCACACCTTCGACCTGTACCGGGTCAACTCCATCTCCCCCGGCAAGGATACCATGGGCGACGTCTCCGTCAAGCTGACATGCGACAACCGCACCTTCTCGGGCCGCGGGCTGTCCACCAACATCATCGAGGCGTCCATTCTGGCGTACATCAGCGCGGTGAACAAGCTGCAGGCCTACGCGGCCCGCAAGAGCAAGGAGGCTTGATCCCATGGGCATGACCATGACGCAGAAGATCCTCGCCGCCCACGCAGGCCTGCCCTCCGTCAAGGCGGGCGACCTGATCGAGGCGAAGCTGGATCTGGTGCTGGGCAACGACGTGACCACCCCCGTGGCCGTGAAGGTCTTTGACGAGGCCGGCTTCACCCGGGTGTTCGACAAGGACAGGATCGCCATCGTCCTGGATCACTACACCCCCTGCAAGGACATCAAGTCCGCGCAGCTGTGCAAGACCGCCCGGGACTTCGCCCGCCGCTTCGGCATCACCCACTTCTTCGACGTGGGCACGGTGGGCATCGAGCACGCGCTGCTGCCGGAGAAGGGCATTGTGGCCCCCGGCGAGTGCATCATCGGCGCGGACAGCCACACCTGCACCTACGGCGCGCTGGGCGCGTTCTCCACGGGCGTGGGCTCCACGGACATGGCCGCCGGCATGGCTTCCGGCGAAAACTGGTTCAAGGTGCCCAGCGCCATCAAGGTGACCCTCACCGGCAGGCTGCAGCCCTATGTCTCCGGCAAGGACGTGATTCTCCACCTGATCGGCCTGATCGGCGTGGACGGCGCGCTGTACAAGTCCCTTGAGTTTACCGGCGAGGGCGTGCATGAGCTGAGCATGGACGACCGCTTCACCATCGCCAACATGGCCATTGAGGCCGGCGGCAAGAACGGCATCTTCCCGGTGGACGACAGGACCATCGAATACGTCACGGGCCGGGTGGATCGCCCCTGGACGGCCTACGAGGCCGACCCCGACGCGGAGTACGAGCGGGAGGTTGTCATCAACCTGTCCGAGCTGCAGCCCACCGTGTCCCTGCCCCACCTGCCCAGCAACACC
>JBJEYH010000065.1:0-1685 GCA_051886675.1 Aristaeellaceae bacterium
GCGGCCATTGGGTCTGCCAGGGCACGTCCCGGTCAAGGCAGGCCTGCAGGATGCCCGTCGCCGCGTAGCACAGGTCGAACAGGCGGATGTTCCGCTCCGTCAGGTCGAAGTCGATCAGCCCGATGCGCCCGTCCGGCAGGTCGATGAGGTTGTTGGGGTTGGGATCCCGGTGGATCAGCCCCCGGGGCAGGCCCGACAGCCGGCGGACACGATCCGCAAAACTGGCGGGGAATCCGGCGGGCAGATACTTCTCCGCCCGGGGCATGGCCCAGGTGAGAATGTGCTCGTCCAGATGGCAGTCGCGCACGTCGGGCGGCTCGGGCAGCGTGTTCAGGGCGGCGTGCAGCTGCCGCAGCGTCCGGCCGATCCGCAGCCCCGCGGCATGGGCGTCGCCCGCCATCAGCCGGGGCGCGTCCAGCGCGGCGCCCGTCAAGCGGCTCCACAGTACAATCCTGTACGCGCCGAAGGTCAGCATGTCACTGCCGTCGGGCAGGGGCCGGGGCAGCGATACCGCCACCCCCGCGGCCGACAGCGCCCGGGCCAGCGACAGCATCCGCGCACACCGCGCCGGATCCAGGTACGCCTTGAGCACCCAGTCCTCCCCGGCGTAGATCACGTTGTCCGCCACATAGCCCGTCGGCTCGCAGACCACGGGGCTCAGGGGCAGTTCGGCCAGGTTCCAGGCGGCCAGGGCTTTCCTCCAGTTTTCGTGGGTCAGCATCAGATATTGCTCCTCTCGCAGCTGAAGGGGCCAGGGCATGAACGCCGGATGCGCCTTCAGGTATTCGGTGGGGGAGCAGCCGTATTCCCGGCAGAAGGCCTTGTAGAATCCCGCGTGGGTATCGAAGCCGTAGCGCAGGGCCGCGCCGGTAACGCTTTCCCCCTGGCTGATGGCCCACAGCGCATGGGCCAGCCGCCGGCGGGTACGGTAGCGCATCAGCGGCATGCCCACCTCCAGCTGGAACAGCCGGCAGAAGTGCCACAGCGAGTACCCCGCCGCATCCGCCAGCTCCTGCGCCGTCATGTCCGCGTCCAGCGTGGCCTCGATCAGATCCATGACGGGCTGAATGCGCGCTTCGTCCATGCTGCTCCCTCCTTTCATGCCGAGCATAACACGGCTGTCGGCGAAAAACCTTTCCATTCTTGCGGAAAACACGGTCCCCCGCAAACACCGGCGCGCAACGGGGGTTCGGGGGACAGCGTCCCCGGGCTCAGGGGTCCGGGGGCTAACAGCCCCCTGGGGAAAGCGCAACAAAATCCTCCTGCCGAAGGGCAGGAGGATTTTGGACAGGTTCCGCGTCGCGGCGCGCCCGTTGCGCGGCGTGACCCCGCAGCCCTGCGCACCCTCCGTGCGCAGGGCCTCGCAGTCAAGCAGCGGCACAGCCCCACGCGTGTTCAGCCTGACCGAAGGCGCGCAACCCAATCGCGAGCCGGGTGTGGGCACTGCCCACTTTGGACAGGTTCCGCGTCGCGGCGCGCCCGTTGCGCGCCGTGACCCCGCAGCCCTGCGCACCCTCCGTGCGCAGGGCCTCGCAGTCAAGCAGCGGCACAGCCCCACGCGTGTTCAGCCTGACCGAAGGCGCGCAACCCAATCGCGAGCCGGGTGTGGGCACTGCCCACTTTGGGCAGATTCCGCGTCGCGGCGCGCCCGTTGCGCGGCGTGACCCCGCAGCCCTGCGCACCCT
>JBJEYH010000066.1:0-31630 GCA_051886675.1 Aristaeellaceae bacterium
CGTCGGAGCGGACGGACTCGTTGCGGCGGCGGAAGTTGTCGAAGTCCGCCTGCACCCGCTGGGCCAGGGTCAGATATTCCTCGGCCCGGGCGGCGGCGCTGTCCAGCTCCTGCCGGAGGGCGGCGGCGTCCACCGGAGCTTCCGCAGCCTCGGGCTGGGGCGCGTCGGGCGTCTCGGCTTCGGGGACGGCGGCGGGCTGGGGAACGGTTTCTTCCACGGGCATTTCGTTTTCGTTCATGGGGTTGCTGCTGCCTCTCTTCCTTTTGAATCGGTTCTTTTTCGTCATTTCTGTTCAGGCTCCTGCAGGTTGTTCTCCGCGAACAGCTCCGTCAGCTGATGTCCCATGGTGCCCAGGATGGACAGCACCCGGCTGTAATGCATGCGGGTGGGGCCGATCACGCCGATGGTGCCCTGCTGCCCCGAGCGCGTGGCGTAGGTGGCGGTGACGATGGAGCAATCCGCCATTTCCGGCACGCCGGTCTCCGGGCCGATGCGCACGGTGAAGGCCATTTCCCCCTGCTGGGCGATGATGGAGGCCAGCTTGTCGCGGGTTTCCATCAGCGTGAGGAAGGACCGGGCCTTCTCCATGTCGTTGTACTCGGGATAGCTGAGGATGTTGCTGCGGCCGCCGATGGCCACATGGGGCGGGGTATCGCCGCTGTTTTCGTGCAGGAAGGCGCCCAGTCCCCGCAGCAGGCGTTCGTTGTCGTGCATGCGCTCGGTCAGGACGGGGATCAGCTGCGTGGCCTCCTGCAGGCTGCGGCCCTTGAGCTCCTGGGTCAGCGTGCGGGAGATGGCGTAGAGCGTATCGCTGTCCAGCTGGTCGGACACCCGGATGACCGTATCCCGCACGATGCCGCTGTCGGTGACGATGACCACCAGGGCGGAGGTATCGCTCACCGGCACCAGCTGGATGGTGCGGATTTTCGGCTGCGGCCCGGTGGGGGGCAGCACCACGGCGGTATAGTGGGTCAGGCTGGAAAGCACCTGGGCGGCGTGATCGATCACGTCCTCCATCTGGCGGCGGCGGCCGGTGAAATGCGCGCGGATGGCCGCTTCGCTGTCCGAGGCGATCTGCCCCGAGCGCAGCAGCTGATCCACATACAGCCGGTATGCCTTGGCCGAGGGAATCCGCCCTGCCGATACGTGCGGCTGATCCAGATAGCCCAGCTCCTCCAGGTCGCTCATCTCGTTGCGGATGGTGGCGGAGGAAAGACCCATGTCGTACTTCTTGGAGATGGTGCGGGAGCCCACAGGCACGGCGGTCAGGATGTAATCGTCAATAATGGCCTGCAGAATCTTGAATTTCCGCTCATCCATCACCATGCTGCTTCGCTCCTTTCCATTGACGGGATGTTGTTAGCACTCGATGGGGTTGAGTGCTAACTACGGCTCCTATAATAGACCCACGGGGGAAAATTGTCAAGGCCTTTTGCATGGAAAGACTGTGAATTTTTTATGACGGCGAACGGCGCAAAAAAACCCGCCCGGGCAGGGCGGGCGGGGCGGGAAGCGGGTCAGATGCCGAAATCGTCCTTGGTGGGGGAGGAGACGTCCAGGCAGGAGGCGGGGATGAAGCCGCGCACGGTGGTGGAGCCCACGGTGGTTTCCACATAGGCCCAGGGCTGGCGGTTGAAGAAGGAGGTCAGGTAGGTAACCTTCTTGCCCGCGCTCAGGGTAGTGATGGCCTCGAAGCAGCGGGCGGGATCGTCGGTGAGGGAGCACTGCCTGGTCACGGTGGCGGTGGAATAGTCGAAGTTCAGGTAGGGCAGGGAGGTGGTGGGCGCCTTGTTCATGTCGGTATTGTGGACGTAGCCCACGCGGACGGAGCCGTTGTTGGTCTCGTACATGACCAGCAGCCAGCCGTTCTCCCAGCCGGCGGCGTAGACGTAGCCGGTGGTGTTGACCATGGCCTTGCCGTTTGCGCCGCGCCAGGCGGAGGTGGAGGGGGCGGAGTAGACGGGCCAGCGCTGATCGGCCTTGACGGAAACGTACTCAAAGCCCTGCAGCACGTCGAAGCCCGAGCTGAAGTTGTCCCACACGGAGCGGCCGTTGGGGTTGTGGTTGCCGGTGCGCTCCATTTCCGCGCGCACCTGCTTGATCAGATGCACGTTGTCGATCTCCACCTGGGAGCAGCCGTAGTAGGCGCGCTGGGTTTCGATGGTCACGTGGGTGTTGGGCTTGTACCAGGGCATGCAATTAAAGTAGTAGTAATACTGTCCGCCGGGGTTGAAGATGAAACCATGCCGGGCGAAGATCTCATGGTAGATGAAGCCCAGGGATTCGTAGTCCCACTCCCACAGCTCCTTCTCGGTGAGGTGACGGGTATCGCTGTCGGGGATCAGGTAGGACTGATCCGCCAGCGCGGCGGGCGCCAGAAGCAGCATGCACAACAGAAGGCTGACAAAGCGGCGGATGGCATTTTTCATGGCGGGAACCTCCTTGCCGGATAGCATTTTTTTCATTATATTAGTAATATTCCCATCTGTCAATGGTAAGAAAGAATCCTTGCATCCTCCGCCCTGTGATGGTACAATGTCAGAAAGGGGAGGCGGCGGCAGCATGGCCATGAACATTGTCCTGGTGAACCCGGAGATTCCGCAGAATACGGGCAATATCGCCCGCACCTGCGCCGCCACCGGCGCGATGCTGCACCTGGTGGAGCCCCTGGGCTTCTCCCTGAGCGACCGATACCTCAAGCGGGCGGGGCTGGACTACTGGCATCTGATGCGCTACCGCACCTATCCGGGGCTGGAGGCCTTCCTGCAGGCCTGGCCCGACGCGCGGATGCACTTCGCCACCACCAAGGCGCCCCGGAGCTATCACCAGGCGGAATACCGGGACGGGGACTTTCTGGTGTTCGGGTGCGAAACCCGGGGTCTGCCGGAAACCCTGCTCGCGAAGGTGTACGACCGGTGCGTGCGCATTCCCATGCGGCAGGAGGCCCGGAGCCTGAACCTGTCCAACGCGGTGGCCATTGTGCTTTACGAGGCGCTGCGGCAGGGGGACTTCGCGGGGCTGAGCGGTCAGGGGGCGCTGACCGGGCGGGAGGAGCCGCCCGCACCCTGGCTGGACTACGTGTGAGCGCCCCCGCGCCCTATTATCGATGAAACGCCATGCCTGTGCATGGCCGGGAGGATACCGATGCCCTACTTTGATCACAGCAACAAGCCGGAGGAGCGGCACCGCCGGGCGTTCTATCAGCCCGTGGTGGACGACCCGGACGAGGATGACGGGGATTACGACGAGGATGACGGCCAGATGCCGGAGGACGGCGTTTATCCGGATGAGGAAGCCATGACCGACGAGGAGCGCCGTCTGGCCCGGCGGGACCGCTGGCGGGTGCTGGCGGGAGTGGGGGACTTTCTGGCGGTGATCGCGGGAACCGTGGTGATTCTGCTGCTCATCGCGCTGCTGGTGAGCCTGATCAACTGGGTACACGCGGATCTGAGCCAGTCCTTCACCCTGTGGCAGACGAGGATGTAACCCGGCCCGGAAGGAGGCGCGCCCATGGCGGAAATGACATGGGAACTGTTCCACCGGCAGGTGGAGGCATGCGGGCTGTGTCCGCTGCATGAGGGCATCCTGCACAAGGTGCCCGGCCAGGGGGACGAGCATGCCCCGCTGATGCTCATCGGCGAGGGGCCGGGGCAGGTGGAGGACGAGGAAGGCCTGGCCTTCGTGGGCCCGGCGGGCCAGCTGCTGACGCGGATGCTGGCAGCCATCTCCCTGCCGCGGGACCGGGTGTACATCTGCAACATCGTCAAGTGCCGCCCGCCCAACAACCGCGTGCCCGAGGCCGCGGAGGCCGAGGCCTGCCGGCTGCATCTGCGCAACCAGTTCGCGCTGGTGCGGCCGAAGGTGATCGTGCTGCTGGGCTCCACGGCGGCCAGGAGCATCCTGGGGCCGGAGATCCGCATCACAAGGGATCGGGGCCGGTGGTATGAGCGCAAGGGCGTATGGTTCATGCCCACGTATCATCCCTCGGCGCTTCTGCGGGATCCGTCCAAGAAGCGGGAGGCCTGGGAGGACATGCAGTCCCTGCGGGACCGGCTGATGGAGCTGGGTCTGTACGGGGACCTGTACGGCGCGTGAGCCATACTTTGCCGCCCGTTGGCGCAGACTATCCGCATGGACGCAAGGCATCATGGACAGGAGGGATGGCTGTGCAGCAGTTCCGGGCCCGGTGCGGGGCCTTCTTTCAGTCGCTGTGGCCGGCGGAACGGAAGATTCTGGTCTACGGGGAGGGGCAGGAGGATCATCCGCCCATCATGCTCATCGGCGAGGCCCCCGGCGAGCAGGAAACCCTTCAGGGCCGGCCCTTCGTGGGCAAGGCGGGCAAGAACCTGGACGGCTTCCTGCAGGCGGTGGGGCTGAGGCGGGAGGAGATCTACATCAGCAACGTGGTGAAGATCCGCCCCACGAAGGTTTCCCCAAAGGGCAGCGTCAGCAACCGGCCCCCCAGCCGGGAGGAGCTGATGCTCTTCACCCCCTGGCTGTACGAGGAGATTCTGCTGGTGCAGCCCTCGCGGATCGTCACCCTGGGCAACGTGGCCCTGCAGGCCCTGCTGGGGAAGGACGCGGTCATCGGCGCGTGCCACGGCAGGAGCATGCAGGCGGAAATCCGGCACGAGGGCCGGGCGCAGGCCTTCGGGGTGTTTGCGCTGTATCATCCGGCGTCCATCATCTACAACCGCGCGCTGACGGAGGTGTACGCCCGGGATCTGGCGACCCTGCGCGATCTGCTTGACCGTGACAACTGAGACGGAAAAACGTATTTTTCGTGCAAAGGCTGTAGCGCGGGGCGCGAAGCTATGCTATACTGATCCCATCAACCTCAGGGAGGGATCAGGATGATGGAATGGATCGCGGTGAATCTGCCGCTGCTGGTTTGCTTCGTGGTAGGCATCGGCCTGCTGGTGCTGGAGGCGTTCATGCCCGGCTTCGGGCTGCCCGGCATTTCGGGCATTGTGATGGAGATCGTGGCCATCGCGCTGACGTGGGTCAACCATGGCCCCGTGGCCGCGCTGGGGCTGACGATCATTGTGCTGTCGCTGATAGCCATCGCCATATCCATGTCGCTGCGCAGCGCCACCAAGGGCCGGCTGAGCCGCAGCAAGATTATCCTCAAGGAGCGGGAGAGCAACGAGGCGGGCTACCGCTCGGCCGAGGACATGCAGGTCTTCCTGGGCAAGGAGGGCGAAACCACCACGGTCTGCCGGCCCACGGGCATGGCGGAGTTCGACGGGGTGAAGCTCAACGTGGTCAGCGAAGGGGAATTCCTGTCCGCGGGCACGCGGGTGCGCATCGTCCAGGTGGAGGGCAGCCGCATCGTGGTGCGGGTCATCAAAGGGTAACACCGCCGCGCATGGCGGAGAGAATATAAGGGAGGTACATCCATGGATAGCTTCGCGTTGATTATGTTCGTCCTGATTCTGGCCGTGATCGTGCTGATCGTGTTCCTGAACTTCGTGCCCCTGGGCCTGTGGATTTCCGCGCTGGCCAGCGGCGTGCATGTGTCCATCGGCACGCTGATCGGCATGAAGATCCGCCGCATCCAGCCCAAGCGGCTGATTTACCCGCTGATCAAGGCCAACAAGGCCGGCCTTGACCTGAGCGTGAGCAAGCTGGAAACCCACTTCCTGGCCGGCGGCAACGTGGACCGGGTCATCAACGCCCTGATCGCCGCCCAGCGCGCCAACATCGAGATGGCCTTTGAGAAGGCCTGCGCCATCGACCTGGCCGGCCGCGACGTGTTCGAGGCCGTGCAGATGTCCGTCACCCCCAAGGTCATCGAGACCCCCGTGGTGGCCGCCATCGCCAAGGACGGCATCGAGCTGCGCGCCAAGGCCCGCGTGACCGTGCGCACCAACATTGAGCGCCTGGTGGGCGGCTCCGGCGAGGAAACCGTCATCGCCCGTGTCGGCGAGGGCATCGTGACCACCGTGGGCTCCGCCGAAACCCACAAGCAGGTGCTGGAGAATCCCGACCTGATCAGCCGCACCGTGCTGAGCAAGGGCCTGGACGCCGGCACTGCCTACGAGATTCTTTCCATTGACATTGCCGACGTGGACGTGGGCCGCAACATCGGCGCGCAGCTGATGATGGATCAGGCCGAGGCCGACCGCCGCATCGCCCAGGCGAAGGCGGAGGAGCGCCGCGCCATGGCCGTCGCGCGCGAGCAGGAGATGAAGGCCGCCGCGCAGGAGCAGCGCGCCAAGGTCATCGAGGCCGAGGCGGAGGTGCCCAAGGCGATGGCCGCCGCGCTGCGCGAGGGCAAGCTGGGCGTGATGGACTACTACCAGATGCAGAACACCATCGCCGACACCACCATGCGGGATTCCATCGCCAAGGCCAGCGCGCCTCAGCAGACCCCCGGCGTTGAGCCCAAGAAGTAACCGGCCAGCCCTTCCATCGAGAAAGGAGTGATGGCCCATGGATTTGTTCTGGGTACTCATCATCGTTGGGCTGATCGTCCGGGCGGCGGGTGGCAGCAAGAAGAAGAAGGAGCAGCAGCAGGCGAAGAAGCAGCGCGAGACCGTGGAGGAGCTTTTCAGCCGCGAGGAAGCGAAGCCCGCTCCGGCCAAGCCGGCCCCCGCGCCGGCCAGGCCCGCGCCCCGGCCCGCCGAGATGCTCCCGCCCCTGCAGCAGGAGCCCGTGCGGGAGGCCATTGCGCCCCGGGTGCATGTGCACACCGCGCCTGCCTGCCCGGTGGACGACGATACCGGCAGCCTGCACTTCCACAGCACGGAGGGCGTCGATCCCTGCCATGAGGATCAGCTGCCGCCCATGCACGCGCCCCGGCCCGAGCCTGCGGAGCCCCGCGCGGCGGAGCGGCCCGGCCTGGAGCTTACGTGGAACGGCGACAGCATGGTGAAGGCGTTCATCATGCAGGAGGTGCTGACGCGGCCCTGTGAAAGGCGCGGACGCAGATAATCAGCCGCGGCGGAGAGAAGAGATTTTCTCCGCCGCTTTTTATAGGAAGAAACAGGGGGATCGGGGATGGAACCGGAATTCATCAACCTGACGGAGGAGAACCTGCCGCAGGAGCATCTGTGCTGCATCATCCGCAGCAAAAAGGCGCATCCGGGGGTGGAGGCGAAGCGGCGGTGGCTGGCCGCGCGGCTGAAGGAGGGGCATGTGCTGCGCAAGCTGCAGGTGAAGGCCCCGGTGTTCATCGAGTATGCGCCGCTGGAGACGGCCTGGGTGCCGGCGGAGGGGGCGGGGTACCTGTACATCTACTGCCTGTGGGTGGATCCCGCCTGGAAGGGCAGGGGCTACGGCAGGGCGCTGATGGACTACTGCCTGGCGGATGCCCGGCGGCAGGGGAAGTCGGGGGTGTGCATGCTGGGGGCTGACAAGCAGAAGGCCTGGCTGTCCGACCAGGGCTTTGCGCGGAAATTCGGGTTCGAGGCCGTGGACAGGACGGACAGCGGCTACGAGCTGCTGGCGCTGTCCTTCGACGGAAGCCATCCGCGCTTTACCGACAGCGCCCGCCGCGGAGCCATTGACGAAACCGCCCTGACCGTGTATTATGACAATCAGTGTCCCTTCATCGCGCAGAAGGCGGAGAGCCTCCGGGACTACGGCCGGGAGACGGGCTTTCCGGTGCGGCTGGTGGAGGTGGAGACGCTTCAGCAGGCCAAGGCGCTGCCCTGTCCGTTCAACAACTGGGCGGTGTTCTGGGAGGGAAAGTTCCAGACGGTGAACCTGCTGGACGCGTCCTTTGCGGAGAAGCTGCGAAAGAAAGCAAACGGAGGAACGGCTCATGGAACCGATTAAGGTGGTCATTGCCGACGATGACGCGGGCATGCGCCTCATCGAGCGGAAGATGATTGAGAAGGTGGAGGGCTTCACCCTGGCGGGGGAGGCGAAGGACGGCGACGAGCTGCTGGCGCTGGTGGAGGAGATTCATCCGCAGATCGTCTTCCTGGACGTGGAGATGCCCGGCAAGACCGGCGTGGAATGCGCGAAAATCATCCAGGACATGGATCCGACCATCGTGATGATCTTCGCCACCGCCCACGACCAGTACATGGGCGACGCCTTCGAGGTGTATGCCTTCGACTATCTGCTCAAGCCCTTCAAGGTGGACCGGGTGCTTCAGACCCTGGAGCGGGCCCGGGACCGGGTGGGCCGGGTGGATGAGAAGCCCCTGCCCGAGCTGCCCAAGGCCGCGCCCCGGGCGGCGGCGGGTCGGCTGATGCTGCGCCACAAGGAGGGCGTGAGCTTCATCAGCATGAGCGACATTCTCCTGGTGCAGCGGGAGAACCGGGCCACGGTGATCTATACCGTGGGCGGGGGCCGCTACGTCACGGGGGATTCCCTGAGCGAAACCGAAGCCCGGCTGGATCCGGCGGTGTTCTTCCGCTGCCACAAGAGCTACATCATCAACCTGAACCACATCAGCAACATCACCCCCTACGGCCGCTGGACCTACGTGGTGCGCCTGAACGGCACCACCCAGGACGCGCTGATCACCCACGAAAAGTACGAGGAGCTGGAGCGGATGTTCTCCTGACGCGGGGAAGAAAAAGTCCGTTTTCCATGAAATTAGGCCTTGCTTTTTCCGCCCGCGCGTGATATGATAAATAGGCTTTGATGTGTGCATACTCCAACGAGGAGGTGGAATACCATGGGTAAGCTTTGTCAGATCTGCGAGAAGAGCACGCTGAACGGCAACAACGTCAGCCACTCCAACCGCAAGAGCCATCGTACCTGGGCGCCCAATGTGCAGAGCGTCCGTGTGATGGTGAACGGCGCGGCCAAGCGGATGAACGTCTGCACCCGTTGCCTGCGCAGCGGCAATGTGATGCGTGCGCTGCCCAAGACTCAGGAGGAAGCCTGAGTTCAGCGATGATAGATGACCCGCCTCTTGTGCGAGAGGCGGGTTTTCTGTGTCTGCACGAAGGATCAGGAGGCGCGGTATATGCCCGGACAGGTGCTGTCGATGGTGTTCTGCAACGTGATGTGGGGACTTTCCTTTATTGCCAGCAAGCATGCGCTGTCAAGCGGCTTCAGCCCGATGACGCTGGCGCTGGTGCGCTATGCGCTGGCTTCGGCGTGCCTTCTGCCCATGACCCTCCTGCGGGAAAGGCAGCTGCATCTGCGCCGGAAGGATTTTCTGCCCATGGCCCTCTCCGGGCTGATGGGCATCACGCTGTACTACTTCTTTGAGTATCAGGGCATCAGCCGCACCTCCACGGTGAACGCCTCGCTGATCCTGGCGGCGATCCCCATCCTGACCATGGTGGCGGAGGCGGTGATCGACCGCCATCGCATGCGGGGGCATCAGATCGCCGGCGCGGTGATCTCGGTTGCGGGGACGGCCATCATCGTCCTGGGGGGCAGCAGCGAGGGCGCGGCCAGCCTGACGGGGGATCTGTTCATCCTGGGGGCCAGCGTGGTGTGGGTGGCGTACATCTTCATCAGCCGCAGGCTCCGGGATGGCTACTCCAGCCTGGCCATGAACACCTGGCAGGCGCTGATCGCCCTGGCGACGCTGATCCCCATGGCGCTGGCGGATCCCTGCGACCTGACGGCGATTCCCCTGAGCGGCTGGCTGGCGGCGGCGGCGCTGGCGGTGATCTGCTCTGCGCTGTGCTACTGGCTCTACGGCAACGCCCTGCACGAGATGAGCCCCCTGGCCTCGGCCATCTTCATCAACCTGATCCCCCTGACCACGCTGCTGGGGGGCGTCATGCTGCTGGGGGAGACGCTGACCTGGCAGGCGGGCGTGGGCGGCGCGATGATCATCGGGAGCATCTTCCTGGTGAACATGACGGAGGCCCGGGCATGACCGGGGACACGGCGCTTTTCTTCGACAGGGCCCCGGAGCTTCTGCCCCTGTACGCCGCGCTGGAGGAAGCGGTTCTCAGCATCTGCCCGGATACCCGGGTGCTGGTGATGAAGAGCCAGATTGCCTTCACCGTGGCGCGCAGGTTTGCCTTCGCGTCCCTGCGGGGCAGGCGGCTGATTGTCACCTTCGGCCTGCCATACCGGGTGGAATCGCCCCGGATCCGGCAGGCGGTGGAGCCTTACCCCAATCGCTGGACGCACCATGTGATCCTCCGCAGCCGGTCGGAGATTGACGACACGCTCCTTGGCTGGATCGAGGAGGCCTGGCGGTTCGCCTCCCGGAAGTAAGGGCGGGTTTGGCTCTTGTGCATTTCTGTGAAAAACGGTATAATAGACGATGGCATATCAGCCGCATTCGGACGGGGAGGTGAAGGCATGCTGGCCCAGGTGATTGTGGACATCGTCCACGAGCAGGTGGCGCATACCTTCAGCTATCTGATCCCCGAGGGGATGCGGCTGTCCGTGGGCCAGCGGGTGGAGGTGCCCTTCGGCCCGCGGCGCAAGGAGGGCGTGGTGGTGGGCTTCGCGGAAAGCTGCGACGTGCCGCCGGAAAAGCTGAAGCCCGTGCTTGCGCCCCTGGAGGATTATCCGGCCATCCTGCCCGGTCTGCTGACCCTGGCCCGGCAGATGGCGGAGGACGCCCACTGCCCCCTGGCGGAAACGCTGCGCCTGATGCTGCCTGCGGAAATGCGCGGCGGCCGGGTGCAGGTGAAGCGGCAGACCGTGGCGAAGCTCAGCATTCCTGCGTCCCGGGTGGAGGAAGCCATGGCCGCCCAGGGCCGCTCGGCCAGGCGCAGGCAGCTGCTGCAGCTGCTGTCGGACGGCCAGCCCCGCCCCGTGGGGGAGCTGAAGCTGCTGGTGCGGGAGCCGCTGGATGCGCTGCGGCAGCTGGAAGCCGCAGGTCTGGTGCGGCTTTCCCAGGAGGAGGTTCTGCGCCGCCCAGGAGGCGCCACGCAGGAGCCCCTCATGCCGGATCCCGCGCTGACCCCCGCCCAGGAGGAAGTCCTGTCGGTGATGCTGCCGGAGCTGGAGAGGGGCCGGGGACGGTTCCTGCTCCACGGGGTGACGGGCTCGGGCAAGACGGAGGTGTTCATCCGTCTGGTGCGCGCCACCCTTGCCCGGGGGCGCACGGCCATGATTCTGGTGCCGGAAATCGCCCTGACGCCCCAGATGGTCAGCTGGTTCCGGGGCAGGTTCGGGGCGGTGGCGGCGGTGCTGCACTCCCGGCTGTCGGCGGGGGAGCGGTACGACGAGTGGCGGCGCATCCGCCGGGGAGAGGCGCGGGTGGTCATTGGCGCGCGGTCGGCGGTGTTCGCCCCCTGCGAGAACCTGGGGCTTATCGTGGTGGACGAGGAGCATGAGTCCACCTACCTCAGCGACCGTCATCCCCGCTACGACGCCCGGCAGGTGGCCCAGCGCCGCTGCGACAACGAGGGCGCGACGCTGCTCCTGGCCTCCGCGACCCCCAGCATCCTGTCCTTCGCCAGGGCGCGCCGGGGGGACTACACCCTCCTGGAAATGCCCCATCGGGTCATGAACCGCCCTCTGCCGCGGGTGGAGGTGGTGGACATGCGCAAGGAGCTGGAAAGCGGCAACCGGAGCGTGTTTTCCGGGGCGCTGCTGCGGGGGCTTCAGGCGTGCATGCGCCGGAACGAGCAGGCCATGCTGCTGATGAACCGCCGGGGCTACAACGCCTTCGTCAGCTGCCGCAGCTGCGGCCACGTGATGAAGTGCCCCCACTGCGACGTGTCCATGACCTACCACGTTTCCGGCGGGGACAACCTGCTGCACTGCCATTACTGCGGCCACGCGGAGCCGCCGCCGGCCGTCTGCCCGGAATGCGGAAGCCGCTACATCCGCTACTTTGGCGCGGGCACGCAGAAGGTGGAGGAGGAGCTGCGCCGGCTGTTTCCGGGGATCGGCGTGGCGCGGATGGATATCGACACCACCTCCGGCAAGGACGGCCATCAGAAGCTCCTGGACGAGTTCCGCTCCGGACGGGCGAGGATCCTGGTGGGCACGCAGATGATCGCCAAGGGGCTGGACTTTCCGCGGGTGACGCTGGTGGGCGTGGTGGCGGCGGACATGACGCTGAACCTGCCCGACTACCGGGCCCGGGAGCGGACCTTCCAGCTGCTGACGCAGGTGGCGGGCCGGGCGGGCCGGGGGGACGTCCCGGGGCAGGTGATCGTGCAGACCTACAAGCCGGAGGATCCGGTGATTCAGGCGGCGGCGGCCCAGGACTACCGGGCGTTCTTCCAGGAGGAATTCGACCGGCGGCGGACGGGGCTGTATCCGCCCTTCACGCTGATGGCGCGGCTGCTGGTGGAATCGGAAAGGGAGCAAACGGCGCAGGAAACGGCGGAAAGGCTGTACCGGGCATGCCTGACCTGTCTGGAGGGGCATCCCCTGTGGCGGAAGCGCACGCTGCTGATGCGGCTGGATCAGCCGCCGGTGAAGCTGCTGCGGGGCAAAAGCCGCTGGCATGTGCTGATGAAGCTGCTGGATCATCCGGACACGGAGGGTCTGCTGGGCGCGCTGACGGAGCTAGCCCGGCAGGAGGCCCCCGGCGCGGAGGTTTATTTTGAAGTGAATCCCACAACGATGATGTGACCGACGAAGGAGAATGAGTGCTTATGGCGATCCGCAAGATTGTGACGCTGGGCGACGAGGCCCTGCGCAAGGTATGCAAGAAGCAGGAGAAGTTTGATCTGCGGCTGTGGCTGCTGCTCAAGGATATGGCCGACACCATGTACAAGGCCGAGGGCGTGGGCCTTGCCGCGCCCCAGGTGGGCATACTGCGCCGGGTGGTGGTCATCGACGTGGGCGACGGGCTGGTGGAGCTGATCAACCCGGAGATCATCAGCCGCGAGGGCAGCCAGTGCGGCCGTGAGGGCTGCCTGTCCCTGCCGGGCCGCCAGGGCATCGTGACCCGGCCCATGAAGGTCACCGTCCGCGCCCAGGACCGCAAGGGCAACACGTTCCAGTTTGACGCGGAAGGCTTCTTTGCCCGGGCGGTGTGTCACGAGCTGGATCATCTGGACGGCCGGGTGTACATCGACGTGATGGATCGCGAGCTGACCCCGGAGGAGATCGAGGGTCATGTGCCGGAGGATGATATCGAATGAGGATTGTGTTCATGGGTACGCCGGACTTCGCGGTGGCCTCGCTCAAGGCCCTGTGCGAGGGCGGCTATGACGTGGTGGGGGTGTTCACCCAGCCCGACCGGCCCAGGGGGCGGGGCAACAGGGTGGTCATGACCCCCGTGAAGGAATACGCCGTCAGCCGGGGGATTCCGGTGTACCAGCCCCAGCACATCCGCCGGGACGGCCTGGAGGATCTGCAGCGGCTGGCGCCCGACCTGTGCGTCACGGCGGCCTTCGGGCAGATCCTCAGCCAGGCGGTGCTGGACGTGCCGCCCCTGGGGACCATCAACGTCCACGCGTCGCTGCTGCCGCGGCACCGGGGCAGCGCGCCCATCAACTGGGCGATCCTGCAGGGGGACGGGGAAGCGGGCGTCACCACGATGATGACCGCCCGGGGCATCGACAACGGCGACATGCTGCTGCGGGCCGCCACGCCCATCCAAACCGGCGAAACCGCCGGCGAGCTGACGGAGCGGCTGAGCGTCATGGGCGCGTCGCTGCTGCTGGACACCCTGCGGGCCCTTGAAGCCGGGACGCTGACGCGCACGCCCCAGGACGAATCCGCCATGACCTACGACCCCATGCTGAGCAAGGACATGGGCATCATTGACTGGACGAGGCCCGCGGGGGAGATCGTCAACCGCATTCACGGCCTGAACCCCTGGCCGGGCTGCACCACGCCCTGCGAGGGACAGCGGCTGAAGCTGCTGCGGGCGGAAGCGGCGGAGGGCGCGGGTCAGCCGGGGGAGATCCTGACGGCTGATCCCAGGGCCGGGCTGGTGATCGCGGCGGGCGAGGGCGCGGTGCGGGTGACGCAGATGCAGGCCCCCGGCGGCAAACCCATGAATCCCAGGGACTACCTCCGCGGCCATCCCATGGCAGTGGGGACGGTATTGAAGGAGGAGCAGGCATGAGCGACGAGAAGCGTCAGGAGCAGCGCGGCGAGGGTTTCCGTGGGGATCGCGGCGCGAAATCCGGTGAAAGAAAGACATATCGTGGGAATCAGGAGGGCGGCAGGACCTATGGCAGGCCGTCCGGTGGTAATAAAGTGGGATCCCGCGGCGGAAAGCCCGGCTTCCGCTCCGGCAAGCCCGGCGAGGGTGGGGATCGGCCTGCCCGCCGGGAGGGTCAGGGGTATCAGCGTGGGGAAAATGCCCATCGGCAGGACGGAAAGCCGGCCTTCGGTGGGGAAAAGCGCGAATTCCATGGGGAAAGGAAGCCCTTCCGTGGGGATGGCGCCCATCAGGGTGGGGGCAGGCCCGGCTTTGCCGGGGAGAAGCGGCCCTATCGTGGGGATCGCGGCCCCCGGGACGGCCATCAGCCGCCCTTCCGTGGGGATCGCCGTCCCGCGCCCAAGGACAAGCCTGAGCAGATGGAGGGCCTGGCCTCCCGCCGGATGGCCCTGGCGGTGCTGCGGGACGTGACGGAGAACGGCGCCTACGCTTCCCTGGCCCTGGACGAGAAGCTGCGCAACTGCGGGCTGTCGGTGACGGATCGCCGCCTGGTGGCCCGGCTGGTGTACGACACCCTGGACAACCTGATCTATCTGGATCATGTGCTGGCGCAGATCATGGCCCGCCCCGACACGGACATCCGCCTGCGCAACATTCTGCGGCTGGCGGCCTGCCAGATCCTGCTGGAGGACCGCATTCCGGAGAGCGCCGCCACCAACACGGCGGTGGTGCTGTGCAAGGAGCTGGGCATGGAGGGGCTGGCGGGGGTGTGCAACGGCATCCTGCGCAACCTGATCCGCCAGAAGGACGAGCTGTCCTGGCCGGATCCGGCGCAGGAGCCGCTGAAGGCGCTGTCGGTGCGGCATTCGGTGCCGGAGTGGCTGACGGAGCGGATCCTGGCGGACTGGGGCGATGAGGCGGAGGGCATCCTGTCCCACCGGGTGCAGGACACCTATGTGACGGTGCGTCCCAACCTGACGCTCATGGACGACGCGGGCTTCGAAGCCCTGCTGGAGAAGAAGGTCTGGGAGAAGGAGCCCGGCGCGGTCGCGCACAGCTGGCGGATCCGCGGCATGGCGGACGTGGCCCGTGACGCGGACTTCGTGGGCGGGAACTTCTCCATCCAGAGCGAGAGCAGCATGATGGCCGCCATGGCGGTGGATCCCAGGCCCGGCATGCAGGTGCTGGACGCCTGCGCCGCGCCGGGGGGCAAGGCCTGCCTGATGGCGGAGATGATGAACGGCTCGGGCCGCGTGCAGGCCTGGGACGTGCATCCGCACCGGACGGAGCTGATCGCCGCGCAGGCCCGCCGGCTGAAGCTGGAGAACGTGCGCCCCATGACCCGCGACGCCGCCAGGCCCCGGGAGGAGCTGATCGAATCCATGGACGCGGTGCTGCTGGACGCGCCCTGCTCGGGCCTCGGGGTGATGGCGGAGAAGCCGGACGTGAAGTACCGGGTGAAGCCGGAATCCGTGGCGGAGCTGGTGAAGACGCAGGCCGCCCTGCTGGACGCGGTGGCGCCCTATGTGAAGAAGGGCGGCACGCTGGTGTATTCCACCTGCTCGATCCTCAAGGAGGAGAACGTCCTGCAGGCGGAAGCGTTCCTGACGCGGCATCCGGAGTTTGAGCTTCTGCCGCTGCCGGAGAGCATTCCCGAGCGGTTCCGCCGGCACGAGGGCACGGGGCTGCAGCTGCTGCCCCATCGGGACGGCGTGGAGGGCTTCTACATCTGCCGGATGCGGAGGAAGCGCGTATGACCATCCTGGCGGACATGAACTGCGCGGAGCTGACGACCTGGTGCCGGGAGCAGGGGCTGCCGGCCTTCCGGGGGAAGCAGATCTTCCGCTGGATTCATCAGGGTGCGGACTTTGACGGCATGACCAACCTGTCCCTTTCGCTGCGGGAGCAGCTGAAGGGGATCGCCGTGGCGCAGCCGGTCACCATCCTCGAGGAGCGCCGCTCGAAAATCGACGACACCACCAAGTTCCTCTTCGGCCTGCAGGACGGCAACTGCGTGGAGGGGGTGCTGATGCACTACCACCACGGGGACACGCTGTGCATCTCCACCCAGGTGGGATGCCGGATGGGCTGCACCTTCTGCGCCAGCACCCTGGAGGGCTGCGTGCGGAACCTGACCCCCGGCGAAATGCTGGGGGAGGTGCTGTGCGCCAACCGCTTCCTGGGGGAGCGGGGACGGGTGCACAACATTGTGCTGATGGGCAGCGGCGAGCCGCTTGACAACTACGACAACGTGATGAAATTCCTGCGGCTTCTGCGGGAGCCGGAGGGCGTGCAGATCAGCCTGCGGAACGTGAGCCTGTCCACCTGCGGCATCGTGCCCCGGATGTACGACCTGGCCGGGGAGGATCTGCCGGTGACGCTGTGCGTATCCCTCCACGCGCCCAACGACGACATCCGCCGGCAGACCATGCCCATCGCCAAAGCATATCCCATGGAGGACGTGCTGGAGGCCTGCCGCAACTACATCGCGAAAACCGGGCGGCGGGTGATCTTCGAGTACGCGCTGGTGGGCGGGGTGAACTGCGAGGAGAAGCACGCCGTGGAGCTGGCCTCCCGGCTGCGGGGGATGCAGTGCCACGTGAACCTGATCCCGCTGAACGTGGTGGAGGAGCGCGACCTGAAGGGCGTGACGGAAGCCACGGTGCGCCGATTCCTGGAGACGCTGGAGCATCTGCACATATCGGCCACCCGCCGCAGGGAAATGGGCGACGACATCGAGGGCGCCTGCGGCCAGCTGCGCCGCAAGACCATGCTGGCAGCCAGCCAGAGCGAAGGGAGAGACACCCATGCGCCGTAAGTACAAGATGACCGGGGCGGTATCCGACTATCTGAAGCGCTTTGCCCGGGGGGAGATTCTGCCCCGGCCGGCGGAGGAGCAGCCTGCTCCCGCGGCGGGCGGCCATGACAGCCAGCCCCCCGCGCAGGATCCGGCGTCCGCGCCCGCAGAGGAGCAGAAGGGCCTGCTTGTCTACGCCCTGACGGACGTGGGCCGGGTGCGGGCCTCCAACCAGGACGCGATCATTGAAGGGGAGCGGCTCTTCGGCGTGGCGGACGGCATGGGCGGCCACAAGGGCGGCGAGACGGCTTCGGCCGGCGCCCGGGACGGCCTGCTGGAGCTGCTGGAGGGCAAGGCCCCGGCCCTGGACAGCCTGCGGGAGGCGGTGATGGAGGTCAACAACCGCCTGTACCGCCAGCAGCAGGGCGATGAGAATCTTTCCGGCATGGGCACCACGCTGACGGCCCTGTGGTTCAGCGGGCATTATGTCTATATCGGGCATGTGGGGGACAGCCGCGCGTATCTTCTGCGGGAGGGCCATCTGCAGCAGATGACCAGCGATCATTCCCTGGTGGCGGAGCTGGTGCGTTCCGGCGTGCTGACCCCCGAGCAGGCGGAAGGGCATCCCATGCGCAACGTGATCACCCGGGCCGTGGGCACGGAGGAAACGGTGGAGGTGGATCTGCTGGTGGAGGAGCGCCAGGCGGGGGATCTATGGCTGGTGTGCTCCGACGGGCTGTACGGCATGGTGCCGGACAGGACCATGGAGGCGATCCTCACCGTGAACACGCCGCAGGCTGCCGCGAAGCTCCTGCTGGACGCGGCCCTTGCCGCCGGCGGCCATGACAATGTGACCGTGGTGCTCCTCCAGGATAAGGAGGGCAGCGGAGAATGAGCGAGAAAATACTGGCTGACCGCTACCGCCTGGTGGAGCAGATCGGCGTGGGCGGCATGGCCATTGTTTACCGCGCCGTCGATCAGCGCACGGGTCACAGCGTGGCGGTGAAGGTGCTCAAGCCCGAGTTCAACAAGGACGCGGAGTTCGTCAGCCGCTTCCAGCGGGAGGCGGAGGCCGCCAGCCGCATGACCCACCACAACATCGTTAACCTCCTGGACGTGGGCATGGACGGCGACAACCGCTACCTGGTCATGGAGTACGTGCAGGGCAAGACCCTCAAGGAGGTCATCCGGGAGAAGGGGCGCATCAATCCCACCGTGGCGGCGCAGATCACCATCCGGATTCTTTCCGCGCTCCAGCACGCCCATCAGAATGGCATCATCCACCGGGACATCAAGCCGCAGAACATCCTCGTCCATGAGGACGGGCATATCAAGGTGGCGGATTTCGGCATCGCCCGCATGGCCAACAGCTCCACCCTCACCCGCAGCGATACGGTGATGGGCTCGGTGCATTATTTCAGCCCGGAGCAGGCCAGCGGCCAGGCTGCCGACGTGACCAGCGACATCTATTCCGTGGGCGTGGTGCTCTACGAGATGCTCACCGGCCGCGTGCCCTTCGACGGGGACAGCACCGTGGCCGTGGCCATGCAGCATCTGCACGCCCGGCCCGCGCCCATTGAGACCATCGCGCCGGAGGTGCCCCTGGCGATCTGCCATGTGTGCATGATGGCCATGGAGAAGAATCCCAAGTACCGCTACCAGTCCGCCCGGGAGATGGCGGCGGAGCTGCGCATGGCGCTGGAGGGCCGCACCGATCAGATGCAGCCCCGTCTGGTGGAAAAGCCGCCGACGCCGAAGCCTCCGGTCACCGTCCAGGGAAAGACCACAACCGTATCCACCGGCCAGATGAAGAAGACCCGCTCCCGTTCCAACGTCAAGGCGTGGCTGCTGACCGTGGCGCTGGCGGCGGCGGTGTTCTACGGGCTGTACGTGGGCGGCATGACCATCTACGAGAAGGTGGTCAACTCCGTCACCGTGCCGGACTTTGTGGGCATGGAGGTCACCTCCGCCCAGCGGTCGGCCAGCCGCGTGGGCCTGAAGGCCGAGGTGGTGGAGATCAACCATCCCAACATATCCGCGGGCACGGTGATTCTCCAGGCGCCGGAGGTGGACAACACCCTGCGCAAGGGCGATACCGTGGTGCTGACCGTCTCGAAGGGCCCTGCCACGCAGACCGTCCCCAACATCACCGGCATGACGGTCAATGACGGCATCACCGCCGCCCAGGCCTATGGCCTGACGCTGACGGTGGTGGAGCGTGTCATTTCCACCGACGTGCAGGCGGACTTCATCATCAACCAGTTCCCCGTGGCGGGCGAAAGCTGCAAGGCCGGGGACATCATCCAGATTACGGTGTCCGGCGGATCAGCCGTGGTGCCGAATCTGCAGGGCAAAACCCTGGCCGAGGCCCAGGTGGCGCTGTCCGCCTGCGGGCTGAGCATGAGCGCCGCCGTGACGTACGTGGACACGCTGGATACGAGCCTTCACGGCCAGGTGGCCTCGCAGATGCCCGCCGCCGATACGCAGGTGGTGCAGGGCGCGCAGGTGACGCTGTCGGTCTACCGGGTGGAGAGCATGCTGGCCCGCGCCAGCGTGACCCTTGACCTTCCCCAGAGCGACGGCCTGACCTCCGTGCGCATCACCCTGGTGCACGGGGATACCGAGGTGGTGGCGTATCAGGGCGAATATCCCGCCAATGCCAGCCGCCATCCGGAGGTGGAGCTGACGGCCCAGAATCCGGGAACCTACATCTACAAGGTATACTTCGGCGACAAGTTCGCCTACCAGCAGCAGGTGACGCTGCAATGAGGATGGATAGCATGGATGCGCCTTTGATGCGGGGCCGGCTGGTGCGGGGCTTCGGAGGGTTCTACGTGGCGGTGGATGCGGACGGTACGGAGCACATCCTGCGCTGCAAGAAGAAATTCCGCCGGATGCGCCTGTCGCCCCTGGTGGGGGATGAGATCACCTTCACCCCCGGCGAGAACGAGGAGCACGGCTGGCTGGAGGACATTCTCCCCAGGAAGACCGAGTGCCTGCGTCCGCCGGTGGCCAATGTATCGCTGCTGCTGATTGTGGTGGCGCCGACCCCCGCGCCGGATCTGCTCCTGGTGGACAGGATGATGGTTCGCGCCCGGCAGCAGGGGATGAAGCTGGCCCTGGTGGTGAACAAGTGCGACCTGGACGAAAGCCTGGCGGAGGAGCTTCGGCGGCAGTACGCGGGGGCGGAGGCGCCGGTCTTCGCCGTGAGCGCCGTGGAGAACCGGGGGCTGGAGGAGCTGCGGGGGCACATGGCCGGGGAGCTGTGCTGTCTGACGGGACAGTCCGGCGTGGGCAAGAGCACGCTGCTGAACCATCTGCTGGGGCTGGAGCTGGAGACGGGCGAAATCAGCCAGAAGATCCAGCGGGGCAAGAACACCACCCGTCACGCGGAGCTGCTGATGGTGGACGGCCTGCAGGTGCTGGACACGGCGGGCTTCAGCCTGCTGGAGCTGGACGCGGCCACCGAGCCCATCGCGCTGAAGGAATTCTATCCGGAGTTTGCCCGGTGGGAGGGGCAGTGCCGCTTCAATCCCTGCTACCACGACCGGGAGCCGGGCTGCGCGGTGACGGCGGCCTGTCAGGCGGGGGAGATGGATCCCCTGCGGCTGGAGCGCTACCGTCAGCTGCTCCAGGAGGTGCGGCAAACCTGGAAGGAACGATACGACTGACGCTGCGCAGAACAGGAGGAGAGGGATATGGTCAAGATTGCGCCGTCCATTCTGGCGGCGGACGTGCTGAACCTGGAACGGGACGTACAGCGGATGATCGACGCGGGGTGCGACATGCTCCATGTGGACATCATGGATGCGCACTTTGTGCCGAACCTGAGCTACGGCCCGGAGGTGGTGAAGGCGCTGCACAGACGCTTTTCTGTTCCGCTGGACGTGCATCTGATGATGGACAACCCGGAGAAGTATCTGGACGTGTTCCTGGACGCGGGGGCCGCCTGGCTGACCATCCACGCGGAGATCCCTGGGGACGTGGCGGGGATGCTGGCGCATATCCGCGGCCGGGGAGTGAAGGCGGGGCTGTCGCTGAAGCCGGGAACGCCGGTGGAGGCTGTGCGCGCGCTGCTGCCGCTGACGGACATGGCGCTGGTGATGACGGTGGAGCCGGGCTTTGGCGGGCAGAAGTTCCAGCCTGCCATGATCGGCAAGCTCCACGAGCTGCGGGCCTGCGGCTTCACGGGCCTGACGGAGATGGACGGCGGCGTGGCCATGGACAACATCGCCCTTCTGGCGGAGAACGGCCTGGACGTGGCGGTCATGGGCACGGCCATGTACCGCAGCGGCGATCCCGCCCGGGACATGGCGGCTATCCACGCGCTGCGGGCGTCCGACTGACGCCGGATTCGCCGCGGCCTTTCCGCCTGGACGCGCTTGGCAAAGCGAAGGCGCATAGGATACCTCCCGGGGGACACAATACGCCCGGGAGGTGTTTTTTTCATGGAGAAGGACAAGCGCAGGCCGCTGTTCACCCTGTCCCGCCGCAAACGCGTCATGTCCCGCCGAAAAAACGAGCAGTAGTGGTTCGCACCTGCAGCAGCCACCATATCTTGTGTGGAAAAATTCGCGAAAGCTGTTTCATTTTTTCGCGGAAGGTGTATAATATCCATACGCCGTATCCGCGGGACAGCGGCGCGGTACTATCCCACAGGCAGAGCAACGAAGGAGTGAATGGTATGGCCTGCAACGTCAACGTAACCGGCGGCACGCTTCCTCAGGAGGAGATCAACGCCTATATCGCCCGGGCAACCAGGAAATTCGGCCGGGAGCCCTTCGGCATCGACATTCATGTGGACGGCGATTATGTGGATCTGTCCTATGACTTCGGCACCCAGCCCTTCCAGCGGATCCGGCGCATCACCGGCTATCTGGTGGGCACGCTGGACCGCTTCAACAATGCCAAGCGCGCCGAGGAGCATGACCGCGTCAAGCACGGTCTGCCAGAGACCAACTGACGTCCCGAGGCGCAGCGAAAACTCCGGCTGTCCGCGAAATGGCAGCCGGGGTTTTGCTGTGCGGTGAACTCACGGGCGCGCCGGCAGGGGCCTCCGCAGCCCGCCTGCCGGATGGCCCGTCAGTCCGCGTCCCGCTTCAGCCCCAGCACATAGTCCGCGCTGACGCGGCAGTAGCGGCACAGGGTGATCAGGTGGCGGATGGGCAGCTCGTTGACGCCGTTCTCGCAGCGGGAATACACCTGCTGCGTGGTGCCCGGCAGCGCCGCGATTTCCGCCTGCCGCAGATCCCGATCCTCCCGCAGCTCCCGCAGAATCTCCCAGTATTCCTTCTGCCTGACGCTCATGCCGTTCCTCTCCTACGGCACAGTATGGATACATCCAATCTGATGTATGGACAAAATACACCAGAAATGGTGATCATCGAGCCGGACAGGGGGTGGAACAGCCGTGCAGGAAGCGTGGGACATGGGGGAAGCGGTGCGCGGGGCGGTCAGCGCCAGGCTGCCCGCGGGGATGGCGGTGACCTTTTCCGCCGAGGAGACTTGGCGGATCCGGCGCAGGCGGCAGGGCGTATGGCGGTTCTGGGGCGAGGCATATGTCGGGAGCGGCGGCGTCCGGCTGACGATCCGCTTCTGCGCGGTGGTGCAGCTGACGCCGTCGGGCTGGCGGGTGCGGAGGGTGGATACCCTCGCCGGCCCCATGGAATAGAACAAGGGCCGTCCAAGCCTGCATCTGACGCAGGGAAGGACGGCCCTGATGCTTTTTATTTTGGAAGGTTTACTCCTCCCGGCCATGCCTGAGCGCCGCGCCCACGAAGTCGCGGAACAGGGGATGCGGCCGGTTGGGACGGCTCTTCAGCTCCGGATGGAACTGCACGCCCACGAACCAGGGATGCTCGGGGATCTCGACGATCTCCACCAGATTCCGCTCGGGGTTGCGGCCGGCGATGGTCATGCCGCCCTCGATGAAGCGGGCGAGGTATTCGTTGTTGAACTCGTAGCGGTGACGGTGCCGCTCCTCGATTTCCTCGGCGCCGTAGGCCTTGTAGCTGCGGGTGCCGGGCAGCAGGGCGCAGCGGTACTTGCCCAGACGCATGGTGTGACCCAGGTTGTCCAGGTTCTGGTCGGGCATCAGGTCGATGACGGGGTAGGTGGTGTTGGGATCCATCTCGGAGGTGTTGGCGCCCCTGAGGCCCAGCACATGACGGGCGTATTCGATCACCGCCATCTGCATGCCCAGGCAGATGCCCAGGAAGGGGATGTTGTGCTCGCGGGCGTACTGCACGGCGATCATCTTGCCCTCCAGGCCCCGCTGGCCGAAGCCGCCGGGCACCAGCACGCCGTGACAGCCCTCCAGGGCCTGGGCGATGTTCTCCTGGGTCAGGTCGGCGGACTGGATCCACTTGATGTGCACCCTGGCGCCGTGGGCGATGCCGCCGTGGGTCAGCGCCTCGACGATGGACAGGTAGGCGTCGGGCAGCTCCACATACTTGCCCACCAGGGCGATGGTGGTCTCCTGGGTGGGGTGAAGCTGACGCTGCACCATGCCGGCCCACTCGGTCAGGTCGCAGGGCATGTGGCCCAGGCCCAGCAGCTCGCAGACCTTTTCGTCCAGGCCCTCCTCGTGGAGCATCAGGGGCACCTCGTAGATGGACTTGGCGTTCAGGTTCTGGAACACCCGCCCGGCGGGCAGGTTGCAGAACAGGCCGATCTTGGCCCGCACGTCGGCGGGGACGGGATGGTCGCAGCGGCAGACCAGGATGTCCGGGCTGATGCCGATGCCGCACAGCTCCTTGACGGAATGCTGGGTGGGCTTGGTCTTCAATTCGCCCGCGGCCTTGATGTAGGGGATCAGGGTCACGTGGATGTACAGGCTGTTTTCGAAGCCCACCTCGGCGCGCATCTGGCGGATGGCCTCCAGGAAGGGCAGGGACTCGATATCGCCCACGGTGCCGCCGATCTCGGTGATGACCACGTCCGGCGCGTCAGCCTGCCGGGACACCAGGAGGATGTTGCGCTTGATCTCATTGGTGATGTGGGGGATGACCTGGATGGTCGCGCCCAGATATTCGCCCCGGCGCTCCCGGTCGATGACGGTCTTGTAGACCCGGCCGGAGGTCACGTTGGCGGCCTGGGTCAGGCTCTCGTCCACGAAGCGCTCGTAGTGGCCCAGATCCAGATCGGTCTCCGCGCCGTCGTCGGTGACAAAAACTTCGCCGTGCTGATAGGGGTTCATGGTTCCGGGGTCAACGTTGATGTAAGGGTCGAACTTCTGGATGGATACCCGCAGCCCGCGGCACTTGAGCAGGCGGCCCAGCGAGGCGGCGGTAATCCCCTTGCCCAGGGACGACACCACGCCGCCGGTGACGAAGATGAACTTGGTGCTCATGAACCAAAACCCCTTTCGCGAAGAGAAAGCATCAGGTAAATCGTCTGTCCGGGCGGAAAACCCAGACGCTTCAGTATAGGGCCTGGCGGCCGGTTCGTCAAGGGGAAGTGCAGAAAAAATCCACCCGCGGCGCAAAAAAAGACAGCCGCCCTTCCGGGGGGAAGAGCGGCCCAGGCCATCGGCCGGAGGGATCTCACTCCGCCGCGACGATCAGCAGCGCGCCGATCTGCCCGGGGAGGGACATGGTCATGGCGCCCGAAAAGTACACGCGCACCCGGGCGTTTTCCGCCACCGCGGGCCAGTCGGCCAGGGTGCAGTTGACGGCCACCTCCATGCCCTCGCCGGTGACCATGAGGAAGCGGTTCTCCTCCAGGGCGGTCACCGTGCCGGTCATGGCCACGCTGCGGATGGTCAGGGCGGTCACCTGCGGGGGCAGGGAGCGGGTCATCATGCCGTTGTAGAGCACGGTGACGTAATCGCCCGCGGCAAGGGCGTCGCTGCCGGTCACGTCGTATTCCACCAGGGTGTCGGGGGTCAGGTTGGCCTGCACGGTCTGGCCGTCCTGATCCTCCAGGAGCAGATAATCGCCGGTGATTTCGCTGATCACGCCGGAGACCTCCACAACCTCGGGGAGAGTTTCGGCGCTGACCTCGTCCGCGGCGGGCGCGCTGTCCGATCCGGTGAGGGCGCCGACGCCGGTCATGGCGAATACGGCGGTGAGCATCAGGGCGAAAAGCTTGTTCATGGGGAACCTCCTTGTGTGGTGTTTTCACCCTGTCAGACGCGGAAAACCGCGCATTGTTCCCGCCGGACGAAAATTTCCCCGAAAAAAAATCCGCCTGCGCCCCCGCGGCGCAGACGGAGGGGCCTTTACCGGGGCACGTGAATGACCGCGCCCTCCATGAAGTCGCTGGGGGCCATGCAGGGATTCGCCCGGAGCAGCGCGCCCACGGAGATGTTCAGCCGCAGGGCCACCCGCTCCAGGTTGTCCCCGGCGGCGAGGGTCATGACGGTGGGCGTGCCGCAGGGCACGTTCTCCCGGGGGACGCACAGGGTCTGGCCGGGGGCCAGCTGCTCCAGGTCGGCGCCGGGGTTGGCGGCCTCGAGGGTGTGCAGGGTCACGTCCTGGGCCAGCTGGATGTCGGCCAGGGTTTCCCCCTCGCGGACGGTGTGCCTGTCGGCCTCGGGGCAGGCCTGCGGCGGGGGCGTCGCCGGCTGATCCAGATCCCCGGGCTCGTCGGCGGCTTCGCCGGGGGCTTCCGGCTCGGGGGCGGAGGGCTGGGGCTGGTCATCCTCCTCCATGGGGATGCACAGCACGTCCCCCACCATCAGCCGGGCGGGGTTGACGTCGCTGTTGGCGTCCAGCAGATCCCGCAGGGGCACGCCCAGCCGGTGGGCGATGAGGTAGAAGCTGTCGCCCCGGCGCACCGTGTATTCGTAGGCGCAGACCTTCTCATGGGGCTGGCGGTCGGTGGTATCGGTCATTGTCAACGCTCCTTTCCCGTGGCGGTGTCAATGGAGCATATGCGCGGGGCGGGGCGATTCTGCTTGCAAGCGGGCGCAAAATTTGCTATGATATACTCGGCATGGAATGCGAAAGGTGGCTTGTCAGGCGATGAGCAAGAAGAACAATCTGGCCCGGATGGACAGGGTATCCCTGCTGGAGCTGCTGTGTCAGCTGACGGAGGAAAACGAGACGCTGCAGCGCCGCGTGCATGAGCTGGAGGAAGCCAACGCCGAGCTGGCGCTGCGGGATCACGAGCTGACCGCCCGCGCCGAGCAGGCCGAGGCACAGGCCGAGGAGCGCCGGCTGCGCATGGAGGAAATGGCGCAGGAGAGCAGCAGCCGTCCCGCGGCGACGCCGGCGGATCTGCCGCTGGGGAGCTTCGCCCAGGCGATGGTGGAAGCCCAGGAGGTTGTGCAGCGCACCCAGCAGGCCGCGGACGATTATCTGGCCGCCTGCCGGCAGAAGGCGGAGGAGGCCCAGGCCCAGGCGGACGCGATCATCGCCGGGGCGCAGGAGAAGGCCGACGAGCAGCTGCGCGACGCCCGTACCCAGGCGGACGCCATGGCTGCCGCCGCGAAGGCGGAGGCCGACGAGCAGCTGCGCAGCGCCCAGGCCCGGGCGGAGGAGACTGCCCGTCAGGCGGAGGAGCAGCTGCAGGCGGCCCGGGCGCAGGCGGATGAGATCGTCCGCCAGGCCGAGGAGCGCAGGCGCGCCATGGAGGTCCGGGAGCAGGAGATCCGCCAGCGGCTGCGCAGCGAGATTGCGGGGCTGAACCGCATGGTGGAGCGGCTGGAGCAGGAGGACGCATGAGCCAGAGCATGAACCGTCCCACGGCAGAGGAGGCGCGCCGGGAGCTGGCGCGTATGCGGCGGCGCAGGAAGCGGCGCAGGGCGCTCCTGTGGACGCTGGCAGGTCTGGCGGCGCTGGTGACGGCGCTGGCGCTGACGGTGGCCCAGCCCATGCGTCTGAGCAGCGCCTGCGATGATCCGGCCCTGCCCGAGGGCGCGCTGGTGCTGGTGAACCGCCTGGCGAAGCCGTCCCGGTCGGGCGAGGTGGCCATCCGGTGGGATCCGGCCTCCAGCGCGGATACCTTCCACGGCATTGCGGAGCGCGTGACGCAGGAGCAGCCCTCGGGCGCGCTGGGCACGGTCTGGCTGGAACTCTGGCCGGCCGTGACGCTGGTGCGCTGAGAAGGGGAATCGTGGGATTTTTTGCGGGGGGACTGTTTACAAGGCCCTATTCTGTGCTATACTTAAGGGCGAATGGCTTTGACCATTCTCTTTGTCGTCGATTTCCCGCCGTGGCCGCGCTGCGCCATGGCGATGCCGCGCCCGCGGCAGAAAGGTGAAGGTATACGGATGAACAACGGCCGTCCCAATCAGGGGAATACGTCAGCCTGGGGTCAGGCGCCCGGCCAGCAGCAGGGCGGCTATCCGCAGGGGCCCGGGCCGCAGGGCTATCAGCAGCCCTACCGCCAGCAGCCGGGCGGCTATCCCCAGGGGTATCCGCCCCAGCAGGGCTATGGGCAGCAGACCCCTTATCCGCCCCAGCAGGGCTACGGACAGCAGACCCCCTATCCGCCCCAGCAGGGCTACGGACAGCGCGCCCCCTACGGGCAGCAGCCCCAGCAGCCTTATCAGCAGGGGTTCCAGCAGCCGAATTATTCGGCGGTGAACCAGGCGCCCTATCAGCAGGGCTACCGGCCTGCGCAGCAGCGGTCCCAGCCGCAGCCCCAGCCCCAGCAGCCCCCGCAGAATACCTACTACGGGCAGCCCTATCAGCAGGGTCAGCCCTATCCCGGATATCCCCAGCAGCCGGGCTACGGCCAGCAGCAGCAGTCTCAGCGCCCTCCGCAGAAGAGCCGGTTTGATCCGGCCATCCTGCTGTGGGTGATGCTCTGCGGCGTGCTGCCGGTGCTCTTCGTGCTGTCGATGGTGCTGTCCGGGATGGTGGTGCTCAAGTGGGTGTTCGTGGCCCTGGCGGTGGTGACGGTGGCGGTGCTGTGGATCCGTCCCGTCATGCAGAGCAACATCCGCCTGACCTTCTCCGGCGTGTACGGCGCGCTGGCGGTGGTGGCGCTGGTCAGCGCGCTGACGGCTGCCGCGCCCACGGACAGCGTGTCCGGCGCGGGAACGGGGGTCTCCTCGGCCGCGAACGGCATCCAGCAGCAGCAGCAGCCCACCGCCTCCGACAACGCGGGCCTGGGCGCGTGGGCGACCGAGGCGCCCGTGGTGCAGGCCACCCCCGAGCCTGACGAGCTGCAGTCCGACGCGGTGAAGCAGCTGGAATCCTTCTTCTACTTCTGGTCGGTGAACAACCAGGACAACATGCTCTCCCTGTGCGCGCCCTCCTGGCGCAAGAGCGTGGACGAGCCCAAGACGGCGCTGTTCAGCATCCTGGCCAACCGGATCCCCGTGGATTACAAGGCGGAGAAGATTTCCGGCACGGACAATGACACCGTCCGCACCGTCACCGTGACGGCCACCATCGACAAGCGCAACGGCCGCGATCCGGAGAAGTACTCCTTCCAGGTGCTGATGATGAAGGAGGACGAGCAGTGGTACGTGGATCCCGCCTCCCTCAAGAGCTACGAGACCACCGCCACCGAGGCGCCCACCGCCAATGAAACCGCCACGCCCACGGCGGAGTTCATCGCCAGCGCCAACACCATCCTCTACTACAACCCCAACGGCGGCGAGCGGTATCATCTGGACGCCTACTGCAAGAGCGCCAACGAGAAGTTCCTGCCCTTCACGGGCCAGTTCACCTACAGTCAGATTAACGATGCGGAGTACAAGGATCTTGTAGCCTGCAACGTCTGCGGCGCGCCGCTGCGCTGAGGAGCGCGCGGACGCCGGGCTGCCTGCGCAAGGAGGCTATCCCCTGGGGACTGCCTCCTTCGTGCTTTATCCGAGGAAATGAGGGAAGCCCATGGAGAACCTGCGGGAGCTTGCGGCGCGGATGCCGTCCCTGCCGGAGAAGGTGCTGGCGGGGGTCAGCGGAGGCGCGGATTCCGTGGCGCTTCTGCTGATGCTGCAGGCCCGGGGCTGCCGGGTGACGGCGGTGCATGTGAACCACGGCCTGCGGGGCGCGGCGTCGGACGGGGACGAAGCCTTTGTCCGTGCGCTGTGCCGGGAAAGGGACGTGCCGCTTGCATGCTACCGGGCGGAGCCGCCGGAGCGTCCCGGGGAGGACTGGGCGCGGCGGGTACGGTACGGCTTCTTCCGGGAGGCCATGGCGCAGACGGGAGCGGAAGCCCTCGTCCTGGCCCATCACCGGGATGATCAGGCGGAAACGCTGCTGATGCATCTGATGCGCGGGGCGGGGCTGACCGGGCTGACGGCCATGGCGGAGGACGCGGTGGTGGACGGTGTGCGGATCCTGCGGCCGCTGCTGGGGATGACCCGGGCGGAGCTGCAGGCCGCGCTGAACGCTGCCGGCCAGCCCTGGCGGGAGGACGAATCCAACCGGGACAGCCGGTATCTGCGCAACGCTGTGCGGCACGAGCTGCTGCCGCTGATGGAGCGGCTGTCCCCGGGCAGCGGGGGCAGGCTGGCGGCCACGGCGTCGCTGCTGCGGGAGGACGAGGCCGCGCTGGAGGGGCTGTGCGGCAGCTTTCTGGCGGGGCATCCGGGCCGGGAACTGCCGCTGAAGGCGCTCCTTGCGCAGCCGGAGGGGCTGCGGAAGCGGATCCTGCGGGCCTGGTGGCAGCGGGAAGCGGGCGCGCAGCGGAACGAGCGGAGCCTGAGCCTTCCGCAGACAGCCGCGCTGGCCGCGCTGCTTTCGGGCGGGGCAGGGGAGAAGTGCAACCTGCCCGGCGACTGGCAGGGCTATCGCGGATGGACGCATCTGCACCTGGTATCGCCCGCGGAAGATGAAGCGCCGGGGGAAACGCCCATGGCGCTGCCGGGGGCTTCGGCGGGGGGCTTCGTCCTGGAGGAAGGGGCGCCTGCTCCCTGCGACGGCCGCCTGATCCAGGCGATCCCCCGGGAGATGCTCGGGGGCTGCGTGCTGCGGACCCGGCGGGCGGGGGACTGGCTCCGGCCCTTCGGCAGCGGAGGACGGCAGTCCCTGCAGGACTATTTCGTCAACCGGCATGTGGACGCGCCCTTCCGCAGCCGGGTGCCGCTGCTTTGCCGGGGCGGCGAGGTGCTGCTGGCAGGCGGCGTGGGCGCGGGGGACGTTCCGCCCCTGGAGGAACAGAAGAACAGCGTATACCTGCGCTGGCGGGGGAACATGCCCTGGCTGGCGCGGTGAGGGTAAGCCACGAAAGGCCATCGAGAAAGGAAGAGAAAGCATCATGGAGAACAATGCGAAGCTGTATCAGGACCTGTCGAAGATTCTGGTGACCCGGGAGGAAATCGCCGCGGCGGTGAAGAAGCTGGGCCAGCAGATCACGAAGGATTACGAGGGCCGGGAGCTGATGGTGGTGGGCATCCTGAAGGGTGCGATCGTGTTCTATTCGGATCTGATCCGGGAGATCGATCTGCCCCTGCGCACGGATTTCATGGCGGTGTCCAGCTACGGCAGCGCCACCAAGTCCTCGGGCGTGGTGCAGCTGCGCAAGGACCTCGACCGGCCCATCGAGGGCATGGACGTGCTGATTGTGGAGGACATCGTGGATTCCGGCATGACCCTGTCCTACCTCAAGCGGGTGTTTGCCAACAGGGGCGCGGCGTCGGTGCGCATCGCCACCCTGCTGGACAAGCCGGCCCGCCGCCGGGTGGATCTGAAGGCGGATTACTTCTGCTTCGAGATTCCCGACGAGTTTGTGGTGGGCTACGGCCTGGACTTCGACGAGAAGTACCGCAACCTGCCCGACATCGGCGTGCTGCATCCCCGCATCTACGGTCAGGCGTGAGGGGCCGGTTGTAAAAAAACCTGACGGCTGATCGCCATGGCTGATCCGGTCGCCGCGGCGGCGGGATGCGCCATCCCGGCCGTCAGGGAATATTTGCAATCGGCAGGGCTTCTGTGCTATAATATTCGGTGATTTTCTGCGTACTGACTTGCGCGTAAGGAGGACCATCAAGTTGAAGAAATCATCCAGGGGACTGATGAGCTACGTGGTGCTGATCGGCACCTTTCTGCTCATTGCGATCCTGCTCAATGGCAGCCTGAGCGACCCGGTCGACAAGCGGATCGAGTACCCCGAGCTGCTGCAGATGATCCAGGAGGATCAGGTGGCGCGGGTGGCCATCCGCAACAATTATCTGGTTGGCCTGAAGAAGAATACCACCGTGGCCGCCGCGGACTTCCCGGACCGCGCCTACGACTTTGAGACCACCATCGGCGACGACTTTATCGAGACCGTCCGCCAGATGGAGGCGTCCCGTCAGGGCAAGCCCCTGGACGAGGTGTCCGTCAGCGACCTGAGCTTCACCGTGGAGTACCGCGCCCCCGTGGTCACGCCCTGGTGGTATGATTTCCTGCCCTTCCTGCTGGTGGCGGGGATCTTCATGGCGCTGTGGTACTTCATGATGCGCGCCCAGAGCGGCGGCAGCAACAAGGTCATGTCCTTCGGCAAGAGCCGCGCCCGGGTGCAGGATCCCGGCAAGAACAAGATCACCTTTGCCGACGTGGCCGGCGCGGACGAGGAGAAGGAAGAGCTCAAGGAAATGGTGGACTTCCTGCGCAACCCCAAGGCCTATACGGAGCTGGGGGCGCGCATTCCCAAGGGCGTGCTGCTGGTGGGCCCTCCCGGCACGGGCAAGACGCTGCTGGCCAAGGCTGTGGCCGGCGAGGCGGGGGTGCCGTTCTTCAGCATTTCCGGCTCCGACTTTGTGGAGATGTTCGTGGGCGTGGGCGCCAGCCGTGTCCGCGACCTGTTTGACCAGGCCAAGAAGGCCGCGCCCGCCATCGTGTTCATCGACGAGATCGACGCTGTGGGCCGTCACCGCGGCGCGGGTCTGGGCGGCGGGCATGACGAGCGCGAGCAGACCCTGAACCAGCTGCTGGTGGAAATGGACGGCTTCGCGGTGAACGAGGGCGTGATCGTCATGGCGGCCACCAACCGCC
>JBJEYH010000067.1:0-7317 GCA_051886675.1 Aristaeellaceae bacterium
GCCCAGGGCCTTTGCGTCCTTGTAGTACTCGGCGATGAACTTCTCGCCCAGCTCCCTGACGGTGATGCCCTCCTCGTTGGCGCGCTTGATCATCTTGTCGTCAATGTCGGTGAAGTTCTGCACGAAGGTCACCTCGTAGCCCTCGCGCTCCAGCTGGCGGCGCAGCACGTCAAAGGTGATGAAGGGCCGCGCGTTGCCGATATGGAAATAGTTGTACACCGTGGGGCCGCAGGCGTAGATGCCCACCTTGCCCTCGTGAAGGGGCTTGAATTCTTCCTTGCGGCGGTGTGCGCTGTTGTAAATCCACATACAATTCCATCCTCCGTCTCTTATCGTATCCGCGCCCCCGAAAGGACGCGGCGGCGTATGTCCTTATGCCTCCGTCCACCCGGACGAGGCCCGCTCCATCAGCAGCTGCTGCACGTCCTGCAGCCGCTCCCCCTCGGGACATCGCGCCGCGGTGTATTCGTCCATGCAGCTCAGCCACGCCCGGACCTCCGGCCCGCGCCGCGCCTTCATGCACGTCAGAAGCTTCCTGCGGCAGCCCTCGTCCTTCACGGGCGCCAGCAGCTCCATGCGCTTGTTCAGGCTGCGCTTCATCCAGTCCGCGCTGGAGAAGAAGACCTCCTCCTCCCCCTCGCCCCCGAAGGCGAAGGCCCGGCAGTGCTCCAGGAACCGGCCCACCACCGAGCGCACCGTGATCCTGTCCGTCTCGCCCGGCACCCCCGCCGTCAGGCAGCAGGCGCCGCGCACCGTCAGATCCACCGGCACCCCCGCCCGGGATGCCTCGGTCAGCGCGTCGATCAGCTCCACGTCCGTCAGGGCGTTGAACAGGCAGGCAATGCCGCACTTTTCGCCCCGGGAAGCCTTCTCCATCTCCCGGCGGATCAGCCGCAGAAGCTCCTGCCGCATGCCCTGGGGCGCGGCGGTCAGCTCCTCCAGATCCGGCTGGGGCCGCTCCCCCGCCAGACAGGCGAAGAACCGCTCCACATCCCCGCAGATCCCTTCGTCCGCCGTCAGCAGCCCGATGTCCGTGTAGCGCCCGGCGGTGACCTCGTTGTAGTTGCCCGTGCCCAGATGCGCGTACAGGCGGCTGACGCCCTCCTCGCTGCGGGTGATCAGCAGCGCCTTGCCGTGCACCTTCACCCCCGGAAGCCCCGTCAGCACCCGGCAGCCGGCCTTCTCCAGCACGTCCATCAGGCGGAGGTTCCGCTCCTCGTCCAGGCGGGCGCGGGGCTCCACGCATACGGTGACCTTCGCGCCCCGGGCGGCCGCCTTCTGCAGCGCCGCCACCACCGCCGAAGCCTCGCTGGCACGGTACAGCGTCATCTGAATCGCCATGACCTCGCGGTCCTCCGCCGCCTGCTCCAGCAGCGCCAGCACCGGCGCGAAGCTGTCGTAGGGATGGCACAGCAGATGATCCTTCTCCCGGATGGCGGCGAACAGATCCCCCGTCAGCGCCGGATCCACCGCGCCCTCCCAGGGCGCGTAGCGCAGATGCTCCAGCCCCGGCAGATCGCACAGGGCCTTCATCACCCCCGCCGGATTCATCACATAGCCCCGGCGCACCGCCAGGCTCCGGTCCACCTGCAGGGCCTCGCACAGCCGCTCCTCCATCATGCCGGGCATGTCCGGCGCGCATACCACCCGGAGGATCCTCCCCTGCCGGCGCTTCTCCAGGCAGGCCTCCACCGCGTGACGCACGTCCCCGTCGTCGGCGCGGCAGGCGGCGTGGCTGTCCCGCAGCACCCGGAAGGGATGACAGCTGACAATCGTCCGCCCCGCAAAGACCAGGTGCAGGTTCAGCCGCACCGCGTCCTCCACCATCAGCAGCAGGGTTTCCTTGCCCACCAGGGGCACCAGGCAGGGCAGCGTGGGCGTCAGCCGGACGATGACCAGCTCCTCCTCCCCCGCCTCCCGGCCCGCCAGCGCCACCGCCAGACACACCTCGTTGGAGGGCAGGGGCGGCAGGGGCGTATCGCCGCCCGCGGGCATGGGACTCAGGCAGGGCATCATGTCCCGGTAGAACAGCGCCGACAGCGCCGCCATCTGCACCGGGGTCACGTCCTCGGGCTGCACAAGCCGCACGCCCTCCCGGGCAAGACCCGGAAGAATCTGCTCGTGCAGGATCCTGTCCATGCGCATCATCAGCACGTCCGTGCGCGTCCAGGCCTCCTTGAGCACCTGGGAGATCATCAGCCCCGAGGGACGCATGGCGTCGCCCTTGCGCAGCCGCGCCGTCAGGCTGCCCAGGCGGGAGGTGATGAATTCCTGCAGGCCGCTGGCCGCGATCCCCAGAAAATTCGCCTGCTCCAGCAGGGGATTGTCCGGATTCCTCGCCTCCTCCAGCACGCGGGCGTGAAACGCCAGCGTTCCCAGCTCCCTGTCCATCATCCGTGCCATGCCATTCCTCCCGCAGTCCGTCATTGCCCGGCGCTTGCGCGCCTGTGGTATCAGTGTATTATAGCAAATCACGCGCAAGAAAGCAAACCCCCCGCGCAAATTCCCCCCGGCCCGCCGGCGCGGCGTTCGCATTGTCAAGGGGAAGGTTTGGTGCTATAATCCATGATGAAGAAATATCGCACGGAGGTCGCGCCCATGAGCTTTACGCATCTGCATCTGCATACGGAATACAGCCTGCTGGACGGCGCATGCCGCATCCCCAGGCTGGTGGAGCGGCTCAAGGCCCTGAACATGACCTCCTGCGCCATCACCGACCACGGGGTCATGTACGGGTGCATCGACTTCTACTCCGCCATGAAGGCCGCGGGGCTGCATCCCATCATCGGCTGCGAGGCCTACGTGTGCCGCAACCGCTTCGACAAGACCACCGTCAGCCGGGAATACAGCCACCTGATCCTCCTGTGCGAGAACAATCAGGGCTATCAGAACCTGATGTACCTGATCTCCGAGGGCTTCCTCACCGGCTACTACTACCGGCCGCGCATCGACTACGACCTGATCCGCGGCCACGCCGAGGGGCTGATCTGCCTGTCGGCCTGCCTGTCCGGCGACCTGCCCAAGCTGCTTTTGCAGGAGCAGTACGACCAGGCCCGGGCCTATGTGCGGGAAATGCAGGAGATCTTCGGGGAAAAGAACTTCTACATTGAAATCATGGATCACGGCATCACCGAGGAGAAGCTCGTCCTGCCCCGGCTGATCAGCCTGGCCCGCGAGATGAACGTCCCCCTGGTGGCCACCAACGACTGCCACTACCTGGAGGAAAAGGACGCCGACGCCCAGGAAGTGCTCATGTGCATCCAGACCGGCAAGACCCTGGAGGACGAAAGCCGCATGCGCATGGAGACCCGGGAGCTCTACGTCAAGAGCGAGGAGCAGATGCGTCAGCTGTTCCGCATGTGTCCCGATGCCGTCGACCGGACGGAGGAGATCGCCGCCCGCTGCCAGGTGGAGTTCGAGTTCGGCGTGACCCGGCTGCCGCAGTATCCCGTCCCCACCGGCGAAACCGCCCTGGAGATGCTCACCCGATTGTGCATGGAGGGCATGGCCCGCCGCTACCCGGACGCCAGGGAGGAGGACGAGCCCTACGCCCGTCTGCGCTACGAGCTGGGGGTCATCACCCGCATGGGGTATGTGGACTACTTTCTCATCGTGTGGGACTTCATCCACTATGCCCGCTCCCAGGGGATCATGGTGGGGCCGGGCCGCGGCTCGGGCGCAGGGTCCATCGTGGCCTATTCGCTGGACATCACCCAGCTGGATCCGCTGAAGTACCAGCTGCTCTTCGAGCGCTTCCTGAACCCCGAGCGCGTCAGCATGCCCGATATCGACGTGGACTTCTGCTACGAGCGGCGGCAGGAGGTCATCGACTACGTGGCCCGCAAGTACGGCGCGGATCACGTCAGCCAGATCATCACCTTTGGCACCATGGCCGCCAAGGCCGCCATCCGGGACGTGGGCCGGGTGCTGGGCATGAGCTACCAGGAGACCGACGCGGTGGCCAAGGCCGTGCCCTTCGACCTGGGCATGACCCTCGAGAAGGCCCTGCAGCTGTCCCCCATGCTGCGCTCCATGTACGACGAGCAGCCCGACGTCAAGCGGCTGATCGACACGGCCATGTCCCTGGAGGGCATGCCCCGCCACGCCTCCACCCACGCCGCCGGCGTGCTGATCACCGGCAGGCCCGTCATCGAGTACGTGCCCCTGCAGCGCAACGACGAGGTCATCACCACGCAGTACCCCATGGGCACCATCGAGCAGCTGGGCCTGCTGAAGATGGACTTCCTGGGCCTGAGGACGCTGACGGTGATCCGGGATACCCTGGACATGATGCGGGACGCCGGCGTGGACATGAAGCCCGAGGACATCCCCATGGATGACCCCGCCGTGTACGAAATGATCTCCGCCGGGGACACCGACGGCGTGTTCCAGATGGAGGGTGCGGGCATGACCTCCTTCCTGACCAGCCTGAAGCCCTCCTGCCTGGAGGACATCATCGCCGCCATCAGCCTGTACCGTCCCGGGCCCATGGAGTCCATCCCCCGCTACATCGAGGGCAAGCACAACCCCGACTCCGTCCACTATGAAACCGAGAAGCTCCGCCCCATCCTGGACGTGACCTACGGCTGCATGGTGTATCAGGAGCAGGTCATGCAGATCGTGCGCGACCTGGCCGGCTACAGCTACGGCCGCAGCGACCTGGTGCGCCGCGCCATGGCGAAAAAGAAGCACAAGGTCATGGCCCAGGAGCGGGAATACTTCATCCACGGCAAGCTCAACGAGGACGGCTCCATCGACGTGCCCGGCTGCGTGCGCAACGGCGTGCCGGAAAAGGTGGCCGAGCATCTCTACGACGAGATGACCGCCTTCGCCTCCTACGCCTTCAACAAGTCCCACGCCGCCGCCTACGCCATGGTGGCCGTGCAGACCGCCTGGCTCAAGCGGCACTATCCCGTGCAGTTCATGGCCGCCATGATCAACAGCGTCTACGGCGCATCCGGGAAGATCGCTGCCTACATCCAGTACTGCCGCGGCCACGGCATCCCCGTCCTTCCCCCGGACGTGAACCACTCCGTGTGGAAGTTCACCGTGCAGAAGACCCCCGAGGGCAAGCTGGGCATTCTCTTCGGGCTGGGTGCCGTCAAGACCGTGGGGCAGGGCGCGGTGAAGGCCATCGTGCAGGAGCGGGAGAAGGGCCCCTACCGGGACATCTTCGACTTCTGCAGCCGCATCGACTCCGGCGAATGCAACAAGCGCGTGGTGGACAGCCTGATCCGCGCGGGGGCCTTCGACCAGACCGGCGCCAACCGTCCGCAGATGCTGGCGGTCTACGAATCCGCCATGGACGCCAACATCGCCCGCCGCAAGCAGAACGTGGACGGGCAGATCAGCCTGTTCGACCTGGCCTTCGGGGGCGGGATGATGATCCAGGAGACCCGCGCCCTGCCGCCGCTGCCGGACTGCACCCTGCGGGCCCGGCTGTCCATGGAGCGGGAGATCGCCGGGGTGTACATCACCGGCCATCCCCTGGACGACTACCGCGACACCCTGTCCCGCTTCGCCTTCTCCACCGCCGACCTGACCGATCTGGACGAGCGGGAGGATCACGGCATGGCCCTGGACGGACAGATCGTCGAGATGGGCGGCATCCTCACCGAGGTCAAGGGCAAGGCCACCAAGAAGGGCGCGTACATGGGCTTTGTCACCCTGGAGGATCTCACCGGGCAGATCGAATGCCTGGTGTTCCCCAAGATTTACGAGCGGTATCAGGGCATGATGGCCCCGGACGATCTGGTGGTGCTGACGGGCCGGCTGTCCATCCGCGAGGACGAAGCCCCCAAGCTCCTGGTGGAATCCCTGGACTCCCTGGAGGACTGGCAGCCCGACAGGCGTCAGGCCCGTCCCGCGGCCAGGCAGGCGCCCGCGCCCCGGATGGCGCCCGCTGCGCGTCCCGTTCAGGAGGACGCGCCCAAGCCTGCGCCCGCGCCCGCGCCCGCGCACCGCGCCCCGGAATCGCCCCGCCTCACCGACGCGCAGCTGGCCGCCAAAGCGACCCGCAAGCTGTACCTGCGCCTGAAGCGCGCCGACATGGACAGGGCCGCGGCGCTGCTGGCCCTGCACCCGGGGAGCGTGCCGGTCTACATGCATCTGCCCGATGAGAAAATCACCCTCCTGGCCCCGAAGCTCAGCTGGTGCGACGCCACCGACGGCTGTCTGCGCCGGCTGCAGGAGGCCTATGGCGCGGACAACGTGCGCCTGGTCAGCAAATCATCATGAAGGAAGGATCTCTGTTTCCGATGAAAAAGCCCGCTATTCTATTCGACTGGGACGGCACCCTGGCCGACAGCATGGATCTGTGCATCGGGGAGGTGCGTCTGGCGCTGACCCGCATGGGACTGCCCGTGCCTCCGGAGGCAGTCATCCGCCAGTGCAACGGCCCCACCTTTGAGGAGAGCATCCCGCTGCTGGGCATACCCCGGGAACGGGCGGAGGAATACCTGCGGGTACGGCTGCAGGCGGGGCTGGAGCTGTGTCCCCGGGTGAACAGGCTGTTCCCGGGCGTGCGGGAGATGCTGCTCACCCTGCGGGAGAGGGCGGATCTGTGCATCGCCTCCAACGGCACGGCGGATTATCTGGCCCTGTGCCAGCGGGTGTTCGGGCTGGAGGGGGTGTTCCGGGCCGTCCGGGCGGCGCAGCAGGGGCGCACCAAGGCCGGGGCGGTGGCGGATATTCTGGCGGAAGTGCGGCCCTGCGCGGCAATCATGGTGGGCGACCGGCTGGGGGATATCGAGGCCGGGAAGGCCAACGGTCTGCCCACGCTGTGCGCGGCATACGGCTACGGGGACGCTGGCGCATGGGCCGCGGCCGATCAGGCGGCGGAGAACGTGGCGGAGCTGCAGCGGCGGCTGGAGCGGTTCATTGAGGCGGCGGAATAAGGCTGCAGCGTTCCCTGGGGCGGTTCAGCCTTCACCTCCGGGGAAGATGGGCGAGGGAGGATGAGGGCGTTCCCCCTGCGCCACGCTTGCCATTCTGGATGGCTGGGCTCCATTCGCTTGCGGTGCGCGGAACCTGCCGTTTCCGGCGCGGGCGAACTTCGTCGCCTGCCTGGAAACTCTGGCTTCTTTGCGTTCCCTTCCTTTTTGGCCTTTGTGTTGCGCCCGGGCTGCCGCCCGGACCCGCTTGGGGCGCCGCCCCAAGCCCCGCAAGGGACATCGCCCCTTGACCCTTTTCCGCTGGCGCGATCCCTTGGTGTTGAGCGTATGAAAACGCCGCCGTCCCGGTGAGGGATGGCGGCGTTTATTTCAGTCCAGAGGGCGGATCAGGATCAGGGGGGTCAGCTCCCCGCCCTGGCCGGAG
>JBJEYH010000068.1:0-7290 GCA_051886675.1 Aristaeellaceae bacterium
CATGCCCAGCGCCATCACCCATGTTCAGCCCGGCTCCATCGCCGCCCGGCTGGGCCTGAAGCCCGGCGATCTGCTGGAAAAAATCGCAGGCGAGCCTGTCATTGACCAGATTGATTACCAGGCCCTGACAGCCCAGGAACGCTTTGACATGGATGTGATTCACCCCGATGGCAGCCGTGCCACCATCCGCGTGCGCAAGGAGGACTGGGAGCCTCTGGGCGTCACCCTGGACCAGAGCATTGTGTCCAGGCCCCGCCCCTGCCACAATCACTGCATCTTCTGCTTCATCGATCAGATGCCCCCCGGCATGCGCGATACCCTCTACGTCAAGGACGACGACTGGCGGCTGTCGCTGATGATGGGCAACTACATCACCATGACCAACATCAGCGATCAGGAGCTGGACCGGATCATCCGCCGGAAGGTCAGCCCCCTGTACGTCTCCGTCCACTGCACCGACCCGGACATGCGCGTGAAGATGCTGCGCAACCCCAAGGCCGGCCGCATCATGGACAACCTGCGCCTGCTGAAGGCAAACGGCATCCGCTTCCACTGCCAGGTGGTGCTCTGCCCCGGGTGGAACGACGGCGATGTGCTGATGCAGACCCTGCGCGATCTGGAGAGCCTGACCCCCGCCGCCTGCTCGGTGGCGCTGGTGCCCATCGGCCTGACGAAGTTCCGGGAGGGGCTGCCCTACATCAAGCCCTACGACCGGGACATGGCCCGGGCGCTGCTGGAGCAGGTGAAGCCCCTGCAGGAGGATTACCTGCGCCGTCTGGACACCCGCTTCGTCTTCCCATCGGACGAGTTCTACTGCCTGGCGGGCGCTCCCCTGCCCCAGGACGAGGAATACGAGGACTATCCGCAGATCGAGAACGGCGTGGGCATGCTGCGCATGTTCGAGACGGATCTGCGCTTCGCCGCGGAGGACGACCCCGTGGAGGAAACGCCGCCCCGCCGCCTGCTGATCGCCTGCGGCACGTCGGTGGCCCCCTTCCTGCAGGAGATGGCCGACCGCTACGCCCCGAAGGGCACCACGGTCACCGTCCGGCCCATCATCAACCGCTTCTTTGGCGAAACGGTGACGGTGTCGGGGCTGATCACCGGGCAGGATCTGGTGGCGCAGTGCGCGGACGTGGATGCGGACGAGATTCTGATTACCCGGAGCATGATCCGCAACGAGGGCGATCTGTTCCTTGACGATATGACCGTGGACGAGGTTCGCCGGGCTTTGCCCGCGCCGCTTCACATCACGGAGAATTCCGGCGCGGGCTTCTGGCGCGCCATCAGTGGATTGGAGGATATGTAACTTTATGGCAAGACCGCTCGTGGCCATCGTGGGCAGGCCCAACGTGGGCAAGTCCACCTTCTTCAATAAAATTGCCGGGAAGCGCATCTCCATCGTGGAGGACACCCCCGGCGTCACCCGCGACCGCATCTACGCGGACGTGGAATGGCAGACCCGCAAGTTCACCCTCATCGACACCGGCGGCATCGACCCCCGCAGCGACGACGTGCTGCTCTCGCAGATGCGCCGCCAGGCGGAAATCGCCATGGACACGGCGGACGTGATCTGCTTCTTCACCGACGGCCGCGACGGCCTCACCGACGACGACCGGGAGGTGGCCAACCTCCTGCGCAAGACCAAGAAGCCCCTGCTGCTGGTGGTCAACAAGGTGGACTTCGTGGGCATGAACGACGTGACCTACGAGTTCTACGAGCTGGGGCTGGGCGATCCCATCGCCATCAGCGCGGTGAACATGATGGGCCTGGGCGATCTGCTGGAGGAAATCTGCAAGCGGCTGCCGCCCCCCGATCCGGACGAGGCGGAGGAGGAGCATCACGTGCTGCAGCTGGCCGTGGTGGGCCGGCCCAACGTGGGCAAGTCCTCCCTGACCAACCGGCTGCTGGGGCAGGAGCGCACCATGGTCTCCGACATCGCCGGCACCACCCGCGACGCCATCGACACCCGCTTCACCGCCCCCAACGGCACGGAGTACAACATCATCGACACCGCGGGCATCCGCCGCAAGCGGGCCGTGGAGGATGAATCCCTGGAGCGCTACAGCGTGCTGCGCTCCATCGCCGCCATCCGCCGCTGCGACGTGGCCCTGCTGCTCATCGACGCCCAGGACGGCGTCACCGAGCAGGATACCAAGATCGCCGGGCTCATCCGCGAGGAGGGCAAGGCGGTGGTCATCGTGGTGAACAAGTGGGACGCGGTCGAGAAGGAAACCGGCACCCTCGAGAATTACAAGAAGAAGGTGCTGGACGACCTGAAGTTCATGGACTACGCGCCGGTGCTGTTCATTTCCGCCACGACCGGCCAGAGGGCCCACACTGTGCTGGACATGGTGGATCAGGTCTGGGCCCAGGCCAGCAAGCGGATCCCCACCGGCGTGCTCAACGACGTGCTGGCCGATGCCACCGGCGCCCTGCAGCCCCCGGCCTCCGGCGGCCGCCGCCTGAAGATCTACTACCTGACCCAGCAGGGCGTGTGCCCGCCCACCTTCATCCTCTTCGTCAACGACGAGACGCTGATGCATTTCGCCTACGAGCGCTATCTGGAAAACTACTTCCGCAAGACCTTCGACTTCACCGGCACGCCCATCCGCTTCATCCTCAGAGAAAAGAAGAAGGAGAATTGACGTATGAAGGATCTGCTTGCTTATCTTGTGATCGCCGTTGTCGCCTACCTGATGGGCTCCATTTCCACGGGGCTGCTGGTGTCCCGCCTGCTGCACGGCCCCAACCTGCGCGAGGTGGGCAGCAAGAACACCGGCGCCTCCAACGCCCTGCGCACCATGGGCGTCAAGGGCGGCGCGCTGACCTTTGTGGGCGATATCCTCAAGGCGCTGATTCCCTGCCTGCTGGCCAAGTGGTGGATGGGACAGTACGGCGCGATGGTGGCGGCCCTGGCCGTCATCGCGGGCCACAACTGGCCGGTGTTCTTCCAGTTCAAGGGCGGCAAGGGCGTATCCAGCACCTGCGCGGTGATGCTGGTCACCTTCTGGTGGCAGGCCATCATCTGCTATGTGGTGACCATCGCCGTCATCGCCCTGACCCGCTTCATCTCCCTGGGCTCCATGGTCATGGTGACGCTCTTCGCCATCCTGGTCATCGCCACCAACTGGGGCAACTGGCTGGTCGCGGCCTGGGTGATTGTGCTGGCGGGCATCTGCATCTGGCGGCACCGGGCCAACATCGGCCGCCTGATGAAGGGCACCGAAGCCAAAATCGGCCAGAAGGTCAAGTAACTTCCCTACCATGCGCAACGGAGGTAATCCCCTGTGTCCGACAGACTGAGCAAAATCCGCAATTTCTGCATTATCGCCCACATCGACCACGGCAAGTCCACCCTGGCCGACCGCCTGCTGGAAAAGACCGGCGTGTTCCAGCAGCGGGAGATGGTGGAGCAGATCCTGGACAGCATGGAGCTGGAGCGGGAACGCGGCATCACCATCAAGAGCAAGGCCGTCCGCATGCAGTACAAGGCCCAGGACGGGGAGGTCTACACCCTCAACCTGATCGACACCCCCGGCCATGTGGACTTCACCTATGAGGTGAGCCGCGCCCTGGCCGCCTGCGAGGGCGCGCTGCTGGTGGTGGACGCCACCCAGGGCATCGAGGCCCAGACCCTGGCCAACTGCTACATGGCCCTGGATCACGACCTGGAGATCATTCCCGTGATCAACAAGATCGACCTGCCCTCCGCCCAGCCGGAGGAGGTTCGCGCGGAAATCGAGGACGTGATCGGCCTGGACGCCTCCTACGCGCCCTGCGTGTCTGCCAAGACCGGGCTGAACATCGAGGACGTGCTGGAGGCCATTGTGCAGTACATCCCCGCCCCCGCCGGCGACGACGAAAAGCCCCTGCAGGCGCTGATCTTCGACGCCTTCTACGACAATTACCGGGGCGCGATCTGCTTTGTCCGGGTGAAGGAGGGCGTGCTGCGCGCCGGCATGCGCATGCGCCTGATGGCCACGGGCGGCGAGTTCGACGTGGTGGAGGTGGGCACCTTCAACCCCGGCTATCAGCCCTGCGACGAGCTGCGCACCGGCGACGTGGGCTACGTGGCCGCGTCCATCAAGGACGTGCGCGACACCCGCGTGGGCGACACCATCACCGATGCTGCCCGTCCCGCCCCCGAGCCTCTGCCCGGCTACCGGCAGGTTACGCCCATGGTGTTCTGCGGCGTGTATCCCGCCGATGGCGCCGACTACCCCGCGCTCAAGGATGCCCTGGAAAAGCTGCGCATGAACGACGCCTCCCTCACCTTCGACCCGGAGACCTCCGCCGCGCTGGGCTATGGCTTCCGCTGCGGCTTCCTGGGGCTGTTGCACATGGACATCATCACCACCCGCCTGGAGCGCGAGTGGGACCTGAACCTGGTAACCACCGCGCCCAGCGTCATTTACCATGTGAAGCGCACCGATGGCACGATGATCGAGATCGACAACCCCTCCAACCTGCCCCCCGTCACCGAGATCAGCGACATGGAGGAGCCCTTCGTCCACGCCACCATCTACACGCCCCAGGATTCCGTGGGCACGCTGATGGATCTTTGCCAGGACAAGCGCGGCATCTTCATCGACATGCAGTACGAGGGCAACCGGGTCAAGCTGAATTACGACATCCCCCTCAATGAGATCATCTTCGACTTCTTCGACCAGGTGAAGTCCCGCAGCCGGGGCTACGCCTCCTTCGACTACGAGCTGAAGGATTACCGTGCCAGCGATCTGGTCAAGCTGGACATTCTCCTCAACGGCGATCTGTGCGACGCCTTCTCCCAGATTGTCCACCGGGACAAGGCCTACGCCCGGGGCCGCGGCATCTGCGAGAAGCTCAAGGACGTGATCCCCCGGCAGATGTTCGAGATTCCCGTCCAGGCGGCCATCGGCGGCAAGGTCATCGCCCGCGAAACCGTCAAGGCCATGCGCAAGGACGTGCTGGCCAAGTGCTACGGCGGCGACATCACCCGCAAGAAGAAGCTCCTGGAAAAGCAGAAGGAAGGCAAGAAGCGCATGCGTCAGTTCGGCACGGTGCAGGTGCCCAGCGAGGCCTTCCTGGCCGTGCTGAAGATGGACAGCGACTAAGCGGACAAGGGAGGTGGCTGCATGCGCAGCAGATCCACGGGCCGCGTCTGGTACAGGACCCGCAGGGATTCGTGCAGCCTGAAGGAACCGCTTTCCCGCATTTCCCGCGAGATGATCGCGGGCGTCTATGCGGATGTGTCCCGCCGCCCGGTGACGGTCTGCTTCACAGGCCACAGGCACATCGCCGCCGAAGCCCTTCCCGCGCTGACAAGCAAGCTGGACCGGATGCTGGAGCAGCTGTACAGCCGCGGCTACCGGGACTTTCTCAGCGGCGGCGCGCTGGGCTTCGACCTGCTGGCGGCGGAGGCCGTGCTGTCCCTTCGGCAGGCGCATCCCGACGTGCGTCTGATCATGGTTCTCCCCTGCAGCAACCAGACCAGCCGCTGGACTGAGCAGGACTGCCGCCGCTATGAGCGCATCCTCTACGCCGCGGACGAAACCCGCGTTCTCTCCCCCGCCTACTACGAGGGCTGCATGCTTGTGCGCAACCGGCACATGGTGGATCACTGCGCGCTTTGCCTGTGCTACATGACTGCGCCCCGGGGCGGCACGCTGTCCACCGTCTCCTACGCGCTGAAGGAAGCCGTTCCCGTGATCAACCTGGCGATGGACAAGCCCACGACCGTCCTGCGGGACAGCGTCGGCGACGCATGGTGACAGGAGGATCCATGGAGCTGTATATTCACCTGCCCTTCTGCCTGCGCAAATGCCGCTACTGCGACTTCGCCTCCTACGCCGGACAGGAAGGGCTGATGCACCCCTATGTTGACGCGCTGCTGAAAGAGGCAGCGCGCCAGTCGTCTTATTACGCCGGACTGTACGGGCATCCCCTGCGGATGGACACCGTGTTCCTTGGCGGCGGCACGCCCTCGCTGCTTCCGCCGGCGGAGCTGTCGCGCCTGCTGTCCGGTCTGAAGGACGTCTTTGCCCTTGCGCCGGACGCCGAGTTCACCAGCGAGGCCAATCCCGGCACGCTGACCCCCGCCTGGCTGGACGCTGCCGTGGCGGGCGGGGTGAACCGTCTGTCCCTGGGGATGCAGGCATTCCAGCCTTCCCTGCTGAAGACGCTGGGACGCATTCTTGACTTTCCCCAGGTGGAAGCCTCCGTCCGCATGGCAAGGGCGGCGGGGATCCGCAACCTGAGCCTTGACCTGATGTTCGGCCTGCCCGGGCAGACGGCCGCCATGTGGCGGGAAACCCTGGACGCGGCCCTGAGCCTGTCGCCCACGCACCTGTCCTGCTACGGGCTGATCCCCGAGGAGGGTACGCCGCTGAAGCGCGACCTGGACGCGGGGGTTCTGTCCCTTCCGGAGGAGGAGGCTGAGCGGCAGATGTACGATCTGGCGCTGACCCTGCTGGCCCGCCGCGGCTTTGAGCAGTATGAGATCAGCAACTTTGCCCTGCCCGGCCATGCCTGCCGGCACAATCTGGGCTACTGGCGGCAGGTTCCCTACCTGGGGCTTGGAGTCTCCGCGGCCAGCTGTATGGATGAGCGGGACGGCAACGCCTATGTCCGCACCTGCAACCCATCGGGCTTGCGGGACTATCTGGACATGGTGCGGCGGGAGGATTGGCAGGCCCGTACCGTCGAGCCGGTCACTGCGCACGACGCCGTCTTTGAAACGATGATGCTGGGTCTGCGCACCACCCGGGGCGTGTCGGAGGAATCATTCCTGCAGATGCACGGGCTGACCATGGACGAGATGTATGGCGCGCGGCTGCGCCAGCTGGAGGCCCAGGGGCTGCTCCAGCACATGGAGGGCTGCTGGCGGCTGACCCGCCGGGGCATGGATGTGCAGAACAGCGTGCTGGTCGCGCTGATGGACGATTGACTTTCGCCCGGGAGGCTATTGATGGCTTTCCGGGCGTATTGTTTTCAGAGGAATAGGAAAAACGGAACCCTTCCGAGTTCCGTATATTCTGTGAAATATCATCCTTCTGCTTCCGTCATTTGCCGTCGGCAGACTGTCAATCGAAAATCGGTGATATACGCGGCGGTTTTCATGCGATTTGCTCTGCTAAACCGCCTCCTTGCACGAGCGAACGGCCGGGAGAAGGCCTTTACCCTCCGAACAGTGAGCAAGTGTACATCTCACGAAAACAGCAACGCCACTTTGGGGAACATCAGTAAACATCCATCGGCCAAGCCGGTGGCTTTTCATATGCGGGCATAGCCCTAGATTCTCGCACGCGC
>JBJEYH010000069.1:0-1666 GCA_051886675.1 Aristaeellaceae bacterium
CGGGCCACCTTCAGCACCCGGCCATAGGCCCGCATGCTCATGCCCATGCGCTCCACCGCCATGTGCAGCACCTGGGTGGCTTCCGGGGTCAGGACGCAGTAGCGCCTGGTCATGCGGGCGTCCAGCTGGGCGTTGCAGTGGATGCCCTCGCCCCTGTAGCGCTGCTGCTGGATTTCCCGGGCGCGGCGCACCCGCTCCCCCACCACCGCCGAGGATTCCGCCGGCGCACCCTGGTTGATCTCCCGCACCGGCACCGCGTCCACCTCGATCTGGATGTCGATGCGGTCCAGCAGCGGCCCGGACACCCGGTCAAGGTAACGGCGGATCTCATGCTGGCTGCAGCGGCACTGGCGCTGCTTGCTGCCGTAAAAGCCGCAGGGACAGGGATTCATGCTGGCCACCAGCATGAAGCTGGACTGGTATTCCGCCTGGCTGCGGACGCGGGTCACCGACACCACGCCGTCCTCCAGGGGCTGGCGCAGGGCTTCCAGGGCGTTGCGGCTGAACTCCGGCAGCTCGTCCAGGAACAATACGCCGTTGTGGGCCAGGCTGACCTCGCCGGGCCGGGCGTTGGAGCCGCCGCCGATCAGGCTGGCCACCGACGCGCTGTGGTGCGGCGCGCAGAAGGGCCGGGTGGCCATCAGCCCCGCGCCGGGGGTCAGCTTTCCCGCGATGGAGTGGATGCGCGTCGTTTCCAGCGCCTCCTCAAAGGTCAGCGGCGGCAGAATCCCCGGCAGACACCTGGCCAGCATGGTCTTGCCGGAGCCGGGTACGCCGATCATGAGCATGTTGTGGCCCCCTGCCGCGGCCACCTCCAGCGCGCGCCTCGCGCCCAGCTGGCCCTGCACCTGGCTGAGATCCACCGCGCAGTGGCTGGCCCTGAGGATCTCCTGATAGGATCGCTGGATCTGGGCCGGAATGGGCTCCTTGCCCTTCAGGTGCTCCACCACCTGCCGAAGGCTCCGCGCCGGATACACGCGGATCCCCTGGATGCAGGCCACCTCCTCGGCGTTGCCCGCCGGAAGTATGATGTCCTCAATCCCCTGCTCGCTGGCGCTGATGACCATGGGCAGCGCGCCCCGCACCGGCTGCAGGCTGCCGTCCAGGGACAGCTCGCCCAGCATCAGCGTACCCGTCAGTTCGCGGTTGTCCAGCTGGCCCGAGGCCATCAGGATGCTCACCGCCACCGGCAGGTCGAAGGCCGGGCCTTCCTTCTTCATGTCCGCGGGGGCAAGGTTCACCGTCAGGCGCGCGACAGGCATGGCAAAGCCGCTGTTGACAATCGCCGCGCCCACCCGATCCCGGCTCTCCTTGACCGAGGCGTCCGGCAGGCCGATAATCTCCAGCGCCGGCAGCCCGTTGGCCGCATAGACCTCCACCTTCACCGGAAAGCCGCTGACGCCGCTCAGCCCGTATCCCAGCGTTCTGGCCAGCATGGTGGCACCTCCCGCCATTTTCATCTGCAGTGCGTTTATCAGCACAATTCGACCCCGGCGCCTCCAATCCCTGCCTGCGCGCGGCAAAAGAAAAGGGCGTCCGGTCATCGGACGCCCTGGGTTTTCCGCCGTCAGAACAGCCGCCGGAACTTCGCCGCAATGGCGGAAATCACCGGCCCCATGAAGAAGCACACAAACACCGTCACCACGCCCACCGTGCCGCCGATCAG
>JBJEYH010000070.1:0-1665 GCA_051886675.1 Aristaeellaceae bacterium
TTAACCCTTCACGCTGCCCGCTGTCACGCCGTCCATCAGATAACGGTTGAAGAACAGGAAGAGCAGGAATACGGGAATCAGGGACAGGGTTGACATGGCGAACATGGGGCCAAAGTTGGTGCCCTGCGCGTCGGCGAAGTTCTTGATGCCCAGGGACACCGTGTACAGCGCCGGCTTGGTCAGGTAGAGCAGGGGGCCCATGTAGTCGTCCCAGATCCAGTAGAAGGAAATGACGATGGTGGTAATGATGGAGGGGCCCAGCAGCGGCAGCACCACCCGGGTGAAGATCCGGTACTTGCTGCAGCCGTCGATCATGGCAGCCTCATCCAGCTCCTTGGGCAGGCCGCGGATGAACTGCATCATCATGTAGATGAAGAAGGGCCACCCCAGGAACTTGGGCAGGATCAGCGGCACGAAGGTGCCGATCAGGCCCAGGTTGTTCCAGATGATGTACTGGGGGATCATCAGCACCTGGCCGGGCAGGAGCATGGTCATGATCATGCAGGTGAACCACAGCTTGCGGCCCTTGAAGTCGATGCGGGCCAGGGCGTAGGACACCATGGCGGAGGACAGCACCGTGCCGATGGTGCCCAGGCCGGAGATGATGAGCGAATTCTTGAAGTAGGTGCCGAAGGTGTAGATGCCCGCGCCGTTCCAGCCGTTGGGGTAGTTCTCGAACACCCAGGTGGTGGGCCAGAAGGAGGCGTTGGGGCCGAGGATCTCGCTCTTGAGCTTGAAGGAGCTGAGGATCATCCAGATGACGGGATAGATCATCAGCAGGCCGAAGAGGACCACAAACACATGATAGATCGTGGTTTTGACAATACGTCTTGTTCTCATGCGCCCGCCCCCTCAGCTTTCGTAGAACGCCCAGTTGTCGGACGTCTTGAAGATGATACCCGTGATGGCCGCCATGATCAGCAGCATGACCCAGCTCTGCGCGCAGGCGTAGCCCATGTGCGAGTAGGCGAAGCCCTCCTGGAAGATGTTCAGGGCGATGTAGTTGGTGGCGTAGTTGGGGCCGCCCTGGGTGATGATCTGCGCCTGGGTGAAGGTCATGAAGCCGGAAATCAGCTGCATGATCAGGTTGAAGAGGATGATGGGCGACAGGCAGGGCAGCGTGATGCTGAAGAACCGCTTGACGCTGCTGGCGCCGTCGATTTCCGCGGCCTCGTAGTAATCCTTGGGGATCTGCTTGAGGCCTGAGGCGAAGATCAGCATGGAGGAACCAAACTGCCACGCGTTGCACAAAACCAGCGGCACGAACGCCCAGGTGGAGCTGCCGAAGAAGCTGAAGCCTGTCACGCCCAGGGCCTTGATGGCCAGGACGATGGGGCCGCGGCTGCCGAAGAGCTGCTTCCACACCAGCGCCACCGCCACGGAGCCGCCGATCAGCGAGGGGATGTAGTACACCGCGCGGTAGAAGCCCTGGAGCTTGGTGGGCTTGGTCAGCAGCATGGCCACGAACAGCGCGAACACCAGCTTCAGCGGCACGCCGATGACCACGTACTGGATGGTCACCAGCAGGGAGTTGCCGAACTTGCTGTCGTGCATCAGGTCGATGTAGTTCTGCAGGCCGATGAAGGCAGGCGAAGCGCCGATCTTGTAATTGCAGAAGGAATAGTACAGCGACAGGCCCATGGGGATCAGCGTCAGGCAGAAGAA
>JBJEYH010000071.1:0-1662 GCA_051886675.1 Aristaeellaceae bacterium
CCGCTTACCCAGCCGGCGTCTGTCTCTTCGATCAGAACAAGGTGTTTCGGATCGGCGATAAAATCGGCCAGAAACGCGGCGTATTCCGCCTTCATCTGCGCGGTGTCGGCGTAATTGCGCTGCAAATCTTCCATGGACTCCGCATAAACCGCGAACAGGCGGTCAATGGCCGCTTCATCAATTTTCTGTATGACGTTCAGCATATCCATACTCCCTTTTTCTTATTTCTGTCTGCCGAAAAATTTTTCACGGAAGGCCACTGCCGAAGGACTTGCGGCGATACCGCCCCGGCCGGTCTCCCGCAGGGAGGAGGGCAGGGCTTCGCCCACGGCGCGCATGGCGTCGATGACCTCATCCACGGGGACGCGGGAGACGATGCCTGCCAGAGCCAGCTCCGCCGCCGACAGGGCGTTCATGGCCCCCGCCGCGTTTCGCTTGACGCAGGGGACCTCCACAAGGCCCGCCACCGGGTCGCAGACCAGCCCCATCATGTTTTTCAGGGCGATGGCCACCGCGTTTGCCATCTGCTCGTTATTTCCGCCGTGGAGGTACACCAGCGCGGCGGCGGCCATGGCGGAGGCGGAGCCGATCTCCGCCTGACATCCGGCTTCCGCCCCGGAGATGGAGGCCCGCTGGGCGATCACCGCCCCAAAGCCGGCGGAGACGTACAGGGCGCGGATCAGCGCGTCGTCCTTCAGACCGTATTTTTCCCCGTAGGGCAGCAGCACCGCGGGCAGGACCCCGCAGGCCCCCGCCGTGGGCGCGGCCACGATCCGGTGCATACAGGCGTTGCACTCGCCCATGCGCAGGGCGGCGGAGAGGACTGCGCCCACAAACTCCCCGCAGATGGACTTGCCGCTTTCATAATGAAGCCGCATTTTCTCCCCGTCCCCGCCGCTGAGGCCGCTCTTGGAGCGCTGGGCCGGGTCGTAGGAGCTGTCCGCCAGGCGCATGGCCTGAAGCCGCTGGGCCATCATGTCCCAGGACTGCTCCGGGCTGATGCCGCTCTCCTCGGCAGAGGCGTCCAGAATCAGCTGCCAGAGGGGCAGGGCGCGGCTCTCTGCCTCCTGCAGAAGCTGTTCAATGGAATAGAAAATCATTCGCGTCCCTCCCTCAGTTGATGCAGACCGCGCCCAGAATGCCGGGCAGGCTGCTGATATAGTTCAGAACATCCTGGCCAATGGGCGCGTCGCACTCGATGACCATCACGGCGCAGCCGCCCCGCCCGTCCCGGTTTACCCGGAAGGTGCCGATGTTGATGCCCCGCTGGGCCAGCACCCGGGACACGTCGGCCACGCTGCCGGGCTGGTCCTCGTTTTTGATGATGAGGGTGGGCTGCTCGGCAGAAAAGCAGGTCTCCATGCCGCCCAGACGGCGGATCTGTATCCGCCCGCCGCCCACGGAGGCGGCCACGATCTCCAGCTCCGCGCCGCTTTTGCCCCGGAGCTTCAGCAATACGCTGTTGGGGTGGGCGGCGCGCAGCTCCGTCACGCCGAAGGAAAATTCCAGCCCGGCGCTTTCCGCGTATTCAAAGCTGTGGGGGATGCGCTCGTCGTCCGGCTCCATGCCCAAAAGCCCCGCAATCAGGGCTTTGTCCGTGCCGTGTCCCGCGCCGGTATCGGCAAAGGAGCCGTGGAGATACAGCTCCGCCCGCTGCACTTC
>JBJEYH010000072.1:0-1658 GCA_051886675.1 Aristaeellaceae bacterium
TACTGGTACATCGGCAAGACCACCGCTCTGGACAAGGACAGCCTGGTCCCCCAGTTCGCCGCTTTCGCCAAGAGAGTCAGCGACGCGGGCAGCACCCTGTTCCCCCAGATCATTCACCCCGGTCCCGAGTCCATCTGCGCCCTGAAGGGCATCAAGCCCCTGGGTCCCTCCGTCAACACCAACGCCAACGGCCATGTCTGCAGAGAGATCACCATTGACGAGATCCATAAGGTGGTCAAGCAGTACGGCCAGGCCGCCCGCCGCGCTGAGGAAGCCGGCTGCGGCGGTATCGCCCTGCACACCGCCCACGCTTACATGCTGCCCGGCGCTTTCCTGTCCCCCCTGCGCAACAAGCGTATGGACGAGTACGGCGGCTGCATCGACAACCGCGCCCGCTTCATCCTCGAGGTCATCGAGGAGGTTCGCAGAAACGTCAGCCGCGACTTCCCCATCGTTCTGCGTGTCTCCGGCGACGAGCGCATTGCCGGCGGCAACTCTCTGGAAGAGATGCTGTACCTGGCGCCCAAGTTTGAGGCAGCCGGCGTGGATATGCTGGAGGTTTCCGGCGGCGTTCAGTACGAGGGCCTCCAGAACATCCTGCCCGCCCACAGCCAGAAGATCGGCAAGAATGTCTACGAAGCCTCCGAGATCAAGAAGGTTGTCAACATCCCCGTTTTCGTGGTTGGCAAGATCAACGACATCCGCTACGCTGCCGACATCGTGGAGCGCGGCCTGGTTGACGGCGTGACTCTGGGCCGTCCCCTGCTGGCCGATCCCGACCTGCCCAAGAAGGCCTACGAGAACCGCTTTGACGACATCACTCCCTGCGGTTCCTGCGCCGGCCGCTGCATCACCCCCGAGAATCCCATGCACCCTGTCTGCAAGTGCCACATCAACCCCTTGGTTGGCTGCGAGTATGACTTCCCCTTCAATCCCACCGACAAGCCCAAGAAGCTGCTGGTCATCGGCGCCGGCCCCGGCGGCATGTACACCGCTGTCACCGCTGCCGAGCGCGGCCACGACGTGACCGTTTGGGAAAAGAGCAACCGCATCGGCGGTCAGCTGAACCTGGCTGTTGTCTCTCCCGGTAAGCAGGAGATGACCAAGTGGCTCGTCCACCTGAACTACCGCGCCAAGAAGGCCGGCGTCAAGTTCGAGTTCAAGAAGGAAGCCACCGTTGACCTGGTCAAGGAGTTCGCTCCCGACGCTGTTGTTGTCGCCACCGGCGCAAAGCCCTTCATTCCCACCTTTATCAAGGGCGTCGATCCTGCCAAGGCCATCACCACCCACGACATTCTCAGCCGCAAGGTCACCATTCCCAACGGCCGTGTCTGCATCCTGGGCGGCGGCGAGGTCGCCTGCGAGACCGCCGAGATGATCTTCGGCGACGCACGTCCCCACTCCATCTACACCCCCAACTTCAGAAACGGCGATGTGGACATCACCCTGGTTGAGATGATGCCGCAGATGATGACCGGCGTCTGCCAGCCCAACCGCAGCGTTGCCATGGAAGCACTGCGTCACCACGGCGCAAAGATGCTCGTCAACTCCAAGGTTCTGGAGCTCAACGAGTACACCATCCAGGTGAACGCCGGCGGCAAGGTGCACGACGTTGTCAAGCACGACGTCAAGATCCAGCATCTTGAGGACGGCAGCGA
>JBJEYH010000073.1:0-1657 GCA_051886675.1 Aristaeellaceae bacterium
TCCCAGTTCCAGTTCTCGCTGTTCTTCGTCACGCCGGGCTTGCTGAGCAGGTATTCGTCAATCCAGGGATACTTCATGTCCCTTCCCCCTTCACTTGCCGCCCAGCAGGCTGCCCAGCGCGTCCCCCAGCAGATCCGCCACCACATCCGCGCCGGAGCCGCTCAGGATCTTCGTGACCAGCTCCGGGCATTCGCCCTTGAGCAGCTTCATGGCAGCCTTCTTCGCGTCGCCGTCGGCCAGGCGGTAGGCCTCGATCAGCCGCTTCTCCGTGGCGGTGACCCGCATGCTGATCCCCGCGGAATCCGGGGTTTTCGCCTGCTTCGCGCCGGATTTGCCGGAGGAGGTCTTCTTCCCGGCGGATGCGCTCTCCTCCCGCGCCGCCTCCACCAGGGATGCCTGCGTCACCCCCGTGGCCTTTGCGATGGCCCGCAGCGTGGCCTGGGGCAGATCGATCTCCCCACGCTCGGCGCGGCTGATGTCGCTGGCGGTCAGCCCGCCGCCCACCTTCTTCGCCAGCCTTTCCTGGGTCAGATCCGCGCCCGTGCGGGCCTGTCGGATCAGCTTGCCCACCTTCTCACCCATGATGGCTTCCTCCCTTTCCGGATGTCACCGGGCCTGCCGGGCCCTGCGCAGCGCGAAAATCCGCAGCATGGCGGCTTCCAGCGCGCCCTCCTGGTTCATCTGTCCGCTCTTGACCTGATACTCCGTGTCCAGGCAGATGTCCACCGCCTGACGCACCTCGCCCCCCGAATACGCCGCGGCCTGGCGGATGCACCGCTCCGCCGCGAAGGGCGCGATGCCCAGCCCCTGCTTGATCTGCTGAGGGCTGCGCTTCTCGTACTGCATGATCTTCACATGCTGCAGCAGCCGGTATTGCCGCAGCAGCATCGCCAGGATCCCCAGCCGGTCCGCACCGGTGAGCAGCATGTCCCGCAAAAGCCCGAAGGCCTTGCCTTCCTGTCCCGCCACCACCGCGTCCACCATCTCGAAGACCGTGCATTCAAGGCTCCGGGTGGCCACCGCCCGGACGTGTTTGTCCGTGACCTCGCCGCCTTCCCCGGCCAGGGCGGCGATCTTCTCGATCTCCGTGCGCAGAAGGGCTGTGTCCGTCCCCACCGTGAAGGCCAGCAGCGACGCCGTCTCCGGGCTGCACGCCTTCCCCAGGCCCTGGAACGCCTTGCGGATCCAGCCGTTCAGCTCCGCCTCCGTCAGGGGGTTGAAGCTCACCACATGCCCCGCCTTCTGCACGGCCCTGTACAGCTTCTTGCGGGCGTCGGCCTTCCCGCGGCACAGGAAGACCAGCACGCAGCTGTCCGGCACCTGCTTCACATAGTCGCACAGGCTGTCGTCGGCCTCGGCCCGGCCGCTCAGCGCCGGATGCTCCCGCACCGTCACCAGCCGCTTGTCCGCCATGAAGGGCAGCGTCTCCGCCGCGGCGATGATCGCGTCGGTCATGGGATTGTCCAGGAGCGTCTCGTTCAGCTCCTCCAGGCCCTCGGGCAGCAGCGCCTTGCGCAGGGCCGTCAGCGCGGAGGCCTTGATGTTCTCCTCCACGCCCTCGAACAGGTACGCTCCCTGCACCCGGCCCTCCCGGATGGCCTGCATCAGTTCCTTGCGATCCATGCTTTTCCTCTCACTTGAAGGTTGTCAGGGTATA
>JBJEYH010000074.1:0-1656 GCA_051886675.1 Aristaeellaceae bacterium
CCCTCATGGACAAGCTGGTCGAGGCCAGCCAGGCCGGCGTGAAGATCGACATGGTGGTTCGCGGCATCTGCTGCCTGCGGGGCGGCGTGCCGGGGCTGACGGAGAACATCCATGTGGTGAGCATTGTGGGCCGCTTCCTGGAGCACAGCCGCATCTACATTTTCGGCGACGGGGAGGATGCCCGGTACTACATCGCCTCGGCCGACTGGATGACCCGCAACACCCTTCGCCGGGTGGAGGTGGCCACGCCCATCCTGGACGATGACCTGAAGGCCCGGGTGGCGGAAATCTTCGACATTCTCTGGCATGACAACGTGCAGGCGCGGGATCAGCAGTCTGACGGCAGCTATACCCGCCGCTTCCCCGGCACGGACAAGCCGCTTTCCGCCCAGAACTGGCTCTATGATGATGCCTACCGCCGCGCCGCCAGCCGGACGGCCAGGTAGTTGCCATGAGAATCGAAACAGAACGCCTGCTGATTCGGGATCTGGCACCGATGGATGAGGAAAGGCTGCGCGCCATCGTCCGGCAGAGGGACGTCGTGCGCTTCATGGGAGACTGGGCCGAAAACTGCGACAGGCTGCAGAGCTACATTGCCTGGCATCAGACCCAGAAGGATTCCACCGACGTGCGGAAGAACAAGCGCTACGCCATCGCCCTGAAGGCTCAGCCCGACACGCTGATCGGCATGGTTGGCATGGGCATGGAGGATACCCTCCGTGAGGTCGAGATGGCCTACTTCCTGGACGAGGCCTGTCAGGGACATGGATATGCCACGGAAGCCGTGCTTGCTCTTTTCGACTGGTGCATGGCTGTGTCCGATCTCCCGTACATGATCCTGACCATCGACTGCGCCAATGCAGCGTCCTGCCGCGTGGCGGAACGGGCGGGCTTTGAGCTGTTCGAGCGGCGATATCCCATCGGGCATCGGCAGCCGAACATGGAAAGCGACAGTTACTACTATTACCGGAAGTACCGCAGCTCCTGACATTCCCCGGCATCACAGAAGCCTCCGCGTCATGCGCGGGGGCTTTTTGCATGCATAAGAGCCAGCCCGCAAAGCCACCTTAACCCAAAGAGGGGAGTGAAGGCTATGACAGGCTACCGCACAGACCTGGCCATGGAGCGGACGGTTCGGCCGGACATGCTGGGGGAAGGGGTTCACGTGGAAACCCAGCGTCATGGACAGATGGAAATCACCTGGGTGCGCATCGACACACCCAATGCCGCCCAGCGCATCGGCAAGCCGGAGGGCGTCTACTGGACGATGACGCATCCGATGCTGCCGTATCTCTCGCCGGAGGAGCGCATGCCCGTGGCTCGGGAGATCGGGCAGATTCTCCGGCTGATGCTGCCGCCCAAGGGGGACGTGCTGGTGCTGGGCCTTGGCAACCGGCACATGACCGCCGACTCCCTGGGCAGCCAGGTGGTGGAGAGCGTGCTGGTGACGCGGCACCTGAAGGAAGCGCGGCTGCGCAGCGTGTGCGCCTTTGCGCCGGGGGTGCTGGGCGTCACGGGGGTGGAGACGGCGGAGCTTGCCTGCGGTCTGGCGGAAAGGCTGAAGCCGGCGGCGGTGATCGTGGTGGACGCGCTGGCTGCCATGGAGACGCAGCACATCGGCACCACCGTGCAGCTGACGGACACGGGCATCCGTCC
>JBJEYH010000075.1:0-1654 GCA_051886675.1 Aristaeellaceae bacterium
GCACGATCTGCTTGTAGCGGATGTTGAAGCCGTGGGCGAAGGCGATGGCCTTGCCCTCGGTCAGGTAGGGGGCGATGTCCTGACGGTACATGTCCGCCTGCTTCTCGTCGTTGATCAGGATCATGATGATGTCGGCGCGCTTGGTGGCTTCCGGCACGGTCAGCACCTCGAAGCCGTCCTTCTCGGCCACGGGCCAGCTCTTGCCGCCCTTGCGCAGACCCACGATCACGTCCACGCCGGAATCCCGCAGGTTCAGCGCATGGGCGTGGCCCTGGGAGCCGTAGCCAACGATGGCCACCGTCTTGCCGGTGAGCTTGTTCAGGTCACAATCCTTCTCATAGTACATTTTTGCCATAGTCGTATTCCCCTTTCACTTTCGTCTGTTCATCAATGGTAAACTGTCCGCGCTCCAGTGCGACCATGCCGGTGCGCACCAGCTCGAGGATTCCAAACTCCTTGAGGAGGTTTTGGATGGCTTCAGCCTTGCTCTCATCGCCGATGACGGCAAGGGTCAGGGAGGACACAGACACGTCGATGATGCTGGCGCGGAAGATGTTGGCGATCTGGATGACCTCGTTGCGGGTCTCGCTGGTGTTGGCCATGACCTTGATCAGCACAAGCTCCCGGCGGATGGCGTGGCTGGGATTCAGCGCCTTGACGGAGTGCACGCAGATCAGCTTGCGCAGCTGGCTGGAAATCAGATGGGTCTGCGTCTCCGTGGCGAGGATTTCAATGGTGATGCGGGACACCTTCGGATCGTCGGTGGTGCCCACGGCCAGGGACTCGATGTTGTAGCCCTTGCCGGAGAACAGGCGCACCACGCGGGACAGCACGCCGGCCTCGTTGTCCACCAGGACGGCCAGGGTCTGACGGTTGATTTCGTTCATATCAGCATTCTCCTATCGAATCGTTGCAGGGCTTCGGAGGCTTCGCCTCGTTTCGTCGGACGGTATGGGTACGGCAATCAGGCTGAACGCCGCTCAATGCCAGCAGAGAAAAGGAGCGATTTGCTCCCAACAGGGCCCCCCTAATTCGCCGTCGGCAGACTGCAATCAAAAATCGGCGACATGCGCGGCGATTTTTGCGTGATTTCGTCAGAAATCGCTGCCTTACGCGAGCGAACGGCCGGGAGGAGGGCTCTGCCCTCCGACCAGTGAGCGAGCGCCATCCTCGTCAAAGTGGCGCAGCCACTTCGACGAAGCTCTTAGTCCAGCATGAACTGCGTGATGTGGCTGCCGCCGCCTACCATCGGACGAACCTTCTCGTCAATGTCGATGACGCAGTCGATCACGTAGCCGCGATGGCCTTCCAGCGCCTCGGTCAGGGCCGCTTCCAGCTCCTCCACCGAGGATACCCGCTTGCCGCCCAGGTCGTAGGCTTCCGCCAGCTTCACAAAGTCGGGCGCGCGGTCCAGGGTGGTCTGGGAGTAATGCTCCTTGTAGATCAGCGTCTGCCACTGACGAACCATGCCCAGGGTGCCGTTGTTGAACAGCACCGTGATGATGGGCAGGTTGTAGGCCTGCTCGGTGGCCAGCTCGTTGCAGTTCATGCGGAAGGAGCCGTCGCCGGTGACGTGCAGGACGCACTTGTCGGGATGCGCCACCTGCGCGCCGATGGCCGCGCCCAGGCCGAAGCCCATGGTGCCGAAGCCGCC
>JBJEYH010000076.1:0-1653 GCA_051886675.1 Aristaeellaceae bacterium
CCGTCGCCGGGGGCCACCACCGTGACCTCCGCGCCGTGGGGCATGCGGGCCAGCACCTTGCCGGCGTTCATGTCCGGGGCGGAGCGCAGGTTGACGAAGGTCTTCTGCGGATGGCTGACGGTCATGGTCGGGGTGCCGGGCAGGTTGTATACCGTCAGGTAGCGTGTCATCATGTAGCCCACCACGTTCTGGCTGGTCATGACCTTGCACCACTCGGTGCCGGGCTTGATCACGCTGACCCGGGCGCCGTTGCCGTACTGGCCAAGGACCCGGCTGGTGGTGGAGGGGCTTTCGCGCAGGTTCAGCACCTGGGTAGCCTTGGGGTTGGTCACCACGGCGTATCCGCCGGAGACCGCGCCCGTGCCGCTGCCCGAGGAGCTGCTGCCGGAGCTGCTGCCGCCGGTGGGCGCGATGACGCCATCCTTGAGGAAGTCGGTGCTCATGAAGCCCACCTGGCCCTCCACGGACACCTTCCACCAGCCGTTGCCCTTCTGCAGCACCATGACGTACTTGCCGCCGGCATACTGGCCCATGGAGGGATAGCTCATGCCGGGGCCGGTGCGCAGGTTCAGGCCGGTGTTGTTGGGGGTGACGATGGTGGCGATCTCATCGCTGCAGGGCCAGGTGCGGGTGGTGATGTACTCCTGGCGGAAGTAGCCCTCCACCCCGTCCACCCGCACGGAGTACCATCCGCCGGACTGGCTCAGCAGCACGCAGGGCACGCCGTTGTAGTAGATGCCCAGCACCTTGGCGTTGTAGCTGGGGGCCTGGCGCAGGTTGAGGAAGGAGCTGGCGTTGGGGTTGGTGACCACGCCCACCAGCGCCGTCGCAGGCTCCTGCACCGCCACGTAGTTCTTGCTCATGTAGCCGGTTTTGCCGTCGGGGGCGGTGACGTAGTACCAGTTGCCGCTCTCCCCGCTGATGACCATCCAGCTGCCCTCGGCATAGGATCCCAGACGGGTGGAATACTGCGTGGGCTGCTGGCGCAGGTTCACCGTGGCGCTGCGATAGGTCACGCCGCACTGCAGCGCTTCCGCCTGGGCCGCGGCGCACAAAAGCATGAGCGCCAGCGCCGTCAGCAGCGCGGTCCAGCCTTTCTTCATCATGGTCATGCTGATTCCTCCTGTCTCCCCGCGCGGCCGCTCCCTTCGTCCGCGCCTGGTACCTATGCAACGCGCAGTGGCTGGAAAATCATCCCGTCCTCCCGGGAGAATTTCCCCGCCTTCCCTGCCATGATACACGAAAATTGCATTTCCCGCAAGTCGCCTGCAAGAAATCCGTCGCAACACCCGTTTTCTATATGTGCAGCCCATGATAACGCAGAGCATGCCTGCATGCTCCGTGAAGCAAACGGCTTATGCCCCATCATCAAGCTTGTCTGAAAGGGAGGTACCTCATGAAGAAGCTGTTCCTTGCCATCGTGTCCTTCACGCTGGCCCTGACCCTGGCCTGCGGCGCCATGGCCGACGCTGTCATTTCCGGCAACGGCTACGCCGCCTATCTGGGGGAAGACAACTACCTTTACCTGCGCGATCCCAGCGGCGTGTCGCGGATTCTCCGCGCGCCCATCAAGGATCTGATCTCCATGAATGACACCGAGCTGTTCTGCCTGGCCCAGTCCGGCCAGCTCTACGGCATTATGCTGGACGCCTC
>JBJEYH010000077.1:0-1641 GCA_051886675.1 Aristaeellaceae bacterium
GCCCCCGCCGCACCCCGGGGAGGCCCGGAGGGGGCCGCGCCCCCGCCGCACCCTGGGGAGGCCCGGAGGGGGCCGCAGCCCCCGCCGCACCCCGGGGGAGGCCCGGAGGGGGCCGCAGCCCCCTCTGACCGGGAGGATGCGTCGAAGGGGGCAAAGCCCCCCTTCGACTTTCATTCGTATCCGGCGGCTCTGCCGCCGGGGCGGGTCGTTTTCCGCCGCAGGCGGAAAACTTTCCTTACAAATCCGCCGGCCGGGAGCGAAGCGACCAGGCGGATTTGCCGTCGCCCGCAGGCGACGCTCCCCCAACTCAAAAAAGTGGCCCGCAGGCCACTTTTTTGAACCGCGTCAGCGGTACGCGGGCAGCCAGTCGCCGTGAGCCTCGATGAGATCGTCGCATAGGGCCACAATGTCGTCGATGGACAGCTCGCTCTGCAGATGGGGATCCATCAGCGCAGCCTGGTAGATCGTGTCGCGCCTGCGGGTCATCGCAGCCTCAATGGTCAGCAGCTGTACGTTGATGTTCGTGCGGTTCATGGCCGCGCACTGCTCCGGCAGATCGCCCACGTAGCAGGGGGTCACGCCGCTGGCGTCCACCAGACAGGGTACCTCCACGCAGGCGTTGCGGGGCAGGTTGGGGATCAGCCCGGTGTTCAGCACGTTGCCGCCGATCTTGCACAGCTGATTGGTCTCCAGGGCGTTCATGATGCGGCTGGCGTATTCGTTGGTCAGCTCGTGGGTCAGATGGGGATCCTTCGTCAGCTCGTCGCGCTGCTTCTCCCACCGGGCGATCTGGTTGACGCAGCGGCGGGGATATTCGTCCAGGGGGATGTTGAAGCGGTCGATCAGCTCGGGGTACTTGTCCTTGATGAAGTAGGGCATGTATTCGGCGTTGTGCTCGCTGGACTCGGTGACGTAGTAGCCGAAGCGCTTCATGATCTCGAAGCGCACCATGTCGTTGTGCTTTTCGGTGATGGCGGCGGCGCGGCGCTTGATTTCCGGGTACAGATCCTGTCCGTCCCGGGTGACCTCCAGCAGCCAGGCCTGATGGTTGATGCCCGCGATCTTCCACTGCACCTGCTCGTCATAGGGCATGTCCAGATGCTTCATCAGATTGGGCACGCAGGACTGCACGCTGTGGCACAGGCCCACGGTCCTGATCCCCGTGAAGCGCTGCATGGCTCCGGTGAGCATGGCCATGGGGTTGGTGTAGTTCAGGAACCAGGCGTTGGGGCAGACCTCCTCCATGTCATGGGCGAAGTCCATCATCACCGGGATGGTGCGCAGCGCGCGGAAGATGCCGCCGATGCCCAGGGTATCGGCGATGGTCTGGCGCAGGCCGTACTTTTTGGGCACCTCGAAGTCGGTGACGGTGCAGGGCTCGTACAGGCCCACCTGGATGGCGTTGACCACGTAGCTGGCGCCGCGCAGGGCATCCCTGCGGTTTTCCACGCCGCAGTATTTCTCGATGCGGGCGCGGTTGCCCAGGTTGTTGTTGATGGAGGTGAGCATCAGGTAGCTATCCTCCAGCCGCTGGGGGTCGATGTCGTACAGGGCGATGGTGCTTTCGGCCAGCGAGGGGGTCAGCAGGCTGTCGCCCAGGACATTCTTGGCGAACACCGTGGATCCGGCGCCCATGAAGGT
>JBJEYH010000078.1:0-1641 GCA_051886675.1 Aristaeellaceae bacterium
TCAGCCCTCGTCCCGGGCGCGGAGACCGGCCACGGAGGAGATGGGCAGGGAGAAGCAGATGGCCCCCGCCTTGGTGCCGGGGCCGGCCTTCTCGCTGATGGCGCTCATGATGGCGGCCTTCTCGTCGCTGTGGGCCACGATATAGATCAGGTCCTTTTCCTCCGCAAGGCTGACGCCGAAGAATTTCTCCGCCCGGCGGCTGCCCGTGCCCTTGGCGTGGAGGACGGTGCCGCCTCCGGCCCCGGCGGCGCGGGCCGCGTCCATCACAAAATCGGAATAGCCCTCGTTCAGTATGACAACGATCAGCTCGTGCTTAAATTCCATGTTCGGCTTTCCTCCTGTCTTTTGACTGTCGGTGAGATAGGCAAGGGTCCTGCCCCCGGCCACGCTTTTCAGCGGCACGGTGAGCATAACGCCGTTGCCGGGAATGTCGATAAACAGCTTGCGCTTGGCCGCCTTTAACAGCTGAGCGGCCTCCTCGCCGCTGGCCACGCCGCTGATCACCACTTTCTCCGTGGCGTCAAGGCCGTATACGGACAGATGCTCGCTGGTGGCGGTGCCCCGGCCCAGCATGGCCAGGATCATGTGCAGGCCCGCCCCGCGGTAGAGGGCGGACATGCTCTCGCCCCGGTCCCGGTCGGTGATGGCAATGACGTAGTATAATTCCATTCAGCAGGCCTCCCAAAGTTCGATGATCTCGTTGTCCCCAAAATCCGGCAGTGCCGGCTCCGCGCTGACCCGGCGGGATTTCAGGACGTATATGGCGCCCATGACCTGGACGGTGATCAGAGGCATCATGGCCACCAGTGCCACCAGACCGAAGGCGTCGGTCATCACATTGCCGCCAATAGCGTCGCAGGCGCCCATGGCAAAGGGCAGCATGAAGGTGGCGGTCAGAGGGCCGGAGGCCACGCCGCCGGAGTCAAAGGCGATGGCGGTAAAGGTGCGGGGGACAAAGAAACTGAGGGTCAGGGCGATCAGATAGCCCGGCACCAGAAAAACAAGGATGGATATGCCGGTGAGCACCCGCACCATGGCAAGGCCCCCCGCCAGGGACACCGCGATGGACAGGCTCAGGCCCATGGCCCGGGCGGAGATGGCCCCGGCGCTCAGTTCCTCCACCTGTTTGTTCAGAATATGTACGGCAGGCTCGGCGTTGATGATGAACCAGCCCATCAGCATGGCCAGGGGCACAAGAAGCCAGATGAGCTTCCCTTCGGTCAGCGCGCCGCCCAGCACATAGCCCAGCGGCGAGAAGCCCACGTTCACGCCGGTGAGAAACAGCACCAGGCCCACATAGGTGTAGGCAATGCCGATGAGGATGCGCAGAAAGGGCAGCTTCCGAAGCTTCAGGGAGAAAAGCTGAAACAGCAGGAAAAAGGCGAAAATGGGCAGCAGCGCCACGGCCACTTCCTTCAGATATTCCGGGAAGGCGTGGAGATAGTCCGCGCCCAGCGCCACCGTGTTTTCGATTTTTCCCACCACCGTGAGAGCGGCTTCCGCGCTGTCGGACTGGTAGATGGCGCCCAGGGCCATCACCGCCAGCACCGGGCCGATGGAACAGAGTGCCACCAGACCGAAGCTGTCCGCCTTGGCATTCTCGTCGCTGCGGATGGAGGCCACGCCCACGCCCAGCGCCAT
>JBJEYH010000079.1:0-1640 GCA_051886675.1 Aristaeellaceae bacterium
TGGATGGATACGGCGAAGGTCGTGCTGGTGATGCTGCTGGCGACGGCGCTTGGAGGTCTGTTTGCCTTTTTGGGCTTTCCGGAAACCAACATCGTGCTGGTGTATCTGGCGGCGGTGCTGATCATCGCCCGGTATACGCACGGGCCGGGCTACGCGCTGGCAGCATCCGTGCTGGCGACGTTCGCGTTCAACTACTTCTTTACCGATCCGCGCTTCACCTTTGAGGTCAGCGATACCAGCTACCTCATCACCTTTGCCATCATGACGTTCACCGCGATCTTCACCAGCACGCTGACTGCGCAGATGAAGCGCAGCGCGCGGCAGGCATTGGCGCGCGAGCGGGACACGCAGGCGCTCTATCAGCTGACCAACCATCTGAGCGACGCGCAGAGCATGGAGGCCATCGGCACGGCGGCGCTTGGCAGCATCGGGCAGACCTTCGGCTGCGACGCCGCGCTGCTCTTTCTGACGGAGAAGGGCGAGGCGGAGCGCAGCTACCTGCAATATGCCGCCGGGAATGTCATCCACCGGGAGCTGGACGCGGACGACGAAGTGGCCAGCCGCGTCCAGCTGCTGCACACGGGCTGTGTGGAGACGGAATCGGGGCAGGAATGGCCGCTCTACGGGCAGCAGCGCATCCTGGGCGTGCTGCGTCTGCCCCGCATGGCGCTGTCCGACGCGCAGCGGCAGCTCCTCTGCTCCATGCTCGAGTCCACCGCCATGGCCATCGACCGTTTGAGCGCGGCGCAGGCACAGCAGCGCTACCGTGAGGAGAGCTTTCAGGAGCGCACCCGCAGCAACCTGCTGCGCGCCATCTCCCACGACCTGCGCACGCCGCTCTCCGGCATCATGGGCACCAGCGAGATGATCCGGGATCTGTCCGCACAGGACGACCCGCGCCGCAGGCTCGCGCAGGACATCTGGCGCGACGCGGACTGGCTGCGCGCGCTCGTGGAGAACATCCTCAGCCTGACCCGTCTGGAGGACGGCAGGCTGCAGATCGAGAAGCAGCCGGAGGCCGTGGAGGAAATCGTCGGCAGCGCGCTGGCGCAGATGGAGCGGCGCGCGCCGGACAGGGAAATCGACGCCGAGCTGCCGGAGGAGCTGCTGCTCGTGCCGATGGACGCGAAGCTCATCGTGCAGATGCTCGTCAACCTGCTGGACAACGCCGTGCGGCACACGCCGCCGGGCAACGAAATCAAGGTCTGCGTGGAGAAGCGGGACGGAAAAGCCGTGTTCAGCGTGCTTGACCGGGGCGAGGGCATCCGCGAGGAGGACCTGCCCCACCTCTTTGAGCGCTTCTACACGACGCGGGGAAAGAGCGCCGATGCGGCCCGCGGCGTCGGACTGGGGCTGTCCATCTGCGACGCGATTGCCAGGGCGCACGGCGGAAGCATCAGGGCGCAGAGCCGGGAAGGCGGCGGCGCGGTCTTTACCTTTGAGCTGCCGATGGAGGAGGAGAAACCATGAACAGCCTGCACGAGCACATCCTCGTGGTCGAGGATGACGCACAGATTCGCAATTTCATCTGCTTCACGCTGGAAGCGGAAGGCTACGTCTGCGTTGCGGCGGCGACGGCGGAGGAGGCCATGCGCCTGCTGGCCGCGGAGCCCATCGACCTGATGCTGCTGGATCTGGGC
>JBJEYH010000080.1:0-1640 GCA_051886675.1 Aristaeellaceae bacterium
GCACAGCATTGACAGGGGCCGTTTTCTTCCGCTATAATAGAGGCAGATTGTTCCACACAATGACGCGGCAACTCCGCGAAGAATCGAGGCAAAGAGCATGAACTGGTCTGAAAAGGTCACGCATACGCTGGAAGCTCTGCTGGATTTCTCCGAACAGCACGGGCTGTTCGAAACGGTGGATCGCCCCTACTACCGCAATCTGCTGCTGGATGTGATGGGCCTGGACGCGCCGGATGGCGAGGTTGCTCCCTCCGCCGACGTGCCTGCCACGGCCACCCAGCTGCTGCGCACCCTGTGCGACCTGGCGGTGGAAAAGGGCCTCATCGAGGACATGGGTTATGCGCGGGATCTGTTCTCCGCCCGGGTTATGGGCCTGATGACCCCGTCCCCCAGGGAAGTGCGCGATACCTTCCGCGGCCTGCTGGATGCCGGCAAGCCTGAGGCGGCCACCCAGTATTTCTATGACATGTGCCGCGTGTGCGACTATATCAAGGTGGACGCCATCGCCCAGAACGTGCGCTACTTTGCCGACAGCCCCGCGGGCGAGCTGGAGATCACCATCAACCTGTCCAAGCCCGAGAAGGATCCCAAGGAGATCGCCAAGCTGAAGAACGCGCCCTCCGTGGGCTATCCCAAGTGCATGCTGTGCATCGAGAATCCCGGCTATGCCGGCCGCAGCAACTTCCCCGCCCGGCAGAATCACCGCGTGGTGTCGCTGAAGCTGGCCGGTCAGGACTGGTACATGCAGTATTCCCCCTATGCCTACTATCCGGAGCATTGCATCGTCTTCAACAGCCAGCATATCCCCATGAAGATCGACCGGGGCACCTTCGAGCGGCTGTTCAGCTTTGTCGGGCAGATGCCCCACTACATGCTGGGCAGCAACGCCGACCTGCCCATCGTGGGCGGCTCCATCCTGAACCACGACCACTTCCAGGGCGGCCGCTACAGCTTCCCCATGGATCAGTGCGGCGTGCGGGCGGAGCTGACCTCGCCCAACGCGAAGGTGCAGGCCTGCATCCTGGACTGGCCCATGGCGGCGGTGCAGCTCTCCGGCACGGACGAGCTGGCGCTGATTGACGAGGCGGAGCGCATCCTCAACGCCTGGCGCGGCTATTCCGATCCCGATTGCGACGTGTACGCTGAGACGGAGGGCAATCCCCACAACACCATCACGCCCATCCTGCGCAAGGTGGACGGCGTGTACCGGCTGAACCTGGTGCTGCGCAACAACCGCACCAGCGACGAGCATCCCCTGGGCATCTTCCATCCCCACGCGCCGCTGCACCACATCAAGAAGGAGAACATCGGCCTGATCGAGGTCATGGGCCTGTTCATCCTGCCCGGCCGGCTGAAGACCGAGCTGGCGCTGCTGCAGGACTTCCTCACCGGCAAGCGGCCCATGGCGCGCCCCGAGGACAGCGATCCCTGCGCCAAGCACTACGACTGGCTGGAGCAGCTGGTGGCGGAGCATGGCCTGTGCAGGGATGATGAGGAAGCCGCGGCCTTCCTGCGCAGCGAGGTTGCGAAGGTCTGCGCGCAGGTGCTGGCGGACGCCGGCGTCTACAAGCAGGACGAGAAGGGCCTGGCGGGCATCAAGCGGTTCATGGCGACCGTGGGCTATCAGGGCTGAGAATAAG
>JBJEYH010000081.1:0-7111 GCA_051886675.1 Aristaeellaceae bacterium
TAAGGCGAAGGTCTGCAAAACCTTTATTCTCCAGTTCGAATCTGGATGGCACCTCGCAGTTGATTCCCCGAAGGTCCTGGAAACAGGGTTTTCGGGGATTTTTTTTGCGCATGCCCGCGGCGCGTCAGGAGCCCGCCTCTCCCCCGCATCACCGGCCTTCCCTCTCCCGCCGGACATCATGGGCCATGTTCGCCTTGAACCCCGCACCGTCCGGGCGTATAATGGGTGCAAGGAGGATACCGGTCATGGAACAGCAGCGATTCCCCGACGCCATGGCGTCACAGCCTCTGGCCGCACGGCTGCGGCCCGCATCCCTGGAGGAGTTCGTCGGCCAGACCCATCTGCTGGGCCCGGGCAAGGTGCTGCGCCGCCTGATCGAAAACGATATGATCTCCTCCATGATCTTCTGGGGGCCGCCGGGGGTGGGCAAGACCACCCTGGCCCGGATCATCGCGGGGCATACCCATGCGCGGTTCATCGACTTTTCGGCCGTCACCAGCGGCATCCGGGAGATCCGCCAGGTGATGCAGGAGGCCGAAAAAAATCAGTACCTGGGCGAAAGAACCATCGTCTTTGTGGATGAGATTCACCGCTTCAACAAGGCGCAGCAGGACGCCTTCCTGCCCTTTGTGGAGAAGGGCAGCATCGTGCTCATCGGCGCGACGACGGAGAATCCCTCCTTCGAGATCAACGGGGCGCTTCTGTCCCGGTGCCGGGTGTTCGTGCTCAACGCCCTGTCCGCGGCGGATCTGGAGGGTCTGCTGCGCCGGGCGCTGACGGATCCCCGGGGGTTCGGCGGACAGCGGGTGATCCTGCCGGAGGGCGCGGCGGAAGCCATCGCCGCCTTCGCCAACGGCGACGCCCGCAGCGCGCTGTCCATCCTGGAGATGGTGGTGCTCAACGGCGATACCGACGGCCAGACCATCGTCGTCCGGCCGGAGACGCTGGAGCAGTGCATCTCCCGCAAGTCCCTGCTCTACGACAAGACCGGCGAGGAGCACTACAACCTGATATCCGCCCTGCACAAGTCCATGCGCAACTCCGACCCGGACGCGGCGGTCTACTGGCTGGCGCGGATGCTGGAGGCGGGCGAGGATCCCCTCTACATTGCGCGGCGGGTCACCCGCTTCGCCAGCGAGGACGTGGGGCTGGCGGATTCCCGGGCGCTGGAGGTGGCGGTGGCGGCGTATCAGGCGTGTCATTTCATCGGCATGCCGGAGTGCAGCGTCCATCTGACCGAGGCGGTGGTCTACATGGCCATGGCGCCGAAATCCAACGCCCTGTACACCGCCTACGAAGCCGCGAAGAAGGACGCCCTCACCCAGCTGGCCGAGCCGGTGCCCCTGAACATCCGCAACGCCGTGACGCCCCTGATGCGCTCCCTTCGCTACGGCGAGGGCTACCAGTACGCCCACGACTGCGCGGACAGGCTGTCCGCCATGCAGTGCCTGCCCGATTCCCTCCTGGGGCGCGAATATTATCAGCCCACCGGCGAGGGCAACGAAGCCCGCTACCGGGAGCGGCTGGCACAGATCAAGGCCTGGAAGAAGGCGCACGGCGGCTGACGCGACCTTCTCCCGGCACGACCGCGGGCCTGCGCGACCCCACCGGCGCGGAGCCCGATCCGGAAAGGAGACAGGCCCATGCATGAAACCCTTCAGCAATACCGGGAACGGACGGCCTTCATGGAGGACAGCCTTCCCCGAAGCGGCGGGCTGCGCACCAGCGCGGGACTGACGCAGAAGATCGCCCCGGACGGCAGCTTCCTGCCCTTCTTCGGCGACACGATGATCTTCGCCCTGGACGCGCCGCTGTGCCAGTGGCTGACGGACGTCCAGGCCGCGCTGTACGACGCCTGCGGCGCATGCCTGGCCCGGCGCATCCCGCCGGAGACCTTCCACATCACCCTGCACGACCTGCTGAATCAGCCGGAGCGCATGCCGGAGGGCGTATCGCAGACCCGGCCCGCCGCGCTGGAGGCGCTGTCCTGGCTCCGGCAGAACCAGCCGCCCACCGTACGGGTGCGCAGCCGGTGCATGTTCAGCATGGTGGGCGCCAGCGTGGTAATGGGCTTCGAGCCGGCGGAGGAGGCGGACTGCGCGGCGCTGATGGCGCTGCACGAGCGCTTCCAGGCCATCGTCCCGCTGAGCTACCCCCTGACGCTTCACGCGACGCTGGCCTACTACCGGCCGGGGGCCTATGACGAGGACGCGCTGCAGCGGCTCCGGGACGCGATGTGGCGCATCGGCCGCGCGCCGCGGGTATGGCCGCTGCACCTGGACGCGCTGCATTACGCGACCTTCGACAGCATGGCCCGCTACGCCCTGGAGGGCTGAGCCGGACTGCGCAGGGCCCGGACGCCGCGGTATCGCCCCGGCCGGCCCGGCCCCGTCCCCCGGGCGATGGGCGCAGAGAAAAAGGCCGCCGTTGCATTCGGCAGCTCCGTTGGCATGTCGCACCGGGGATGACGCGCAGGCATCCGCGCCCTGCCGGGCCGCATGACCGCGCCGTTCGAGGGCGCACCCGGCATCGCGGAGCATCGCTTCGCCCGCAGGTACGCCGTCGCCCCTTTCCCCGGGCGATGGGCGCAGGCAAAAAGGCCGCCGTTGCATTCGGCAACCCCGTTGGCATGTCACGCCGGGGAGGACGCGCAGGCATCCGCGCCCTGCCGGGCCGCATGACCGCGCCGTTCGGGGGGGCGCACCCGCATCGCGGAGCATCGCTTCGCCCGCAGGCACGCTGCCGTCCTTGACGGCTGTACGGGCCTTGCGGTTGAGGTTCCGCATCGCTTCGCCCGCAGGCACGCCGTCGCCCCGGCCCCGGCCCCCGGGCAATGGGCGCAGGCAAAAAGGCTGCCATTGCATTCGGCAGCCCCGTTGGCATGTCGCGCCGGGGAAGATGCGCAGGCATCCGCGCCCTGCCGGAGCCGCACGACCGCGCCGTTCGGGGGCGCACCCGGCATCGCGGAGCATCGCTGCGCCCGCAGGCACGTTGCCGTCCTTGACGGCTGTACGGGCCTTGCGGTTGAGGTTCCGCATCGCCGCGCCCGCAGGCACGCTGTCGCCCCGGCCCCGCCCCCCGGGCGATGGGCGCAGACAAAGAGGCCGCCGTTGCATTCGGCAGCCTCTTTTGCATGTCACGCCGGGGACGCGCCGGGCGGAGCAGCATCCTCCGCCCCTTCGGCATGCGCCGCGGGCCCCGGCCCCCAGGGCCGAAGCTGGACGCGTCCGAGGATCCCGCCCTGCCGGACGCACCCTTCCCAGGGCCGCAGCCGGCTCGCCCCGCCGGCTCGCCTCACCGCCCCAGCCGCGTCCTGAAGTCCTCATAGCCGAAGGTGCGGATCGTCTCCGTCCTGCCGCTTGCCCCAAGCACATGGATGCCCGGCAGCGGCATGCCGTTGAAGGTGTTGTTCTTGCAGGTGGTGTAGATCGCCATGTCCCCGAATATCAGCCGGTCGCCCTCCTGAAGGGGCGCGTCGAAGCTGTAGTCGCCGATCACGTCCCCCGACAGGCAGGTCGGCCCGCCCAGCCGCCAGGTGCAGGCCTTCTCCCCCGGCTCCCCCGCCCCGTACAGCGGCGGACGATAGGGCATTTCCAGCACGTCCGGCGTGTGACACGCCGCGCTCATGTCCAGGATGGCCAGGTTCACGTCCCCGTTGCGGAGGACGTCCAGCACCTCCGTCACCAGATACCCGGCGTTCAGCGCGCAGGCCTCCCCGGGCTCCAGATACACCTGCACCTGCCAGCTGTCCTGCGCCCGGCGGATGCACCTTTCCAGCAGGGGAATGTCGTAGTCCGGGCGGGTGACGTGATGCCCGCCGCCCATGTTCAGCCACTGCATCCCCGGGAGCACGTCGCCGAACCTCTCCGCCACCGCATCCAGGGTGATGGCCAGCGCGTCGGCGTTCTGCTCGCACAGGGTGTGGAAGTGCAGCCCGTCCAGCAGGCCGATCAGCCCGGGGGTCATCTGCGCGTCCCACTGATCGCGGGTCACGCCCAGCCGGCTCCCCGGCGCGCAGGGATCGTAGATCGCATGCCCCTCCTGGGTGGAGCATTCGGGATTGATCCGCAGCCCCACGCTCTTCCCGGCGGATACGGCGGCCGGGCCGAACCTCGCCAGCTGCCGGGGGCTGTTGAACACGATGTGATCCGCATAGCGGAGCAGCTCGTCGAACTCATCCGCCCGGTAGGCCGCGCAGAACACATGGGTTTCGCCCCCGGGCATCTCCTCCCGGCCCAGCCGCGCCTCGTACAGCCCGCTGGCCTCCGTGCCCGCCAGGTACGGCGCGAGAACCGGATACAGGTCGTAGTTGGAGAAGGCCTTCTGCGCCAGGAGGATTTTCGCGCCGGTGCGCTTCGCCACGCCGGCAAGGATTTCCCCGTTGCGCCGTAGCTGCCCCTCGTCCAGCACGTAGCAGGGCGTGGGCAGATGCCGCAGCCGCTCCGGGTCAAGATGCGCAAAGGGCGGACGATGATCCTTCGTCATGTCAGTCCACCAGCGCGGGGTCGTGGGACTCGCTGCGGGGCAGGCCGTAGCGGTCCAGCGCGTCCAGGAAGGGATCGGGATCGAATTCCTCCACGGTGTGCACGCCCTTGAGCGTCCACTTTCCGGTGAGCAGCATCAGCGCGCCGCACATGGCGGGCACGCCCGTGGTGTAGCTGATGGCCTGGGAGCCCACCTCCCGGTAGCAGGCCTGATGGTCGCAGACGTTATAGATGTAGTAGGTCTTGTCCGCGCCGTCCTTCTTCCCGGTGAAGATGCAGCCGATGTTGGTCTTGCCGTGGGTGCGGGGGCCCAGGCTGGCCGGATCGGGCAGAAGCGCCTTGAGGAACTGGATGGGCACGATCTCCCGGCCCTCGAAGAGGATGGGCGTGGTGGAGAGCATCCCCACGTTTTCCAGGCAGCGCATGTGGGTCAGGTAGCTCTGGCCGAAGGTCATGAAGAAGCGGATCCGCCTGGCCTCGGGGATGTTCAGGGCGATGGACTCGATCTCCTCATGATGCAGAAGGTACATGTCCTTGCGGCCCACCTGGTCGAAGTCGTACTCCCGCCTGATGCTCATGGCGGGGATTTCCACCCAGTGGCCGTCCTCCCAGTAGGAGCCGGGGGCGGACACCTCCCGCAGGTTGATCTCCGGGTTGAAGTTGGTGGCGAAGGCATAGCCGTGATCGCCGCCGTTGCAGTCCAGGATGTCGATGGTGTCGATGGTGTCGAACTCATGCTTCTTCGCGTAGGCGCAGTAGGCCTGGGTCACGCCGGGGTCGAAGCCGCAGCCCAGCAGCGCGGTCAGCCCCGCCTCCTCGAACCGCTGGCGGTACGCCCACTGCCAGGAATAGTCGAAGTACGCCGAGAACCCCGCCTCCCTGCAGCGCTTCTCGTACACCGCCCGCCAGGCGGGATCGTCGGTGTTTTCCGGCTCGTAGTTGGCGGTGTCCATGTAGTTCACATGGCAGCGCAGGCAGGCCTCCATGATGGTCAGATCCTGATAGGGCAGGGCGATGTTCATCACCAGATCGGGCTTGTAAGCGTCGATCAGCCGGACCAGCTGCTCCACGTCGTCCGCGTCCACCCGGGCGGTGGTGATGACCGTCTTCGTGGTGGGGGCGAGCTTCGCGGCCAGGGCGTCGCACTTTTCCTTGGTGCGGCTGGCGATGCACAGCTCCGTGAACACCTCGCTGACCTGGCAGCACTTGTGGATGGCCACGGACGCTACCCCGCCGCAGCCGATAACCAGTACCTTGCTCATGTTCCAGTACCTCCTGTATGTTGTTTCGTGAGAATCGCCAGCAGCAGCTCCCGCAGCACCTTGCAGGCCGTGGCGGTGGATACCCCCGTGGGATCCAGCATGGGGGCCAGCTCGTTCACGTCCGCGCCGACGATGCGGCACTGCGCCACCGTCCGCATGGCCCCAAGCAGCTGCAGGAACGTGATCCCTCCCGCCTCCGGCGTGCCCGTGCCGGGGAATGCCGCGGGATCCAGGCAGTCCAGGTCGATGGTGAAGTACACGGGGATGTCCGCGTCCTTCAGGGCGCGCACGGTGTCCTCCAGCCCCTCCAGGGTCAGGGGGTGCATGTCCGTGTGCCGGGCGGCAAAGCGGAATTCCTCCCGCTCCCCGCTGCGGATGCAGAACTGGTGAATCCGCCCGTCGCCCACCAGCTCGTGGCAGCGGCGCAGCACGCAGGCGTGGCTCAGCTGCGCGCCCAGGTAATCGTCCCGCAGATCGGCGTGGGCGTCGAAGTGGATGATGTGCGCGTCCGGGTAATGCCGCAAAACCGCTCGCACGCTCCCCAGCGTCACCAGATGCTCCCCGCCAAGCAAAAGGGGCAGCTTGCCGTCGGAAAGGATGACCTCCGCCCGCTGCTCGATATCGGCCAGGGCCTTCTCCGCGCTGCCGAAGCACAGCTCGATATCCCCGCTGTCAAAGACGCTGTAATCCGTCAGCTCCGCGTCCTGATAGGGGCTGTAGGTTTCCAGGCCGAAGCTCTCGTGGCGCATGGCGGCGGGGCCGAAGCGCGCTCCGGGCCGGAAGGACGTGGTGGAGTCAAAGGGCGCGCCGAAGAGCACGACGGACGCCTCCTCGTAGGGGGCGTCGCAGCCGATGAAGGTTTCCACATTCGGTTGAAGCGGCATGATCATTCCACCTCCATGAGCATTTCCTCCAGGAACGCCGGCAGCGCGAAGGCGCCGATGTGCAGCCGGGGCGTGTAGTAGCGGGTGCGCAGGTTCAGGGCGTTCCAGCCCTCCATGTCCACGTCATTGGTAGGATGGTACTTCTTGCTGGCGAAGCCGAAGAGCCAGTACCCCGCGGCGTAGGTGGGGATGTGGGCCTGGTACACCTTGCTGATGGGGAAGGTTTCCACGATGCGCTTGTGGCTGCGCTGCATGGCCTCGGCGTCGTGGGTGTAGAAGGGGCTGCCCTGCTGGTTGACCATGATGCCGTCATCCTTGAGGGCGTTGTAGCAGCTGCCGTAGAACTCCCGGGTGAACAGCCCCTCGGAGGGCCCGAAGGGATCGGTGGAATCCACGATGATCAGGTCATACTCCCCCTCGCAGCGTCGGATGAAGCGCAGCGCGTTCTCGAAGAAGATATGCACCCGCCGGTCGTCCATGC
>JBJEYH010000082.1:0-4255 GCA_051886675.1 Aristaeellaceae bacterium
GCCGCAAGTCCAAGCTGATCTTCAACATCTTCGTGTTCCTGGTGCTGCTGCTGGTTGTGGCCGCCTTCGGCGACATCGTGGCCGGCACCTTCGCCTCCGTTCCCGCGGCTGTGAACGTCGCTGAGGATGCCTACATGGTGGAGGGCGTGCTGGATCAGGAAGCCTATGACGCGGCTGTGCTGGCGGCTGAAGAGACTGCCACTGCCAACGCCCGCTCCGCCGGCTCCGTGGCCACTGCCTCCCTGCTGTTCATCCCCCTGGCGGTGCTCTTCGGCCTGCTGCAGCGCCGCAACAGCAACACCCTGGTCAATACCCTGGTGGGCGTGGCCCTGCTGTGCGGCTGCATCGCCGTGGGCATCAACTTCCCCATCATGGGCGTGAGCAAGAACACCTGGATGATGATCACCCTGGTGTACATCTTCGTCGCCTCCGTGGCGCCCGTGTGGATCCTGCTCCAGCCCCGTGACTACCTGAACTCCTTCCTGCTCTACGGCATCATCATCCTGGCCGTGGTCGGCATCGGCGTGGCTCAGCCCGGCATGCAGATCAACGCCTTCAACGGCTTCGTCGTCAATGGCAAGCCCATCTTCCCCGTGCTGTTCATCACCATCGCCTGCGGCGCCATCTCCGGCTTCCACAGCCTGATCGCCTCCGGCACCACCTCCAAGCAGCTGACCAACGAGAAGGATGCCAAGCTGATCGGCTACGGCGGCATGCTGATCGAGTGCGTGCTGGCGGTCATCACCCTGGTGGCCGTGGGCTCCGCTGTGGGCCAGAGCATGCAGTCCTCCGGCGCGACCCCCGCGATGATCTTCTCCCGCGGCATCGCGTCCTTCGCTGCCACTGTCGGCCTGCCTGAGAACACCTGCGCCACGGTTATCGCCCTGGCCTACTCCGCGTTCTGCCTGACCTCCCTGGACTCCGCCACCCGTCTGGGCCGCATGATCTTCCAGGAGCTGTTCGAGGACGCCTCCGAGTCCGTGAAGAAGATCTTCGCCAACAAGTACGTTGCCACCCTGATCACCGTCGTGCTGTCCGCCGCTCTGGCCAGCGCCGGCTATCAGAAGATCTGGCCGCTGTTCGGCGCCGCCAACCAGCTGGTTGCCGTGCCCGCCTTCCTGGCCTGCTCCGTGTGGTTCAAGCACATGGGCAAGAACAACAAGATGTTCCTGATCCCCATGTTCTTCATGCTGGCTGCCACCATGACCTCTCTGGTCATGTCCTTCTGCACCAACGTGCAGCTGCTGATGGCCGGTACCGGCGCCTTCGGCAAGGAGGGCCTGCAGTGCATCATCATCGTGCCTGTGATCATCCTGGCCATCATCCTGGTGGTCGATGGCCTGAAGGAGCTGCTGAAGAAGCAGGCCAAGTTCGAGGTCTGAGTTCCCTGCCCCCTCGGTTTTCCGGGACAGTCCGCCGCGCGCGGGCTGTCCTTTTTTTGCGCGCAAAAAGGCCGCGGAGGCGGGTGTGTTTCCCCTTCCTCCGCGGCCCGATGGCAGGCTTTACGCCCGACCTGTACAGCCGAACAGCTGCATTTTTTCCAGGCACCGGGCCTTCACGGCGCGAAGGCCGTGGGCCATGGTGATCAGCTGGGTGTGCTTGCTGTCGGCGTCGGCGCCGCCCTCCCGCACAAAGCGGCAGGTGGCCTCGTCAAAGGCCTCGCGGCACTCGGTGTTCACGTTGATCTTGCAGATGCCCTGCCCGATGGCCTGGCGGATCATCCCCTCCGGGATGCCGCTGCCGCCGTGAAGCACCAGGGGCGTATCGCCGGTCACCCGGCGGATCTCGCCCAGCAGGCCGAAGTCCAGCCCCGCCCAGTCCGCCGGATAGGCCCCGTGGACGTTGCCGATGCCCGCCGCCAGCAGATCCACCCCGATTTCCGCCATGACCCGGCAGTCCTCGGGGGAGGCGCACTCCCCGCGGGAGGATACGCCGTCCTCCACGCCGGCCACCGCGCCCACCTCCGTCTCCAGGGTGAGACCCCGGCTGTGGCACAGCTCCGCCAGATGCCGGGTGCGGCGGAGGTTCTCCTCGAGGCCGTCGTGACTGCCGTCGTACATGACGGAGGTGAAGCCGCTTTCCGCCGCGGAGAGGGCCTGCTCAAAGGTGCCGTGGTCGGCGTGCAGGCACACCGGCACGGTGATGCCCAGGGCGTCGATGAAGTCCCGGGTCACGTCGGCGATGAGCCTGTAGCCGCCCATGGCTTTGGCAATGTTCCCCGATACCCCCAGGATGATGGGGGCGTGGGCTTCCTCCGCCGCCTCCAGGAAGGTGCGGATGCATTCCAGGTTGTTCAGGTTGAACTGGCCCACCGCGTAGCAGCCCTGCCGGGCCTTGGCCAGCATATCCCTGGCGTTGACGTAAGGCATGACAGGCCCTCCTTACAGAATGCTGTCCACGGCGGCCTTCCAGCCCCGGTACTTATCGTCGCGCTCGCTCTGCGTCATCTGCGGGGCGAAGGGCTGGTACACCGCCCGGGAGAAGACCTCCTCGCCGTACAGTCCCGCGCCCAGGCCCGCCGCGTAGGCCGCGCCGATGCCCGACAGCTCCTCGGCCTGGGGCACCATCACCGGGCAGGCGAGGATGTCGCTCTGGAACTGCATCAGCCAGCCGTTGCGGGTGGGGCCGCCGTCCACGCGAAGTTCAATGTGGTCAACGCCCGCTTCCTTCTGCATCAGCAGCACAATGTCCGCAATCTGGTAGGCGATGCAGCTCAGGCCCGCCCGGACCACCTCATTGCGCCCGGTGGTGCGGCTCATGCCGATGATGGCCGCGCTCACGTCGCTGCGCCAGTAGGGCGCGCCCAGCCCCGAGAAGGCCGGCACCAGGTACGTGCGGTCCGCCGGGTTCGCCGCCCGGGCCATGGCCTCGGACTCGCCGGCGCTGGAGAGCAGCTTCATGTCGTCCTTCAGCCAGGTGATGACCGCGCCGGTGTAGTTGATGTTGCCCTCCAGCACGTATTCGGCCCTGCCGCCGAGCTTCCAGGCCAGGGAGGTCACCAGCCCCAGGTCGGAGAAGATGGGCGTTTCGCCGATGTTCATCATGATGGAGGAGCCGGTGCCGTAGGTGGTTTTCATCATGCCGCGCTCCCGGCAGCCCTGGCCCAGCAGCGCGCCGTGGGAATCCCCCAGCACGCCGTGGATGGGCACCGCGTGGGGCAGCAGACCCTCGAAATCCGTCATGCCGAAGAGGCCGTCGGAGTCCGTGACCTCCGCCAGGCACACGCGGGGGATGCCGAACAGGGCGCACAGCGTCTCGTCCCAGCGAAGGGTGGTGATGTTGAACAGCTGCGTGCGGGAGGCGTTGGAGTAGTCCGTGCGGAAGTCGCTGCCGTGGGTCAGGCGGAACACCAGGTAGCTGTCCATGGTGCCGCAGCACACGTTGCCGGCCTCGGCCTGCGCCTTCACGCCGGGGACGTTCTCCATGATCCACGCAAGCTTGGCGGCGGAGAAGTAGGGCGACAGCCGCAGTCCTGTCCGGGCACGCACGTCCTCGGCGCAGCCGGTCTGGCCGATCCGCCGGCAGATGTCCTCCGCCCGGGCGCACTGCCACACGATGGCGTTGTACACGGGCTTTCCGGAATCGCGGTACCAGGCCATGGCGGTCTCCCGCTGGTTGCTGATGCCCACGGCCGCGATATCCGCCGGATTCACGCCGGACTTGTCGATCAGCCGGCCGATGAGCTCGATGAGATTGGCGTAGATTTCCTCGGGATCGTGCTCCACCCAGCCCCGCTGATCGATCAGCTGGGCGTGGGGCTTGTCCACCCGGAGGAGCATGTCGCCCTGCCCGTCGAAGAGCATGGCTTTCGTCCCCTGGGTGGACTGGTCAATGCCGATGATGTACTGCATGGCGCGTCCTCGCTTTCACTTCCTGCCCAGGCGGTGCAGCACGGTGTCGGCAATGCCCTGGGCGTTCAGGCCGTAGTAGTCGAAGACCTCCTGGGACGTGCCGGTGATGACGGGCGCGTCGGGCAGGGCCAGGTTGACCACCCGGGTGGGACATTCGCTGCCCACCACCTGGGCCACCATGGCGCCCAGGCCGCCGAAGGGCGCGTGCTCCTCCGCGGTGACAACCAGCTGCGCGTTCCTGGCCGCGCGGATGACCGCCTCCCGGTCCAGGGGCTTGACGCAGTACATGTCCAGCACCGTGGCGGACACGCCCTGCGCCGCCAGCAGATCGCCGGCCAGCATGGCGGGACGCACCATCTCGCCGCAGGCGATGATGGCCACGTCGGAGCCCTTCCGCAGCACGG
>JBJEYH010000082.1:4355-7675 GCA_051886675.1 Aristaeellaceae bacterium
CGCACCATCTCGCCGCAGGCGATGATGGCCACGTCGGAGCCCTTCCGCAGCACGGTGGCCCTGTCCATCACGAAGGGCACGTTGTCCTCGGTGTAGATGTCCTCCACGGGGTTGCGGCCCACGCGGATGTAGGCGGGCTTCTGATCCTGCAGCAGGGCCTCCACCAGCCTGCGGGTCTGATGCCGGTCGCTGGGCAGGTAGACGCGCATGTTGGGGATGGCGGACATGGCCGCGATATCCTGCGCGGAATGATGGCTCATGCCCAGCGCGCCGTAGCTGACGCCGCCGGAAATGCCGATGAGCTTCACGTTGGTGTTGGAATAGGCGCAGTCCACCTTGCACTGCTCGTAGCTGCGGGTGGACAGGAAGCAGGCCGGGGATGCCGCGAAGGACTTCTTGCCGCACTTGGCCAGACCCGCGGCGATGCTCACCAGGTTCTGCTCGGCGATGCCGATCTCCACGAACTGCTCGGGGAACGCGTTGGCAAAGGGGGTCAGGGACGCGCTGCCCCGGGAGTCGCTGCACAGGACGACGATGTCCCTGTCGGTTTGGGCCTTTTCCATCAGCACCTCGCAGATGGCCTGACGGTTGGGAATCTTATTCATGACGCGCCGCCTCCTCCCTGGCCTTCAGATCGGCCATGATCTGGGCGTATTCCTCCGCCGTGGGCACCTTGTGATGCCAGGCGGCCTTGTTTTCCATCACGGGGGAGCCGCAGCCCTTCACCGTGTTGGCGATGATCACCGTGGGCTGACCCTTGGTGGCCTTCGCTTCCTCGAAGGCCGCGTGCAGGGCGGGGATGCTGTTGCCGTCCACGGAGATGGTGTGCCAGCCGAAGGACGCCCAGCGGGTGCACTGATCGTCCTGGGACATGACCTGCTCGGTGGTGCCGGAAATCTGCAGGCGGTTGCGGTCCACCACGGCGCACAGGTTGTCCAGTTTGTAGTGACCGCCGGCCATGGCGCCTTCCCAGACGGAGCCTTCCGCCAGCTCGCCGTCGCCCATGACGGTGTAGACCCGGGTGGGCCGGCCGTCCATGCGGGCGGCCAGGGCCATGCCGATGCTCACCGGCAGGCCGTGGCCCAGGGAGCCGGAGTTCATCTCGATGCCGGGCAGCTTGTTGTTGGGATGCCCGATGAAGGGGGAGCCGAACTTCGAAAATTTCGCCAGCACCTCCTCGTAGGGGAAGAAGCCCTTCTCCGCCAGCACGGCGTAGTAGGCCTCCACCGCGTGGCCCTTGCTCAGGACGAACAGGTCGCGGTTGGGGTCATTTTGATTTTCGGGGGAAATGTTCATCTGGTCAAAGTACAGGGTCACCAGCACGTCGATGACGCTCATGTCGCCGCCGATGTGTCCGCCCTTGCCCGCCATGACGATGTCCAGCACGTGCTGGCGCAGGCGGTAGGCTTTCGCCGTCAGATTCTCTTGCATGGCTGCGCCCCTCACTTCTGCGGATTGTAGATGGCCGCCTGCACCTGCGCCTCGATGGGATCGTACAGGTCGGGCTTCACGCCGATGTACTTGCAGGCCTCGTAGAGCACCGGCACAACGTCCTTGTGGATGCCCACGCAGTGGTGGATGTACGGCCCGCAGACGATCTTGTTCTCCAGGCGCTTCAGGTCGTCCACCTCCACCCAGACGTAGGTGCCCTTGGTGTAGGGACCGTCCACGCCGCGGGCGTTGCCCAGCAGCAGGGAGTATTCGCCGTCGTCGCCGTCAAAGCGGCAGAGGGTCATTTCGCCGTGCCTGGCTTCAGCGGACACCGCGCCGTTCTGGGGGAAGGCCACGGGCACGCAGATGGTGGGCCGCTCCTTGGCCACGGACAGGGGCCAGGGGCCGCAGTGCTGCAGCAGCTCGCCGTTCTCGTTGTCGGGGTGGCGGACGGTCCAGTCCGCGAAGAAGGTGCGGGTCTCGTCCATGCCGGCGGCCTCGGCCATGATGGCGGTGATGGCGCCATGGATGTCCGTCTCGCAGACCACGGGCAGGCCTTCCTCATTCAGCAGGGAGTTGGCCGCGCAGGGCATGATGCCGATCTCGTCCTGCAGGGCGTTCCAGCACTGCAGCGCGATGGCGTTGCAGCCGTACTTCCCGGCCAGGCGCTGCATGGCCAGCTTCAGGGCGGCCACGTTCTCCAGGCCCGCGTCGTCAATGCAGCAGGTCATCTTGTCGCGGCAGTAGGCGACGACCTCGGCCACGGCTTCCTTGTCGGCGCGGCAGGCGCGCAGCTCGGCGTACAGCTCGGGCAGCGGCACCGGGGACAGCTGGATGTTGAACTTCTCCAGCAGCTCGCCCTCGTTGCACATGGTGGACCAGAAGTCGAAGGGACGCGGGCCGATCTGCAGGATGCGGGTGTGGCGGAAGGCCTTGACCACGTTGCAGATGGCCTGGAAGTTGCGGATGCCGTTGGCGAACTCCGGATCGGTGAGGCGGCAGTTGGTCAGGTAGGTGAAGGGCACCTTGAAGCGGCGCAGCACCTTGCCGGTGGCGAAGAGGCCGCACTGGCTGTCGCGCAGGCGGATGCCGTTCTCATCGGGCCGCTCGTCGCGGGGGCCCCAGAGCAGCACGGGCACGTTCAGGGCCTTGGCCAGCCGGGCGCAGACGTACTCGGTGCCGAAGTTGCAGTGGGGGAGGAACAGACCGTCCACGCCCGCGTCCTGGAACTTGCGGATGATGCGGGGCAGGTCGTTGTCGTCATAGAGCAGGCCCTCGGCGTTGATGTCGTCAATATCGACGAATTCCACGTTCAGCTCCCGGAGCCTGTCGCGGGTCAGGCCCGCGTACTTGATGGCGTCGGGCGCGCTGAAGATGCTTCTGCGGGTGGGGGCGAAACCGAGCTTGATGGTTGCCATGGTCAATCTCCTCCTTGCTTGATGTGCTTCTATGGATGAAGGTATTGCTTAGCGGGTGTAGGTGACCGTCCATGTGCCGGAGCCGGCGAGGGCTTCCAGGCGGCCGCGGTCGTTGGGGCGGAAGGCGAGCGGGCCTTCGGGAGCCTTCGCGCCCTCCTCCAGGATGATGGAGGCCGTGGTGTTGAAGGGCACCCGGACGGTCAGGGTGACGGCATCCTGCTGCAATGCCCAGGCGGTGGACACCGTGCCGTAGACGCTCTCGTAGCTGCCCGAGGCCCAGGCGAGATTGCCGCCGGGGCAGGGGGCCAGGATCGCGTGCTTGTAGCCGGGGATCGCTTCGTCGATCTCGATGCCCGCCACCACACGGTACAGCCATTCGCCGATGGCCCCGTAGGCGTAGTGGTTGAAGGAGTTCATGTCCGGGCTCCACATGGTGCCGTCGGGCTTCAGGCCGTCCCAGTGCTCCCAGAC
>JBJEYH010000082.1:7775-30828 GCA_051886675.1 Aristaeellaceae bacterium
TGTCCGGGCTCCACATGGTGCCGTCGGGCTTCAGGCCGTCCCAGTGCTCCCAGACGGTGGTGGCGCCGGCCTTCACCTGGTACAGCCAGGAGGGGAAGTCCTCCTTCAGCAGCAGGGCGTAGGCCTCGTCCAGCGCGCCGTTCCGGCTCAGCGCGTGGCAGAAGTAGGGCGTCCCCACAAAGCCCGTCACCAGATGGCCGTTTTCCTTGTCCAGCAGACGCTTCAGCCCTTCCACCGTGCCGGGGATGCCCTCCTCGGGCAGCAGGCCGAAGTACAGCGCGACGATGTGCGCCGTCTGGGTCTGCACCTTCATCACGCCCCGCTCGTCCAGGAATTCCTCCCGGAAGCGGCGCACCACCCGGTCGTAGAGCGCGGCGTATTCCTCCGCCAGCTCGTCCCGGCCCAGCGCCCGGCAGGCCTTCACAAACAGCCCCGTGGAGTAGGCGTAGTAGGCGGTGCAGGTCAGGTCGTTGGGGGTCGCGCCCCAGTAGCTGCCTTCCGCCGCGTCCAGGGCCACCCAGTCGCCGAACTGCAGCTTGTAGTTCCAGATGTCGTTGACGGCATGGTCGCGCATGAAGTCGATCCACCGGCGCATGCTGTCGAACTGGTCAGTCAGGATGCGCTTGTCGCCGTAGGCCTGGTAGAGCGTCCAGGGGTTGACCACCGCCACGTCCGCCCAGGCGGCGGCGGAGTGCGTGCCCTGGCCCAGCAGCCAGTCCGACACGCCCCGGTACTGCAGGGTGTTGGGCACCACGTGGGGCACGCCGCCCTCGGGGGTCTGCTCCAGGGCCACGTCCCGCAGCCACTTGCGGAAGAAGGGGTAGGTGTTGCGCAGGAAGGTGGCCGTCCGGCAGAAGATCTGCGCGTCGCCCGTCCAGCCCATGCGCTCGTCCCGCTGGGGGCAGTCCGTGGGAATGTCCAGGAAGTTGTCCTTCAGGCTCCACTCAATGTTGTGCTGCAGCTGGTTCACCAGCGGGTGCGAGCAGGCGAAGGCGCCGGTTCTGCGCATGCGGGAATGCACCACGCAGGCGGTGAAGTCCTCCGCGCGCACCTCCCCGGGCCACTGTTCCAGCTTGGCGTAGCGGAAGCCCTGGAAGGAGAACAGCTCCCTGTACTCCGCCGCGCCGCCCCGGCAGATGTAGCGCACCTCCGCCCTGGCGGTGCGCAGGTTGGCGAAGTAGGCGTTGCCCTGGGCGTCGAGGGTCTCGAAGCACCGCAGATGCGCCATGTCCCCCGCCTGGCCGGCGACGCGGAAGCGCACCCAGCCCGTCAGGTTCTGGCCGAAATCCAGCACCGTGTCGCCCTCGGGGGTCACGAGGATCTGCTTCACCGGCAGCTCCTCGTTCACTCCCGCCCGGCAGCCCGGCTGGGGCGTCAGCACCGACAGGTCGCCGGCCACGGCCCTCGCCGGATGCCAGCGCACGTCCGTGTGCCGGTAGGATGCCGCCGCGCTGATCTGCGCCGCGATTTCGTCGGGGGTGTAGGGGTTGGCGATCAGGTCCCGGTCAAGGGGCGTTTCCGGCGGATAGGCGAAGCCCTCGTCCATCGCGGGGACGAAGCCGGGCATGTCCCACCCGGGCTGCTCCAGCCGCGCGTCGTACAATTCGCCGTCGTAAATCTCGGAGAACTCAACCGGCGAGTTGCAGCCGATCCACGTATCGTCCGTGGCGAAGACCTGCTCCCGGCCGTCCGCGTAGCGGATGATCAGGTTCATCAGCAGCGCCGTGCGGTCGCCGTAGAGGTTGCGGTCCAGGGTGAAGCTCATCTTGCCCTTGTACCAGCCCGCGCCCACATGCGCGCCCAGCACGTTGTCCCCCTGGCGCAAAAGGCCGGTCACGTCGTAGGTCTGGTAGCACAGGTGCTTGTCGTAGGCCGTCCAGCCGGGGGTCATCTCGTCCTGTCCCACCCGCTGGCCGTTGAGCGTCAGATGGTACAGGCCGTGGGCCGTGGCGCAGATACAGGCCTCCGCCACCTCGCCCTCCACCCGGGTCTCGCCCCGCAGGTACGTGCCCTTGGAGTTGCCGGCGTCCGCGGAGGTCTCGGCGGTGATGAACGTTCCCTGCCACGCCCGGCCCGCCAGCCCCGTCACGAAGCTCGCTGCAGCGCTCCAGGGGCTTTCCTGGCCGTGGTTGTCCCGGATGCGCACCCGCGCGAAGTACCGCGCCGCCGCCTCCAGGGGCAGCGCCGGCACGTCCACATGGGCGGATTCCTCCGACGCGACCCAGCCGCTGTCCCACAGGGGCGCGGCGAAGGCCGCATCCCGGGCCAGCTGCAGCTGATACGCCGTCTGCAGCGCGCCGGGCTGATCGTCCTCCGCCAGCCAGCCGAACCGGGGCGTTTCCTCCACGCCCACCGGCTCGGTCAGATAGTCCATCAGGATGGTTTTGACATCAAGCATGGTTGTCCTCCGTATTGCTTGTCAGACGCAACCACCGCCACGCCGAAGGGCGGCAGGGTCAGCGCGTTGTCGGCGTCAAGGCCCGTCAGCAGCTCCCGGCCGCTCTGGCGGAGGGGAACGGTCATGGGCTCCGCGCTGTGGTTCAGGTAGAAGTCGAAGATGCGGCTGTCGTTCTCCCGGCGGTGATGCTCCGTGTGCTCCGGCATGGGATGCATGTCCATGCCCGCCATCAGCGGCCGGTAGACGTGCGCCATGCCCTCGCTGCTCAGCCGCGCGCCCACGTAGATCACCTGGCCCAGGCCCTCCCGGCGGCGGGTGACCACCGGCGTCCCCTCGTAGAAGTCCCCGGTGTAGGTGGCCAGCACCTCCGCGTCCTGCACCTTCAGGATCTCGCAGAAGTCGCGGATTTCCGCGGTGCAGCCGTCCGCGAAGGCCGCGCCGTTGCGCTCGGTGGGGTAGAGGGTGTCGATTTCCTCGCTGTACAGGCCCACCACGTCCTTCAGGCCGTCCCCCGGGAAGCCCCCCAGATAGTTCAGCGTGTCCTTGTCCACGTAGCCGGTCAGGTAGGTCAGCACCAGCGTGCCGCCGCCGCGCACATACTCGGTGAGATGCGCGGCCTCCCCGTCGTGCAGCAGGTACAGCATGGGCGCGGCCACCAGACGGTAGCCGGACAGATCCGCCATGGGGGAGACCACGTCCGTCTCCGCGCCCAGGGCGGAGAGGATCTCATGCTGGGTGCGGCAGGTTTCCTCGTAGAGCTTGCGGCTCTGGGCGAGGCCCGCCATGTTGTCGATGGCCCAGCGGTTGCTCCAGTCGAAGAGCACCGCCGCCTGGGCCTTCACCACGCTGCCCGCCACGGGGGCGAGCTTCCGCAGCGCCTCGCCCACCTGAGCCACCTCCCGGAACACCCGGGTGTCGTCCCGGCCCAGATGATCCATCACTGCCCCGTGGTACTGCTCGTAGGAGCCCCGGCCCTTGCGCCACTGGAAATACTGCACCGTGTCCGATCCGCAGGCCACCGCCTGCAGGCTGGCCAGCAGGTGCGCCCCGGGACGTTTCAGCTTGTTGAAGGGATGCCAGTTCACCAGGCTGGGGGTGCTCTCCATGAGCATGAAGGGCTTCTCCGGCTTCATGCCCCGCATCACCGCGTGGTCGAAGGCCGTGGCGGCGGCGGTCTGGGACAGGGGCTCGGCGTCGGTGTGGTACATGGGGTAGCTGTCCCAGGAGATCACGTCCAGCTCCCGGGCCAGGGCGTGGTAATCCAGCCCCTGGTACAGGCGCATGAAGTTGGTGGTGGCGGGGATCTCCGGCGCGATGTCCCGCAGGATCTCCCGCTCAAAGCGAATGTAGTCCGCCATGCTCCAGGTGGTGAATTCCTTCCAGGCCAGGTTCAGGCCCATGATGCTGCCCTCGCCGTTTGTGTAGGGCAGCTCCACCTGGTCAAAGTCCGTGTAGGTGTGGCTCCAGAAGGCCGTCCACCAGGCGTGGTTCAGCTCGCCGATATCGTTGTGGTAACGCTGGCGCAGGTAGTCCCGGAAGCGGTTCTGGCAAAGGGGGCAGCAGCATTCGCCGCCCAGCTCGTTGGAGATGTGCCACAAGATCACCCCGGGATGATGCCCCACCGCCTCGCCCAGACGGCGGATGACGATCTCCGCCCTTTGCCGGAAGGCCGGGGAGGTCAGGCAGTGGTTGTGCCGCACGCCGTGATGATTCCGCACCCCCGCCCGGGAAACCCGCATGCACTCGGGATGCTTCGCGTCCAGCCAGGCCGGGCGCGCGCCGGTGGGCGTGGCCAGGATGGTGCAGATGCCGTTTTCATACAGGCGGTCCATGATGTCCCGCAGCCAGTCGAAGTGGAACTCGTCCTCCCGGGGCTCGTAGGCCGCCCAGGAGAATACCCCCAGGGTCACGCAGTTCACGCCGGCCTTCTTCATCAGGCGGATGTCCTCCTGAAGAATGTCCGGCCGGTCCAGCCACTGCTCGGGGTTGTAGTCCCCGCCGTGGAGCAGACCCTGCATGGCGGGAAACAGCGCGTTCGTCATGCTTCAGCCCTCCAGGCGCATGACCAGCACGTCACGGGGCGCGATCTCCACCCGGCCGGTCATCGCCTCGCCCGTGGTCAGACGGGTCAGACGGCTCGCGCCAAAGTCCACCCAGGCCGCCTCCTGATTGTGGTTCAGCACGAAGATCGTGGTGCCCTTGCCGCTGACGCGCCGGGTGACCTCCACGTTCTCCGCCGCCTGGAAGGGCGCGGTCAGGCCGAGGTCCTCGCAGATCCGGCCCATGAAGTCGCTGAGGAACGCATCGTCCGGCTCGGTGCCGATGTAGTACGCCTTGCCCATGCCGAAATGATTCCGGGTGATCACCGGCATCCCGGCGTAGAAGTCGCTCTCGTAGGTGGCCAGGGCCTCCGCGCTGCGGGTGTGCAGCAGGTCGCACAGGAAGGAGCATTCGTAGCTGTCCGCCATGCCGGGCATCGCGCCGTTCATGAGGATGCGGTTGCGCTCGTCGGGCCGGAGGGCGTCCACCTCCTCCACCCAGATGCCCAGCACGTCCCGCAGCTTGCCGGGATATTCGCCGAAGATGCAGCGGTCGTTCTCATCCACCAGGCCGGACATGACCGTGGTCACCAGCGTGCCGCCCTGCCGCACGAATTCCGTGATCTTTTCGCCCACGCCCTCCTTGGTCATGTACAGCATGGGGGCCACCACCAGGTCGTAGCCCGTCAGCTCCCGGTCGGAGGGGTTCACAATGTCCACGGGGATGTTGCGGCGGTGGAAGGCGTGGTAGTAGCGGGAGAAGGTCTTGAGGAAGTCCATGTCCTTGCTGGGGCCGCTGGTCAGCTCGAGGGCCCACCAGCTGTTCCAGTCCATCAGCATGGCCACCCGGGCGGGCGTGCGGCCCTCCAGGAAGGCGTCGCCGATCCTCTCCAGCTCGTGGCCCAGCTCCTCAGCCTCCCGGAATACCCGGGTGTGCTCGTGCCCCGCGTGGCTGATGATCGCCCCGTGGAACTTCTCCTGCCCGGCGATGGACTGCCGCATCTGGAAGAACAGGCAGGTGTCCGCGCCGTGGGCCATGGCCTGATAGCTGAGCATGCGCACCTCGCCGGGGCGCTTGAGCTTGTTGTAGGGCTGCCAGTTCTGCTGGTTGGGGGACTGCTCCGTCAGCACGAAGGACTGCCCGCCCTTCAGCCCGCGCATGATGTCATGCTTCATGGCCACGAAGTAGGGCGGATCGTTGGGCCAGGGATAGTTGTCCCAGCCCACCACGTCCAGGCACTTGGTCAGCGTGAACTGATCCAGCTTCTTGATGAAGCCGGACATGTTGGTCTGCACGGGGATCTCGGGGTTGTACTTTTTCAGCACCCGGTACTCGTTCATGAAGCACTCGGCGGTGGAATCGGTGACGAAGCGCATGTAATCCAGCTGGATGGCGGGGTTGAAGCGATAGTCGTCGTTGAGCTCGGTGGGGAGGGTGACCTCCTCGAAGCTGGTGACGATCCGCCCCCAGAAGGTGGTGTGCCAGTGCTCGTTGAGGCCCTGCACCGTGCCGTAGCGCTTGCGCAGCCACAGGCGGAACTTCGCCTGGCAGTTGGGGCAGTAGCAGTAGGTGCCGTACTCGTTGGACACGTGCCACATGGCCAGCGCCGGATGATGGGCATACCTTTTGGCGAACTCCTCGGCGATGGCGGCGGCGCGCTCGCGGTACTTCAGGCTGTTGACGCAGAAGAACACGCGCATGCCGTGGGTGCGCCTGCGGCCCTGGATATCCACGGGCAGCACCTCGGGGTAGCGGGTGGACAGCCAGGCGGGCTGGGCGGTGGTGGGGGTGGCCAGGCAGACGTGGATGCCGTTCGCCCAGATCTGGTCGATGATCCTGTCCAGCCAGGCGAAGTCGTACACGCCCTCATCGGGCTCCAGCTTCGCCCAGGAGAACACCGGCAGCGTCAGCAGGTTGATGCCTGCCTGGCGGAACAAACGCATATCCTCGGCGATGGTCGCCTCGTCCCACTGGTCGGGGTTGTAATCGCCGCCATAATAGATCTTTTCTGCTTTCAGCATGGATAGTCCTCCTTTGTGCTGGGTTTATCGCAGGGTCTGGAGCCGCGGTACGCCGCCCAGGCCCGTGGGGCCAAGCTGCAGATGGGTGGACGCGCCGTCCTTGCGCAGCCACACCAGGGTTGTCGAGAATTCCAGGCGCAGGGTGTTGGGGCCGTCGCGCAGGGCGCCGGTCACGTCCACCCAGCCGGGGAACTGGGCCAGATAGCCCAGATCCGCGCCGTTGAGGAAGATCTGCGCCGTGTCCCCGCCCCGGGGGATGTACAGCCGGTACGCCGCGCCTTCCTCCCGGCGGAAGTCGAAGGCCGCGTCGTAGCGGTACCAGCCGGTGAAGCCGGGCTGCTGGCCGCGGCCGTTCATGTTGGGCAGGGGCTGGCCGGGCTCGATGACCGTCAGCGGGCGGAAGCTGTCGTAGTCCGTCTCCCGGGCGCAGCTGACCTCCCAGCGCAGGTCGAGGGGCGTTTCCGTCCGGAGGGACCTGGCCGGGGATGCGGCCTCCCGCCCGTCCAGGATGCAGAACACCGCTTCGCCGGGTTCCAGGCGCAGGGGCAGCGCGCCGTCCTCCATCAGAACGGCCTCCTCCCGGTCGAACCAGGGGTCGTACAGGGTGACGGCATTGTCCTGCCGGTCACGGAAGGCAACGCGGGTATCCACGGCCGTCGTGACGCTCTCGTTGAAGAGCATGACCGCCTGCCCGTCGGGGTAGCCGACGGTCATCGTCCGCAGATCGGGCCACACGCCCTCGCAGGCCACATGGGGCGGGCAGTCCGCCGCCACGCGCGCCGCCAGCTCCGCCAGCGAAACCACACAGACGCTCTCGCGCAGCGCATCCGCCGTCTCCTGCGGCAGGGGATGCCCCGCCGTGTCCAGGCCCGCGATGCCGTCCACCGCGTACACCCGCAGGCCCTGCGCCGCCGCCCGGATGATGCATGCCGCCGTCTCCCGCCGGATGCACGCCGCATACGGCAGCACCAGGCACGGATAGCCGGCCGTGCCGATGATCAGCTGGCCGTCCCGGACGTCCGCGGCTTCCAGCGCGTCGCAGGGGATCACGTCCGCGTCCAGCTGCCGCTCCGCCAGCGCCCGCAGGGGCTTCTGGAACAGCATCGTTTCCCCGCCGCTCCATTCGGCCTCCGCGTGGTAGAGCACCGCCGCGTCCGGCATGGGCGCGCCATCGCCCAGCAGGTGCGCGCCCCGCTGCATGAAGCGCATCAGCTGCCCGAAGGCCTCGAACTGCGGGTTGTTCCCCCGGGCAAAGAAGTGGGGCGGGCAGTCCCGGTCGGGGTAGGTCATGGAGAAGGCGTGGGGCGTGAACACGTTGATCCCCCGCACCAGCATGTGGCAGGTCAGCCACCGCATGAGCGTCACGCCCTCGGCCCAGCCGTAGTTGCCGAAGATCTCGCACAGGGCGCGGCCCTTCTTCTTCGGGTCGATGTGCGCGGCGGAGCTGGCCAGCTTCGCCAGGCCGAAGTGGAAGAATTCCCCGTCCGCGTCCCCGGCGATCCACTGGTGTATCCGCCCCGTGAACCCCGGCACGATCTGATGATGCACCACGTCCACGCCGGCCATGTGCTGGCCCTGCATCTCCCGGAAGTAGTGGCCCACGCTGCAGCCCATGCGGGTGTGGGCGTTGTCGTCCTCGATGACGTGGCCGATGTACTCCACGCCGTGCTCCTCGCACCACTGCCCCACCTGCCGGGTGAAGCACTCGTGCACCAGGCCGGTCACATGATCCATGTAGGCGGAGCGGGTACCGGCGGTCTTGTCCCCGGCCTCGTACCACAGCCCGGGCAGGCGGAGAAGGAATTCCTCCCCCCAGGCCTTACGCAGCTGCTCCTCCAGCTGACGGCTCCAGGGCAGACGCACGTCCCGCCTGCCCAGCGTCTGGTCGAAGGGATAGCCCTTCACGTTGCCCAGCTCCGGCTCGTCCGAGAAGAACCCCGCGATCACCCCGCCGAAGTCCGCCGCGTAATGCTGGTAGTGCTTTTCGTACACCTCGTCCAGCAGCACCCGCACGGAGTCCGCGTCGATGAGGTTCATGTAGTTCTCCCGCCCGCCGAAGCGCCGCGTGGTGAACAGCACAAACAGCCGGTACGCGCCCTCCGGCAGGTCGAAGTACACAAAGCCGTTCTCCACCTGATCCGTCAGGTCGATCACGCCCTCGCCGCTGACCGCCAGGGTTTCCGTGTCCGGCTTGGGGACGGCCAGGATGCCCAGCAGCGTTCCGTCCCCCACGAAGTTCTCCACCAGCACCGCGCCGTCCCGGCAGGGGCCCAGGATGTCCATGTGCCGCTCCGCCAGGTAGATCTTCGCCTTTTCCGGCTGCCGCTCGAACCCTCCGTTGGCGTAGCCCGTGGGGAACTTGCGGTCATCCAGGATCCACATGCGCATGCCGCGCTTTTTCATTTCGGGCACCAGGAAGTCCAGCGTCTCCCACCACTTCGGGCCGCAGAAGTCCGGGTACGGCCGGCTCTCCAGGCAGACCTCCCTGACCCCGCAGCGCTCGATGGCGTCCAGCTCCTCCCGGATGGTGATTTCGTCCTCGCCCTTCATCCACAGGAAGGGCAGAATCCGCGGGGGCATGCTGCCCTGCCGCAGCGTATCATACTGCTTCATGCGTCCTGCCCCTCCAGCGGCTTGCTGGTGGCCACGCAGATGGTGCGCATTTCCGCCCAGGGCTCCTCGAACACCTTCGTGGGATCGCCGGGCTGCCAGGGCCGGGTGCCGCAGTAGAAGTGATACAGCACCCCCTGCCAGTACACCATGGACGCCTTGTGGGCGTGGCCGCTGTCATAGCTCCCGGGCGCGCCGTAGCCGATGATCGGCGCATCCACCTTCTCCCACCGCAGCAGATCCCGCGACAGCGCCAGGCCTTCCTGCGCATGCCCCGGCCCCAGGCCGAAGTAGAAGTTCAGCCACTGATCCCCGTCGTGCACCACGTAGGGGTCGGAGACGAACCGCCGGTCCCAGGCATCGGGCGTGACCCGCAGCACCGGGTTGCCCGTGTAGCGCGTCCAGTGCATCAGATCCTCCGAGAAGGCCACGCCCGTCTGCTCCGTCCAGGCGGCGGCCTCGTCCTTGGCGTTGTAGAACATCAGCCAGCGGTTCTCGTGGCGGATGATGCATGCCTTGTACAGCCCGCCCTTTTCCCAGGCTTCGCCCTCCCGCCAGGAGAACACCGGCTCATCCAGCCGATGCCACTCGGACAGATCCTCCTTCTCGCACCAGATCAGGCTGATCTGCGCGGAGCCGGTTTCGTAGCCCTCGCCGGGGTAGGAGTGGTACACGCCCCAGTAGCGGCCGTTGACCTTCCGGAGCGTGGGCACGTCCCACAGGCTGTCGCTTTCCTTGATCATCCAGGTGACCGCGCCGCCGCCCCGATCCCAGCGTGTGCTGTCCTTTTCCAGGCGGGGGAGGATGACGCGCTCATGCTCCCAGTGGAGCAGGTCATCGGACGCGGCCAGCGCGGACTGGTAGCCGATGCCGTCATAGCCGGTGTAGACCATGTGGAACCTGCCGCCGTGACGGAACACAAAGGGGATATCCACGGATTTCTCGTCGAAGGCCCCGGGCACGCCGGAACCGGTCAGCACGGGCCGGGGATAGCGGCAGGGGGTCAGGTACGGGGCGATACGGGGGTCCTGGATGGAGATCATGTTGATTGTCCTCCTGATGGATTGATGAGGGCTGTTCAGCCCGCGGTTGATCATGGCGACGGGGCGCGGTGGGCTTTCCGGGGGGAGGGGGAGGGGCGACTTCGGGGAGGGCGCGGAACCTGCCGTTTCCCTCGCGGGCGGACTTCGTCGCCTGCTCGGAAACTCGGTTTTTTTTCCGTTCCTTTATTTCTATTTCTTGGTGTTGGGCCTGGGCTGCCGCCCAGACCTGCGCAGGGGCTAACGCCGCCCCTGCACCCGCGCAAGGGGCATCGCCCCTTGCCCCTTTTCCGCTGGCGCGATTACTTGGAGTTGACTTGAACCTGACACAGATAGGTGTGTTCCCCCGAGCCGACCTGCTCGTCGATGTCCCCGGCCTCGGTGCGGATGTGGGCGGTGGTGTTCGGCGGCACGGTCACCTGCAGGCGCACGCCGCCTTCCTCCCTCGCCCAAGCGACAGCCACGCGGCCGTAGGGATGGGTCATCCATACGCTGACGTGCTCAATGCCCTGCGCAAAGTGCGGACAGATCGTCAGCTGGTCGAACCGCTCGTGGGTGCGGATGGAGCCGATGCCGCCCAGGCCGCTGAAGAACCACTCGTCCAGGCTGCCCAGCATCAGATGGTTCTGCGAGCCGTGGGGCCGGGCGGGATCGGGGCCGTCCCATTCCTCGGTGAGGGTGGTGGCGCCGCAGCGCACCTGATAGCCGTAGCCGGGGGTGTCGGTGATGTTGGTCATGGTGCTGATCAGGTCGGACATGCCGTTGGCCGTCATCGCGGCCACCAGGTAGGGATGTCCCACGTCCCCGGCGGTGATGGCGTAGTTCCGCTTGACCACCTCGTCCCGCAGCTGCCGGAGCGCCTTCTCCCGGAATTCCTCCGGCACCAGCCCGGCCATCAGGCTCAGGGCCTGGCAGGCCTGGCTGCCGTTGGCGTAGCGGCCGGTCTGGTCATCCAGGAACTGGGCGTTGTATTCCTCCTTCACATACGCCAGCTGCCTTGCGTAGGCGTCGGCCTCCTCCGGCATATCCAGGAGACGGGCGGTGCGAACCATGATATCCAGGTCGATGGCGTACAGGCAGGTGGCGCACACGGGCACCGGGGTATTCTGGGAATAGGGGGTGCAGGGGCCGATGTCCAGCCAGTCGCCCAGGCCGTGGTGCAGCACGCCGTGATGGGTGCGTCCGGTCAGGTAGTCCACGTAGCGCTTCATGGTGGGATAGGCACTGCGCAGGGCCCGGAGATTGCCGTATTTGCAGTACAGGTGCCAGGGGTTCAGCACGCAGGCGCTGCCCCATTCCGGGGAATCCACGAAGCCCTTGTGCCACTTGTCAAAGCCCGTGACGTATTCCGGGCAGATGTCCGCCACCATGCCGCTGTCGCGCTGGGCGTCGGCCATGTCCTGCTCCACCTTTTCGTAGAGCGCCTGCAGATCCCAGCTGCACAGCATCGCCGGGCCGATCAGATGGGTTTCCTCCAGCCAGGGGAGCTTCTCCCGGTGGGGGCAGTCGGTGAAGTAGCTCTTGATGTTGGACAGCATGGCCTGCCGGATGATCCCGTGGATCTGGTTGAACAGCTCGCTGGAGCAGGCAAAGCCGCCGGTTTCCTCCAGGTCGGGGTAGATGAACTCGCCCTCCAGCATCTCCAGCACGGGCGTATCCGTCAGGGGGGATCCCACCGGGGCCGCGCCCTCCACCGCCACGTAGCGGAAGCCCGTGTAGGTGAAGTCCGGCGCGAACTCCTGGGTTTCATCGCCGTTCAGGATGTACGTCCAGGCATAGCCCCGGCCCGTGACCTTCTGGTCGGGCAGGCCGTCCGCGCCGAGAATCTCGCCGGGGGTCATGACCACCCTGCGCCCGGCCATCTGCCCGTCGGTGCGCAGGCGGATCCGCACCCAGCCCGAAAAGTTCGTCCCCAGGTCGTACAGGTCGCGGCCGTCGGCCAGGCGCGTCACCTTCACCGGGGCGTAGCGCTGCATCACCTTCTCCGGGGGGATGGCCTGGGCCCGCAGCACGGCTTCCGGCGCGGTGACGACGGGCGCGGCTTCCCATGCGCTGTCGTCATACTCCGGCAGGGACGTCTCCGCGAAGGGCACCCGGCCGTCGTAATCCTCCCCGCCGTAGATGCAGCAGAAGCTCACGGGGCTTGCCCCCATGCGCCATTCGCCGTCGGACAGCACGTATGCCCGCGTGCCGTCCTGATACTCCAGGCGCAGCTGGCACAGCAGCTTGCGCTGGCCGTAGCTGCGGGGGAAGTAGACGTACCGCCCTCCGCGCACGTTGTACATGCCGTCGCCCAGCTTCACGCACAGGGCGTTGTCGCCGGGGCGGAGAAGCGCCGTCACGTCATAGGTGGTATACAGCGCGGTCTTGCGATAATCCGTCCAGCCGGGCTCCAGCACCGCGTCGGTGACGGGCCGGCCGTTCATCATGCACACCCCGTGGCCCAGCGCGCACAGCGACAGCCGGGCTGCCCGCAGGGGCCTGTCCACCCGGAACGCCCTGCGGAAGAGGTGATAAACTTCATCCTGATTTTCGCCGATCCACTGGCCCTTCCAGTCCCCGGGGGTCAGCATGGCGGTTTCAAAGCGCGCCTCCTGGCTGGCGAGCTCCTCCCGGCCCTCGTCGGAGCGGGCGGTCACCTGCACCTGCCAGCGGTAGGCGGTTTCGGCGGCCAGGGGCGCGCCGGCGTATTCGATCTGATTCATGCGGGAGCTGGCGACCTCGCCGCTGTCCCACATGAGCGTGTCATCCTGCCAGACACGCAGGCGATAGCTTTCCTGCATCCAGCTGCCTGCGGTGTTTTCCGCCCGCCAGGAGAATACCGGACGGGGCGTGTCGATATCAAGCGGATCCCTGCGGTTTTCCGTGCGAAGATTCGTCAGTATCCTCACGGGTGTCTCCTTCTGCCGGATTGATGCGGCGTATCCTGTTTTCTGACTGCGTATAGGGATATTGTATCATGATTCGTCCGTCCTGCCAATGCAAACAGGCATTTTTCCGGACATGGACAGCAATGCGGGGAAGGGGCGTATGCTATGCGCCGGCCCCTTCCCCGCCTCCTTTTGGGAGAATTCAGTTCCTGTTGGTCAAATGCTTACTCCACGATGGAGTTGGCGTTCAGCATGGCGATGGTCTCGTCGAAGTCCTCGTCAGACTGGGACTTGACGCCCTGCACATACTTCTCCCAGGCAGCGTCGTCGTTGACGTCGTACTGACCGGTGATGAACTTCAGCGCTTCCTCACGGGCGTACAGCTCGCAGGCGGAGGTCAGCTGGGACTTCGCGGCGGACTGATCGGCGTCCAGGGACAGCGCGGCGGGACGGTCATAGGGAGACACGGAATCTTCGCCGCCCTGACGGTCGGACTCGATCCAGTACTTGCCCATGTAGTAGCCGTCGGTGGGATTCCACCAGGGTTCGGGGTTGGAGGACACCTGCACCATGGCGGAGAAGTTGATCGGGATGAAGGGGATGCCGGAGCGGCACACGGAGGAAGCCATCAGGCCGTAGTTGGCGGACTCCAGGGCGGGAGAGGAGCCTTCGGGCGCGACCATGATCTCGTCCACGTAGGTCTTGGCGCCGTCATCAGCCACGGTGTAGGACACGCCCTCGATGCCCCAGTTCATCAGGGTGACCATCTCGTCGGAATACTGGTAGTCGATCATGGCCACGCAGTACTCGGGATACTGGGTGTCGCCGCCGATGAAGGTGCCCAGCAGCGCGTTGTCAAAGAACTTGCCGCCCAGCTTGGAGCCCCACTTCCAGGCGGTACCGTACTTGGTGTTGGAGGGCAGGTAGGCCAGGCCCCATTCCACGGAGGAATCCTCGGGCACGGCGTTGTTCCAGCCAGCGGCGGAACCGGCCCACAGGTTCGGGCAGATCACGGCATAGCCGGTCGCGGCCTTTTCCTGGGAGGCGTTGTAGTCGGAGGTGGCCAGCTCGGGATCGATGTAGCCGGCGTTGTACAGCTCAGACAGGTAGGTCAGCATCTCGCGGAAGTTGTCCTCGATGGGGCCGAAGGACCATTCGGAGCCGTTCCAGTACAGGGTATCCCAGGTGTGGTACGCGCCCACGAAGCCGCGGTAGAAGGCATAGTCGCTGGTGGAGTTCATCATGACGTACTTGGCGTCAATCTCGCCGGCGTCGATCTTGGCCTTCAGGGTGGCGCACAGCTCGGTGAACTCATCCAGGGTGGTGGCGGGGGTCAGGTCCAGCTGCTGCAGCACGTCGAAGCGATAGGCGTAGGCCGTGAAGGACTGGGCGCCCATGATGTTCTCGGTGTTCTGGCTGCCGTTCCAGAAGACGTAGGCGGAGCCGTCGGCGTTGTAGTGATACGCCTCGCCCTGGGGATGGCCGTCGATGTAGTCGCGATAGTAGTGGATGTAATCCTCATACTCGGCCAGGTTCAGCACAACGCCTTCCTCGCCGTACTCCTGGATGGCGCCGCCCTGGGAGTAGCTGTTGATGTCAGCCACGCTGCCGGCAGCCAGCTTGGTCAGCTCGTTGGCGCGGAAGTCGGCCCAGGGAGTCTCGGCGAACTCGACCTCAACGTCGACGCCCAGGTAGTGCTCCATGGCCTGCTCCCAGAGCTTCTGGATCTGGGTGCCGTTGCTGGACTGGTTGAACAGGGCGATGTTCGCCTTGATCTTCAGCACGCCGCCGGGGATCTCGGGCAGAACCATGCCGTTGTCAGCGGCGGTGGCCCAGGTGGAGAAGTCGATGGTCCACTGATCGTCGGGGATCTCAGCGCCCGCGACGCTCATCATGCCCAGCGCCATCACAAGCGCCAGCAGCAGGGAAAGGAACTTTTTCATGCGGAAGGTACCTCCTTGTCGTATTGCCGCCGAAGCGGCGGTTTTATTGCATGGCACGGCATCGCATGCCATTACAAACGGGGATGAGCCTTAGCCCTTCACCGCGCCCACCTGGACGCCCGTGGCGAAGTACTTCTGCAGGAAGGGATAGATGATCATGACCGGCAGCGCCGTGGCCACGATGCAGGCGTACTGCACGCTCAGGCGGTTGAGCTGGCCATTGTTCATGGCGTTGGTGACCTCCTGCATGTCCGAGCCCGCGGAGGTGAACACGATCTTGCGCAGGATCATCTGGATGGGCTGCTTGGACGCGTCGCTGATGTAGAGCAGGGCGTCGTAGTAGCTGTTCCACATGCCGACGACAGCGAACAGTCCGAAGCTGGCGTACAGGGCCTTGGACAGGGGCACGTAGATCTTCAGGAGGATCTGGAACTCATTGGCGCCGTCGATGCGGGCGGATTCGCGCAGGGCGGGGGAGATGCCCCGGTAGAACGCCCGGTACACGAACACGTTGTAGGCGCTCAGCGCGCCGGGGAGGATCAGCGACCACCAGGTATCCAGCATGTGCAGGTTCTTGATGAGCAGGTAGGTGGGCACCGTGCCGCCCGAGAAGAACATGGTGATCAGCAGAAGCACCGAGTACAGCTTCTTGAACACAAAGTCCGGGATGCTCATCACATACGCCAGGAGGGAGGTCATCGACAGGTTGACGATGGCGAACCCAAGGCAGATGATGATGGTGTTCAGGTACGCGCCCCAGATGTTGGCTTCCTTAAAGAGCAGCTCGTAGCCGATGGTGGTGAAGCCCTTGGGGAACCAGCTGACCTGACCGGTGGTGATCATGGAGTTGCTGGAGAAGGAGACCGCGATCACGTTCAGGAACGGATACACGAAGATGATGGACGCCAGGATGAAGAAGATGATCAGGATCACATCCACGGCAAAGGAGCCGACCTGGATCTTGTTCTTGTTCCTGGCTCCGCTGAAGCGGAGATGCTGGGTTGTGTTGGTCATGGTTCTTCCTCCTTACCACAGGCTGTTCTCGGGGTTCATCTTGCGCACGATCATGTTCGTGCCCCACACCAGCGCAAAGCAGATGACCGAGGAGAACAGGTTGACGGCCGTCGAGTAGCTGAACTTGCCGTTTTCGATACCCTGGTGGTAAACGAAGGTGGACAGCACCTCCAGGGCGGAGCGGTTGGTATCGTTCTGCATCAGCAGGATCTTGGTGAAGTCGGCGCTCATGACCGAGCCCACGTTCATGATCAGGAGCGTGGTGGTGGTGGGCAGGATGGCGGGCCAGGCGATGTGGCGGATCTTCTGCAGGCGGTTGGCGCCGTCCAGGTTGGCCACGTCGTACAGGGAGGTATCCACGTTGGACAGGGCCGACAGGTACATGATCGAGCCCCAGCCTGTGCCCTGCCAGATGGCCGAGCCGATGTACTCCAGCAGGAAGTAGGTATCGCCGTCGTTCATGTTGATGCGGGCCAGCCCGAACAGGGAGCGGATGTCGTTGAACATACCGTTGATGGAGCCGAAGCTGTTGAGCATGGAGCAGATGACCACCACGGACAGGAAGTGCGGAATGTAGGAGGCCGTCTGCACGACGCGCTTGAAGCGGGGGGTCTTGAGCTCATTGAGCAGCAGGGCGAAGATGATGGGCATGGGGTAGGTGAAGAGCATCGTCAGCACGCCCACGCGGAAGGTATTCCAGATGATGTAGCCGCTGTTGACGTTCTTGAAGAATGTCTGGAAGTTCTTGTAGAACGGATCAAGCCATGCACTGCCCCACACGCCCTTGGACGCCTTGTAGTTCTTGAAGGCGATCAGGACGCCGTAGATGGGCACGTACTTGAAAATGATCAGCAGAGCCATGGGCAGAAGGGACATGAGAATCAGCAGCTTCTGTTCCCACATCCGCTTCCAGATGCTCTTTTTCGGGCTGTTAACAACGGGAGAACGCGTCGCCCCTCTGGCTGTCATGCAAGGTCACCCTCTCAAAAGAAATGATGTTGTCTGAATTTTACCGAATTTTTGCCAGTTAGGCCATGGAAAAATTCTCTTGCTTTATGCAAATATTTAAGTTTTCGCAGGATAATTCGTCCATATCGCACAAATATAATTCCTGTTGCACGGCGAAAATGGCCGATCCGGTCGGGAAACGATTCTTTTTCTCCGGGTGTGTCCTTGCATTGGCCGGAATCCTGTATTAAAATATCGGTAAAACCAGGCGTTTTCTGTCGCCGCCGGAGGTCCTATGGCAAGACGTCGCTTTTCCCGCAGGCTGCTGACGCTGCGCAGGCAGCTGCTGATGCTCATGTGCGTTGCGGTGGCGTGCATCTGCGCCATTCTGCTGTGGAGCAACTACAGCTACACCAGCACCCAGAAGGAGAACCTGGAAAACTATCAGGCGCTCTATTCCGCCCAGCTGGCCCAGTCGGTGCGGCAGTCCTACGTGTCCTACAGGAACATCGCCTATTCCGTGGCCTACAACAACGCCGTGCAGGACTATGTGGAGCTCACCGATGCCGCCCAGCGCTACGACGCCTATCAGCAGATCTACAACCTGCTCAACAACACCATCGCCCTCAACGCCAACCTGATGGACATCGCCGTCATCAGCCCCGAGGGCAATTCCATCTCCCTGTGCACCTCGCCCCAGGTCTATGAGCGCTACACCGGGGTGATCCGCACCTCCAGCTACGCCTTCCAGAGCCAGGGGACCCTTCGCGTGGCCGGCGCGGACTGCCACATCCTGTCCATCCCCATCCACCGCCTGTCCGTCACCGGGCAGAACCGCTACCTGGGCACGGTGTTCCTGGCCATCAACAACAACCGCTTCTTCAACACCGACGCCGCCCCCGATGCCAGCCCCTACGCCGGCGTCACCCCGGACATCCTCCTCACCGACGAGTACGGCAGCCTGATCTACGGCCGGGACGAGCTCTTCAGCCAGCTGCCCGAGGGCCTGCAGACCGGCGACGGGCAGGCGGACGTCCAGATCCAGGGCACGCGCTACTTCATCCGCGTCTATTCCGTGACGGACTCCGGCAGCCGGCTGTACATCCTCTTCGACGTGGCCCATGACCTGCGGGCCTCCCAGATGGTCAGCCTCCGCCTGAGCGCCAGCATCCTGGTGATCCTGGTGCTGATGCTGGTGTGCTTCATCGCCACCTGCTTCCCGGTGTCCAGCTCGCTGCAGCGCCTGACGGGCATCATGCAGCAGATCTCCGAGGGCGGCCAGCGATCCCTGCCCCTGTATACGGATCCCGGAGGCCAGCGCTACAGCTGCTCGGAAATCAGCGACATCTTCCACTTCTTCAGCGACATGCTCCAGGAGCTGGAGCATCAGAACCAGGTGATCATCGACAACTACACCAAGATGATGGACCTGGAGCTGAACAACCGGCAGACCGAGATCGCCTTCCTGCGCAGCCAGATCAATCCCCACTTCCTCTACAATACGCTCACCGTCATCTGCGGCATGTCCGCCGACGGCCAGAACGATGAGGTCATCGAGGTCACCGGCGCCCTGGCCAATATTTTCCGCTACAGCATCCAGGGCAGCGACATGGTCACCCTCACCGAGGAGATGGCCATCGTGGACGCCTACCTGAAGATCCAGTCCCACCGCTTCGAGGACCGCTTCCGGGTGCGCTTCGCCCTGGAGGAGGATACCCTCGACTTCCGCATTCCCAAGATGATCATCCAGCCCCTGGTGGAGAACGCCATCGTCCACGGGCTGGAGCCCAGCCTCAGGCCGGGCGAGGTGACCATCGCCACCGTCCTGGAGGAGGACGAGCTGGTCATCGACATCCGGGATACGGGGGTGGGCATGTCCGCCGGGCGGCTGGCGGCCATCCGGGAAGGGCTGAGCGAATCCACCGACCACCGCTCCAGCAACGCTCCCGACCACCTGCGCGCCATGGACGACAAGCATCACGAGGGCATCGGCATCCTGAACGTGAACAGCCGCATTGTCCTTTACTACGGCAAGGAGTATGCCATGACCATTGACTCCCGCGAGGGGGAGGGCACAGGGATCCGCATCCGCATTCCAACCGCCCCGCCCCGCCGCGGCTGAGAAAGGAGACAGCCATGTATTCCGCCATTGTGATCGATGATGAAAAATGGGTCATCAAGAGTCTGAAGGCCACGCTGCGCGATATGGAGCATTTCGCCTTCACCGCCGAGTTCTACGACGGGCTTTCCGCCTGGGACTACCTGCGGGAGAAAAAGCCCGACCTGGCCTTTGTGGATGTGCGGCTGCCGGGCATGGGCGGGCTGGAGCTTCTGCGCAGGGCACAGGAGGAGGGCCTGCCGACGCTGTTCATTGTCATCAGCGGCTACGCGGACTTCACCTACGCCCAGTCGGCCATGCTCTACAATGCCCTGGGCTACTGCGTCAAGCCCTTCAGCCGGGATGAGCTGATGCATGTGGTGGACAAGGCCTGCGACCTGCTCGACGCCCGGAGCCGTTCCCCCGAGAAGGCCGCCGCGCCCGCCGCGCCCACCCGCAACAAGGCCGTCAACGCGATGCTGGCCTACATGGACGAGCATTACATGGAGGACATCTCCATGCAGACCCTGGCGGATCTGTGCCACATGAACCTGAACTACGCCGGGCAGCTGTTCCGCCAGACCATGAACCAGACCCTCAACAGCTACCTGACCGACCTGCGCATCCGCCACGCCATCGACCTGCTCACCACCACGGATCTGCCCGTGTCGCAGGTGGCGGCGATGGTGGGGTATCACGATTACTTCTACTTTGCCCGGGTGTTCAAGAAAACCACGCAGATGACGCCCAGCAGCTACCGTCACGAGGAGGAACCCGCCCCATGAGCAGAACCGCGCGACTGACGCTGTGCCTGATGGCGGCGCTGCTTGTGCTGACGGGCTGCGCGGGCGGCACGCCGGAAAAGACCTCCGAGCCCCAGCCCCGCCTGGACATCAGCATCGGCTTCTGGAACATTGACAGGATGAACGACGTGCAGCAGGACGCCATGCGCGAATACATGGAGAGCATGCTGAACATCAGCGTGACGCCGGTCTCGGTGGACTGGGTCAACTACAAGGAATACTATCAGATGCTTAGCGCCACCGACAGCCTGCCCGACGTGTTCACCACCCTGACCATCTCCTCCAACGACGCCAACGATACCGCCTTCTACGAGCATCTGATCGAGACGGGCCGCATCCAGCCCCTGCCCGAGGATCTTTCCGCCTACCCCAACCTGGAGCGCACCATGGCCCTGGTGGACTACACCGCCTGGAAGGACGGCCGGTATTACGCGATCCCGCGCATCTCCTTCCTGGACACGATCCTTTCCAGCACCGACGCGGCCATGATCGTCCGCCGGGACTGGATGGACAACCTGGGCCTGGACAATCCGCAGAACCTGGACGAATTCATCGCCCTGGTGGCGGCCTTCGCCCGGGACGATCCCGACGGCAACGGCCTGGATGACACCATCGGCTACAACGTCAACAGCCTCACCGCCCTGGGCAAATGGGTGATGCTGGGCATCGCCCCGGACTGCAACACCTACGACTGGATCGAGCGGGACGGGCGCTACATTCCCTCCTGGTACAGCGAGGATTTCCGCCAGGTGGTGGTGGCCTTCCGCGCCCTGTACGAAACGGGCGGCCTGGATCCGGACTTCTACGTGAAGAATCCCCAGGAGGTGCTGGCGGATTTCGCGGCGGGCCGGCTGGGCGCGCTGGAGTACAAATCGTCTCCCGCCGCCATGCAGGAGCTGGCGGAGGTCTGGTACCAGTATCAGGACACGCCCTTTGAGGACTGCGTGGACGTGCTGCCCATGTTCCCCGTCTCCGACGGGGTGATCTACTGCAACAGCAGCCTGCCCTTCTGGTCGGAGTCGTTCATATCCTCCGGCGTGGACGAGGAAAAGCTGGACCGGATATTGCGCCTGTTCGACTATCTGCTGTCGGAGGAGGGCGTGTTCATGGGCAAGTACGGGCTGGAGGGCATCGACTACCGCTGGAACGATGACGGCACCTGCACCCTGCTGCTGGAGGCCGAAACCGGCACCCTCCGGGACGAGCTGAACAACAAGTATCCGTCCATGACGCTGTTTGCGGGGCTGGCCACCTGGGGCGGCTCCGACAAGGACTTCGAGCTGACGGAGATGAACTTCATCCGCTACGGCGAGCCCTGCGTGGTGCTGGCCAGCCGGAGCGTCAGCCAGGCCCGGGAGCAGGCCACGCCGGTCAGCCGGCCGGAGCGCTTCATGATCTATCCCAAGGAATCCTCGGAGCGGTTCTCCACGGCCACGGCGTTCCAGGAGTTTGTGAAGGTGATCCTGGGGGATGAGGATCCCCTCATGATGTGGGACCGGGTTATCGGCCAGATGCGCGAGGACGGCATCGAGGACTACATCCAGCGGCAGAACGACCAGTACTGGCTCAGCCTGAGCCGGACGGACAAAGGAGAGAACTGATATGCATGGCATCACCCTTCGCACAGCCCCCTCGGACTGGGAGATTCTTCAGCAGGAAAACGGCTATGCCTCCGCGGTGCTGGCGGGGGAGTTTCAGGTGCATCCGGCGGCCATCCAGGTGGGCGTGGCGCAGGTGACGCCCCTGTACCGGGTGGTGCGGGAGGACGACAACGCCGCCGTCATCCCCTGGACGCCCCTGGCCGCCCGCGTCAACCCCGACTTCACCGGCACCTTTGAGGATACCATCCGCATCCCCGCCGGCGGGCTGTACCGCATCGAAACCAGCCTGGAAACCAGGAGCACCCAGCCGGGCATCACCTGGCTGTACAGGGGCGACGTGGCGCTGCACCTGGGCGTGGGCAATGTGTTCATCATCGCCGGGCAGTCCAACTCCGCCGGGCATGCCTGGGACTACGCCATGGATCCCCCCCGGCTGGACGTGCATCTCTACCGCAACCGCAGCCGGTGGGATCTGGCCACCCATCCCATGAACGAAAGCACCGGCGCCCCCTCCCTCCCCAATGAGGAAATGGGCATCCCCGGCGTATCGCCCTACCTGTCCTTCGCCAAGAACTTCGCGGATTTCTCCCATTGCCCGGTGGGCCTGGTGCAGACCGCCCTGGGCGGATCCCCCATGGCCCGGTGGGTGCCGGGTGAGGGCGACCTGTACAGCAACATGGTGGACAAGATCCGCGAAACCCGCGGCCGCTACGCAGGCGTGGTGTGGTACCAGGGCTGCTCCGACGGCGACCGGGAGAACGCGCCGAAGTATCTGGAGCGCTTCACCGCCATGGTGCAGGCCCTGCGCAGGGAGCTGGGGTACGAGATCCCCTTCTTCACCTTCCAGCTGAACCGCTTCCTGGACTGCCGCGAGGACGATGCCTGGGGCCAGGTGCGCCAGGCGCAGCTGACCGCGGCGCAGACCCTGCCGGGGGTGCATATCCTCTCCACCACCAACTGCGCCATGTCCGATGGCATCCACAACAGCGCCCACGCCCAGATGATGCTGGGCGAAAAGCTGGCCCGGCAGGCGGCGCATCATCTGCTGGAAGGCTTCCCGGCCTTCGAGGCGCCGTCGCTGGAGCGCGCCGAGGTGCTGGAGGACGGGCGGCTGTGCCTGACCTTCGGGAACATGACCCTGGGCTTCGCCTGCTCCACGGGGGACGCGGCGCAGTGCGGCTTCACCCTGGAGGACGCGCAGGGCCCGATTGCGCTGACGGCCTTCCGGGCGAACAGGGAGGACCGCAACCACATCTACCTGACGCCGGAGCGCAGGCCGGGTCCGGGGGCGATGCTGTCCTTCGCGTGGCAGGCGGATCCCACGCGCTTCCCGCCGGTGGACGAGGTAACCTACCTGCCGCCGCTGTCCTTCTACCGCCGCCCCCTGAACGCAGATTGACCCCCCTCCAAGTGATCGCGCCAGCGGAAAAGGGTCAAGGGGCGATGCCCCTTGCGCGGGTGCAGGGGCGGCGATAGCCCCTGCGCAGGTCTGGGCGGCAGCCCAGGCGCAACAGAAAGAAAAAGAAAAAAGGAACGGAAAGAAGCCGGAGTTTCCAAGCAGGCGACGCAGTCCGCCCGCGAGGGAAACGGCAGGTTCCGCGCTCCGCAAGTAATCGCGCCAGCGGAAAAGGGTCAAGGGGCGATGCCCCTTGCGCGGGTGCAGGGGC
>JBJEYH010000083.1:0-1632 GCA_051886675.1 Aristaeellaceae bacterium
GAGGCCGTGCGCCTGGGCAGCCGCATCGGCGTGCTGGCCACCCTGCCCACCACCCTGGAGCCCACCAAGGGCACCATCAACCGGGTGGCCCGGGCCATGGGCCGCCATGTGACGCTGGTGGACGGGCTGATCGATGGGGCCTTCGGGCTGGATCAGGCCCAGTTCCGCCGCCTGCTGCTGGAGGCCGCCGGGAAGATCGTCGACCAGGTGGACGTGATCGTGCTGGCCCAGGGCTCCATGGCCTATGTGGAGAAGGACATTACCGCCGCCTGTGGCAAGCCGACCCTGTCCTCGCCCCGCTTCGGCGCTGCCGCGCTGAAGAAGGCGCTGGCGGAGAAAGGACTCCTCTGATGCTGACTGACGTTTCCCGTTCCCCCTATGCCAAAGCGAATGGCATCCCCTATCAGGACATCCGCTGGACGGGCGGGCTGTACAAGGAGCGCTTCGACACCTGCGCGCAGGTGACCGTATCGCACCTGCAGCACATGTTCGAGAGCCCGGACATCAGCCATGTGGTGGAGAACTTCCGCATCGCCGCGGGCGAGGCCGAGGGCGAATTCGCCGGGACGGTCTTTGGCGACGGCGACTTCTACAAGTGGATGGAGTCCGCCGTGTACACGGCGGTGCGCACGGGCAATCAGGCGCTGCTTGACCAGCTGGAGGAATACATCGCGCTGTTCTCCCGGGCGCAGCTGCCCGACGGCTACCTGTCCACCAAGCAGATCATCGGCGAAAGGCAGGGCAACGGCGTTTCCCGCCAGGGGGACATCAACGACTTTGAGGTGTACAACATGGGCCACATGTTCACCTCCGCCTGCCTGTACTACCGCCTCACCGGCCGCGACAGCTTCCTGAACGTGGCGAAGAAGGCCGCCAATTATCTCCGCGACCTCTACGACACCGCCGCCCGCACCGGCGAGGTGCAGACCGCCGTATGCCCCTCCCACTACATGGGGCTGATCGAGATGTACCGCACCACCGGCGACGCGGAATACCTGCGCATCGCCCGGCTGGCCATCCAGCTGCGGGACTCCGTGAAGAACGGCATGGACGACAACCAGGACAGCCTCCCCCTCAAGGAGCACCGCAGGATCATCGGCCATGCCGTGCGCGCCAACTACCTGTACGCCGGCGTCGCCGACCTGTACCTGGAGGAGGGCGATCCCGACTACCGCACGGTGGTGGAGTCCGTGTGGGATCACCTGGTCACGCAGAAGATGTACATCACCGGCGGCTGCGGCGCGCTGTACAACGGCGCGTCCCCCTACGGCAACTTCTTCCACCACCAGCTGGTGCATCAGGCCTACGGCTACGAATACCAGCTGCCCAACGTCACCGCCTACAACGAGACCTGCGCCTCCCTGGGCGGGGTGTTCTGGGCGTGGCGCATGTTCCTGATGGATCCCTCCGCCAAATACATGGACATGCTCGAGCGCATGATGCTCAACGTGAACATGGCGGGCATCAGCCTGGACGGCAGGCGCTTCTTCTACGAGAACATGCTGCGCCGGGCCAAAGAGCTGCCCTACGAGCTGGTCTGGGGCCAGGAGCGCACCGAGTACATCATGAGCTACTGCTGCCCGCCCAACCTGGCCCGCACCATCGCCCAGACGGCGGAGTACGCCTACGCCG
>JBJEYH010000084.1:0-1630 GCA_051886675.1 Aristaeellaceae bacterium
CGGTGCCGGTGGCGATGCAGGGCACCGTGGCGGTGCGGACGCAGGCGTTGATCAGCCCCGCGCCGCCCCGGGGGATCAGCAGGTCAATATAGCCGTTGGCGGTCATCAGGGCCGTGGCGCTGGCCCTTGAAGTGTCCCGCACCAGATTCACCGCGTTTTCCGTGACGCCGCAGTGCTTCAGACCGGAGCGCAGGGCGGCGACAATGGCGCTGGCGCTGCGGAAGGCTTCCTTGCCGCCCCGGAGGACGCAGACGTTGCCGCTCTTCAACGCCAGGGCCGCCGCGTCGCTGGTGACATTGGGACGGCTCTCGTAGATGATGGCAATGACCCCCATGGGCACCGAGACCTTGTCGATCCGCAGACCGTCAGAGCGGGTGTGGCTTTCCAAAACCTGCCCCACCGGGTCCGGCAGCGCCGCCGCCTGAAGGATGCCGTCGGCCATGCCCGCGATCCGGGCAGAGGTCAGCCGGAGCCGGTCCAGCATGACGGGGGAGATGTGTTCCTTTGCCGCCTCCAGGTCCAGGGTATTGGCTGCCAGGATCTCCTCTTCCTGGGACAGCAGCGCCTGGGCCATGGCATTCAGAGCGGCGTTTTTCTGCTCGGTGGTCAGGTTCGCCACTTCCCGCTTGGCGGCTTTCGCGTTTTCCAGCATTTGTTTCATAAGCATTTCTCCATAAAAGCGGTGCCAACCGGCTTGCCGTCCAGGATGTCGTACAGGTTGGCGGGGTTGTTTCCGTTGGCGATGACCATGCCGCAGCCGCAGGCCAGGCAAATCTCCGCCGCCCGGAGCTTGGTGACCATGCCGCCGGTGCCCTGCCGGGTGACGCTGACGCCGGCCAGCTTGCGGATATTGTCGTCAATTTTGGTGACCCGGCGCAGCAGCCTGGCCTCCGGGTCCGTGTGGGGATCGGCGGTGTACAGGCCGTCGATATCCGACAGCAGGATCAGCAGATCGGCATGGACGCTCCGGGCCACGATGGCGGCCAGGGTGTCGTTGTCGCCGATGACGATCTCGTCGGTGGCCACGGTGTCGTTTTCGTTGAGGATGGGCAGCGCCCCCAGCTCCAGCAGCCGGTTCAGGGTGTTGGTGAAGTTCCGGTGCCGGATCTCGTTGGCGGTGTCGTCGCCGGTGATCAGCAGCTGGGCCACGGTGTGGTGATATTCGCTGAACAGCTTGTCATAGGTGTACATCAGCTCGCACTGGCCCACGGCGGCGGCAGCCTGCTTGGAGGGCATGTCCTCCGGCTTCTCCCGCAGCCCCAGCTTGCCGACGCCCATGCCGATGGCGCCGGAGGAGACCAGAATGAGTTCATGTCCCGCGTTTTTGATGTCGCTCATGACACGGCACAGCGCCTCCACCCGGCGGATATTCAAATGCCCCGAAGGGTGCGCCAGAGTGGACGTGCCGATTTTCACCACGATGCGCATGGGGATCCCTCCTATATCAATGAAATTTCGCACATTATACCATCCCGGCGCAGCGGAGTAAAGAGGGAAATCAAAAATTCCGGATAAAAAATGAATATTTATGCAAAGCAGACCGTCTGCGGATATGTGCCCGGCGCTATCCTGATGTAAATGATCGTTTAGCGAACCAAAGGCTTCCGGCATGCAATGTTGTCAACAAAAC
>JBJEYH010000085.1:0-1626 GCA_051886675.1 Aristaeellaceae bacterium
TGTAGGAGGTGGCGTCGCCCTTGATGATGGGCACCTCCTGCCCCTTCAGGCCCAGGTTCGTCACCGCGTCGATGAGGAAGACCTCCGCCGGCACCTGCGCCGCCGCTTCCCGCATGGCCTTGCGGGTGGCCTCCAGGATGTTCAGCCGGTCGATTTCCTCCGGGGTCGCCTGGCCCACGCCCACGTACAGCGCCGTGGCCATGATCTCCTGATACACCTGCTCCCGCCGCTTTTCCGACAGCTTCTTGCTGTCGTCCACCCAGGGCAGCAGCGGCGCGGAGGGCATCACCACGCAGGCGGCCACCACGTTGCCCACCAGTGGGCCCCGGCCTGCCTCGTCCATGCCTGCCAGCACGATCCCCTGGCTCCAGAAGGCCTCGTCCGTCCGGGCCAGCTCGCGCACCCGGGCTTCCCGGTCAATCCTCGCCATGGCTTTCCTCCGGCTTTTCATCCTTCGCACCGCGGATCACCGGGCGCAGGCGTTCCTTCTCCGGCGTTTCCAGGCTGATGCGGCCCAGCTTGCCCCCGCGGAACTCGTCCAGCACCACCGCGCAGCAGCGGTCGTAGTCGCACACGCCGCCCTTCATCAGGAAGCCCCGGCCCCGGCACACCGCCTCCAGCAGCGCCTCGCCCTGCAATCCGGGCTCCTTGATGCGGAAGCGCTCCATCACCGTCTGAGGCTTGACGGCGAGCATGTCCTCCAGCAGGTGAATGGTCAGCATGGGCAGATCCACCACGTCGTCCTTCACCGTGCCGATGTAGCACAGCCGCCGCGCCGCCACCTGATCGTCCAGGCGGGGCCAGAGCAGGCCGGGGGTGTCCAGCAGCTCCAGGTAGGGGGTGATGCGCACCCACTGGTTGGCGCGGGTGACGCCCGGACGGTCGCCGGTTTTGGCGATGGCTCCGCCGTGCAGCCGGTTGGTGAAGGTGCTCTTGCCCACGTTGGGCACGCCCACCACCATCACCCGCACGGTCTTGCGAACGCCCTTGTGCGCGGCGCGCTCCACCATTTCCTTCGCCGCCTGATCGATGAGGGCCAATGCGTCCTTGGCCTTGCCCGAGGCCGCGTTGAAGGGCGCGCAGTCGATGCCCTGGGCGCGGAAATGATTCAGCCACCTGCTGGTGACGGCGGGATCCGCCAGATCCGCCTTGTTGAGCAGCAGCACCCGCTTCTTCCCGCTGATGAGCCTGTCCAGGTCGGGGTTGCGGCTGGCGTGGGGCAGACGCGCGTCGCACAGCTCGATGACCACGTCCACCCGGCCCAGCTGATCCGAAAGCAGCCGCTTCGCCTTGGCCATATGGCCCGGATACCAGTTGATTTCCATTGCATTACCATCCTGTTATTTATCCATGATGATCAAGTTCCATTAAACCATGCCCGCAGGGAAATTGCAAGTGATATTTTGGTGAACCCCGGTTTCTCCGCGGAAGAATCCCCTTGTACCTTGCCCTTTTTCGGCGTATAATAAGCAGTGTTATGCATAAGGAAGCTTCCTGGCGGACCAGGGAAAGGAAATGATTTATGGCAAAGACTAAGTCGATTGTGGGCGGCATGACGGTTCTGGGCCTCTCCGGCATTATCTGCAAGCTGGTGGGCGTGCTGTTCGTCATTCCGCTGACCTGGCT
>JBJEYH010000086.1:0-1623 GCA_051886675.1 Aristaeellaceae bacterium
ACCCTGCGGGAGTGCGCCGGGCATATCCATCACCGGGACGCCTTCACCTGGGGCAACGTGCTGTGAGGCGTCACTTGCTCTTGACGGTGATGACGTGAATCTGCGGCCTGCGTCCGATGCGGATGGGCAGCACGGAGGTGCCCACGCCCCGGCTGATGAGCATGTTGATGCGGTTCTCGACGATCCAGCCCTGCTCGTACTGGTCGGACACCTTGGAGATGCCCAGATACTTGCCGATGAGGGCGATCTGTCCGCCGTGGGTGTGGCCGAAGAGCCCCAGGTCGAACCAGCCGCGCTTGCCGTTCATGTCGGAACACTTATGGGCGTCGGGGATGACCTCCGGGCTGTGGGAGAGGAAGATCACATAGTCCTCCGCCCATGTGCGGGCGGCCACGCCGGCCAGATCGGGCCAGCCGGTGTTCACGTCGTCGATGCCGGCGATGTAGATGTTGCTCACCCCGATGCGCACGGAGATCACGTCGTTGATCACGGGGGTGATGCCCTTGGAGATCATGACGGTCTGCATGGTTTGCAGGTTGCTCTCGGGGACGGTGCGGTCATGGTTGCCCATGACGGCGTAGACCCCGTAGCGGGCATGGATGTTGGGCAGCGTGCGGAAGAAGGAGACCGCGCCGTCGCTGTCCTCGGCGTAATCGCCGCCCAGCAGCACCAGGTCGGCGTTCAGGGTGTTGATGCGCTTGACCAGGTCATCCACCCGGCTCTGGGAGAAAAAGGTGCCCTGGTGGATATCCGACAGGTACACGATGCGCAGCTGGCCGATATCCGAGGGCAGATCGCTGCTGGTGAGGGTGACGCTTTCCACCTCCAGCATGAAGGGCTCGGCGAAGGGGTAGATCAGCAGCGCCGCAAGCGCCAGGAAGGTCACAATGCGCGCAAGGCATCCGAAGCGGCTGCGGTGCTGGTGCCGTCCGCGATAGGCCATGGAAAACGCCTCCTCTCATTCGATAGCATGCAGGGGGATCAGATCAGCATCAGCATCAGGGGCACGGTGATCAGCGACAGCGCGGTGCTCACCGCCACGCCCCGGGAGGCCAGCTCCCTGTCGCAGTCGAACAGATCGGCCTGCATGGCGGTCAGGGCGGCGCAGGGCATGGCCGTGCACAGGTACAGCGCGTCCACCACCGTGCGGGACAGGGGCGTCAGGCGCAGCAGCAGCAGGCACAGCGGGAACACCAGCAGCCGCAGAAGGCATACCAGCAGCAGCTTGGGATCCTTCAGGTGATGGGGCCGGAGGGAAATCAGCCGAGCGCCGATGACGAACATCGCCAGGGGGGTGGTGGTTTCGCCCAGCATGGACAGGGCGCTGTTGATGAACCCCGGCAGCCGCCAGCCCGTGAGGAACAGCGTCAGGCCGATGATCACCGCGATCAGCGAGGGATTGCTCAGCAGCCGCCTGGGCTGCATGGCCTCCTTCCCGCCGAAATAGTACGCGCACATGGTCCAGCTCATGAGGTTGAAGGCCGCCACGAACACCACCGCGTAAATCAGCGCGTCCTCGCCCATGGTGGCGATGATCACCGGATACCCCATGTAGCCGCAGTTGCTGACCATGGACAGGCAGGTCAGCACGGCGCGGCGGTCATGCTCCTCCCGGCGGAACAG
>JBJEYH010000087.1:0-1622 GCA_051886675.1 Aristaeellaceae bacterium
CTGCACGGTGATCAGCGGCATCATGGCCACCAGCGCCACCAGGCCGAAGGCGTCGGTCATGATGTTGCCGCCCATGGCGCTGCACGCGCCCATGGCGAAGGGCAGCATGAAGGTGGCCGTCAGGGGGCCGGAGGCCACGCCGCCGGAGTCGAAGGCGATGGCGGTGAAGGTCTGGGGCACCAGCAGGGTCAGCACCAGCGCGAGGAGATACCCGGGCACCAGCAGCCACATGATGGAGATGCCCGTCAGCACCCGGAGCATGGCCAGCCCCATGGCCGCGGACACGGCGATGGACAGGCTGTAGTGCATGGCCTGCTCGGAGATGGCGCCGGCGCTGAGCTCCTCGACCTGCTTGTTGAGCACGTGGACGGCGGGCTCGGCGTTGATGATGAACCAGCCCATGACCATCGCCACGGGAATCAGCAGGAACCGAAGCCCCGGCGCGGACAGCCGCTCGCCCAGGATAAAGCCCAGGGAGGAGAAGCCCACGTTCACCCCGGTGAGAAAGAGCATCAGGCCCACGCAGGTGCAGCCCAGACCCAGCATGATCCGCATGAAGGGCACCCGGCGCAGCTTCAGCGCGGCGAACTGGAAGATCAGGAAGAACACCACGATGGGCAGCATGGCCATGATGACCTCGCCCAGATAGGTGGGCAGGGCCTCCCAGTAGCCGCGGCCCAGGGCCACCGTGTCGGCGTAGGACTGCATCACGGAGGACGCCGCGCTGTCAGGCACGTCCCGGTAGACGAAGCTGAGCAGCAGCACCGCCAGCACCGGGCCCACCGAGCACAGCGCCACCAGGCCGAAGGAGTCGGTCTGGGCGTTGCCGTCGGAGCGGATGGAGGCCACGCCCACGCCCAGGGCCATGATGAAGGGTACCGTCATGGGGCCGGTGGTCACGCCGCCGGAGTCGAAGGCCACGGCCAGGTAGTCGGGGTTGGTGAAGGCCGCCAGCAGGAACACCACGCCGTACAGGGCGATCAGCAGCCACTTGAGCGGAATGGCGAAGAGAATGCGCAGCATGCTCAGCATCAGGAACAGGCCCACGCCCACCGCCACGGTGATAATCAGCACCGTGGTGTTGATGGTGGGGACGTTGGCGGCCAGCACCTGCAGGTCGGGCTCGGCCACGGTGATGGCGATGCCCAGCAGCAGGCTGACGGCGAGGATGAGCCGGAGGTTTTTGCTTTTGGTGAGCTTGGCGCCCATGTGGGTGCCGATCTGCGTCATGGACACGTCCGAGCTCATGGTGAACAGGCCCATGCCCACAATCAGCAGCACCGCGCCGATGAGGAAGGAAAGCATCAGGTCGGTTGTGATGGGAATAAAGGACAGACACATCACGGCCACAATCAGCGTGATGGGCAGGACGGAGGCCGCGGCCTCCTTGAACTTTTCCAGCAGTCGCGCCCTGGAATTCAAATGGCATACTCCTTTCTTGCAGGGTGACGGCGTCTGTCACGGGGCCGGGGAAAACAAGCAGGGCAGAGCCACATAAGCATATGGCTCTGCCCTCGTGATCATGATGCTGCAAAGCGGCAGATTCCGCCCGCAATATTCAATCGAGATAAATCACGGCCCTTCGGCACATGATGACAGACTCCACCACTTATTTCGATCAC
>JBJEYH010000088.1:0-1620 GCA_051886675.1 Aristaeellaceae bacterium
GGCATCGGCTTGCAACCACAGACCCGAAGGATTCAACCGCGCCTATTATATGCCGGATTTTAGAAAATAGCAAGCGAAATTTTCGCCGGAATCAAAGAAAATACAAGCGAAGGAGGCTTTTTTGCCCATAGTGTTGATTTCTGTTCGGGAGGTGCGCGGTTGAATCGGAGGGAAATGTGTGGTATGATCGGTGCAGGCGGGGAAGCGCCCGCCGGAAGGAGGCAAGCATGAGGATGAACGTCAGACGGATGGCGGCGCTGCTGCTGGCGCTGCTGCTGCCCGCGGCGGCGCTGGCGGAGGCGGACGGCATGGCCCTGCGCCGGACGGAGAACTGCATGGTCAGCACGACAGCGGGCGGGGTGGACACGGTGATCCGGCCCCTCGACCAGCCCTTCATGGGCGAAACGGCCCTGGAGGATGGCGAGCTGATCGCCTACCTGGACTATATCGACATGCCCAACGAGGGCGCGATATTCCTGCGGCTGACCTTTTCCCTGGTGACCCCGGAGATGCTGGGCGCGGATACGCTGCGCGTCACCGTGGGGCAGACGGACTACGTATTCCCCGTGGCGGCGGACATCAGCGAGTACGACACCATCTACTTCGAGGATTACGCCGTGTGCCTGACGGCCGCCAGCCTGCCCCTTGCCGAGGCCATCGTCCGGCAGAAGGGCGCGCCGGTGACGGTGTCCTTCGAGCAGGAGGGCTGGGCGCCGGTGACGGGCGAGGTGGCCTTCCCGGCGGAGCAGGTGCAGGCGGTGCTGGACCGCTACGAGGAAATCGGCGGGCTGACCCAGGAGCTGGCGCGGTTCGACGCGCTCTGGCCGGTGGAGATCAATCCATAAAGCAACGGCAGCCGCGAAGCGATGGGGCTTCGCGGCTGCCGTGCTTTGTACGGATAGGGGTTATTCCTCCGCCTGCGCCTTCAGCCGCTCCAGCGGGAAGGGTGGGCTGGTCAGGGGCCGCAGGGACATGGACATCAGCTTGATGGGGTTATCGTCGGCGGCCAGGCGGTTGGAGGATATCCAGCCACACACCCTGCACCGGTGCAGGATGGCCCATTCGCCATCCTTGCGCACCCACACGGCGATGGGCTCCATCAGTCCGCCGCAGTCGGCCTCCCGGTCGCCGGGCTCGATGTCCAGGTGGACGCTGCACAGGCAGTTGGGGCAGTGGTTGCGGTGCCGGCTGCCCGCGCCCTGGGGCGTCACCCGCCAGCCGCAGCTGCGGCAGGTGAAGGCCTCGTCGCAGGGATGGGTTCTGTAGTAATGCTTATCGCAGGTTTTGCGTTTGTTCTCACGGTTCATGGGGTTGCTCCTCCGTCGGTCATCGGTGGGATGGGGTCGGACGGGAGGATGCACGCCTGCTGGCCGCTGCAGCCTCCCGGCTTACGCGGCGACCGATTGCTTCTTCAAATGCTTCAAACAAAGCTCCTTATCGTTCGTCAAGGGGATGGGTTACAGGGTGATTTCCAGCTTCACGGCGCGGCCCAGGAAGGTGCATTCGTTCAGCTGAACGGTTTCCGCGTCGTACTCCCGGTCGTAGGACTGGAGCAGCACCTGAATGCCGTCCAGCTTCTTGACCTTGCGCAGGTAGCGGTGGCTGTTGTGCTCCACCAGC
>JBJEYH010000089.1:0-6962 GCA_051886675.1 Aristaeellaceae bacterium
GGTATGATTTCCTGCCCTTCCTGCTGGTGGCGGGCATCTTCATGGCGCTGTGGTACTTCATGATGCGCGCCCAGAGCGGCGGCAGCAACAAGGTCATGTCCTTCGGCAAGAGCCGCGCCCGGGTGCAGGATCCCGGCAAGAACAAGATCACCTTTGCCGACGTGGCCGGCGCGGACGAGGAGAAGGAAGAGCTCAAGGAAATGGTGGACTTCCTGCGCAACCCCAAGGCCTATACGGAGCTGGGGGCGCGCATTCCCAAGGGCGTGCTGCTGGTGGGCCCTCCCGGCACGGGCAAGACGCTGCTGGCCAAGGCTGTGGCCGGCGAGGCGGGGGTGCCGTTCTTCAGCATTTCCGGCTCCGACTTTGTGGAGATGTTCGTGGGCGTGGGCGCCAGCCGTGTCCGCGACCTGTTTGACCAGGCCAAGAAGGCCGCGCCGGCCATCGTGTTCATCGACGAGATCGACGCGGTGGGCCGTCACCGCGGCGCGGGCCTGGGCGGCGGGCATGACGAGCGCGAGCAGACCCTGAACCAGCTGCTGGTGGAGATGGACGGCTTCGCGGTGAACGAGGGCGTGATCGTCATGGCGGCCACCAACCGCCGGGACATCCTGGATCCCGCGCTGCTGCGTCCCGGCCGCTTCGACCGGCAGGTGACGGTGAACTATCCCGACATGAACGGCCGCGTGGCCATCCTGAAGGTGCACAGCCGCGGCAAGCCCCTGGACGCCGACGTGGATCTGGTGAACGTGGCCAAGCGCGTGCCCTTCGCCACCGGCGCGGAGCTGGAGAACATCATGAACGAGGCGGCCATTCTGGCGGCCCGCGCAAGGAAGAAGACCATCGACCAGCAGATGCTGGTGGACGCCATCGCCCGGGTGCAGATGGGCCCGGAGAAGCGCAGCCACAAGGTCACCGAGCGCGACCGGCGGATGGTGGCCATCCACGAGTCGGGCCACGCGGTGGTGGAGCACTTCATCCCCGGGCCGGACGAGGTGCATCTGGTGACCATCGTGCCCCGCGGGCGGGCGGCGGGCCATACCCTGTCCCTGCCCAGCGAGGAGAACGACCTGATGACCCAGAGCCAGCTGATGGCGCGCATCGCGGGTCTGCTGGGCGGTCACGCGGCCGAGCAGCTTGGTCTGGGTGAATTTTCCACCGGCGCCACCAGCGATCTGCAGCACGCCACGGAGCTGTGCCGCCGGATGGTGACCCAGTTCGGCATGAGCGACAAGATCGGCCCGGTGTACCTGGACAGCGACCAGGAAGTGTTCGTGGGCATGGAGTTCGGCCAGAGCCGCGGCTATTCCGAGGAGGTTGCCGCCCGCATCGACGCGGAGGTGCGCCGCCTGCTGGACGAGGCCTACGACATGGCCATCAAGGCCATCAGCGACCACCGCGACCGTTTCGACGCGCTGGTGGAGGCGCTGCTGAAGATGGACACCGTCAGCCGCAGGGAGTTCCGGGCGCTGATGGAGACGGGCGAGATTCCCGAGGGTCTGGAGGACGACGACAAGCCCCGCGCCGCCGCGGATATTCCCGCGCCGGTGAAGAAGCCCTGGGATGAAGTACGGCCGTCGAATCCCGACAAGCCTGAGCTGCCGGAGGACATCCTCCTGGGCAGCCTGCACGACGATGACAAGACCTGACCTGCACATGCACACCAGCTTCAGCGACGGGGTGCTGACGCCCGCGCAGCTGGTGGAAAAGGCCGCGGCCCTGGGGGTGAGCGTCATGGCGGTGACCGACCATGACACCTTCCGGGGCGCGGACAGCCTGCGGGGGATGCAGCTGCCCATCCCGGTGCTTCCGGGGATCGAGCTGAGCCTGAAGGGGATGCGGAACCTGCACCTGCTGGGCTACGGCACGGGGGAGGCGCGGACGCTTCGCCGGACCGTGGATGATCTGGCCCTGAAGCGCGAGAGCCGCGCCGCCCGCATGCTGGAGAAGCTGGCCGGACTGGGCAAGCCCCTCGCGGCGGACAGCCTGATCCATGCGGGCACGGTGGGGCGGATGCACATTGCCCGGGCGATGGTGGCGGCGGGGTACGTCGCCACGACCCAGGAGGCCTTCGACCGGTACCTGAGGGAGGGCTGTCCGGCGTACGTGCCGGGCGAGCGGCTGAGCATGGAGGAAGCCCTGGCGGTGATGCGCCGCGATGGCTTCGTGCCGGTGCTGGCGCATCCCACGCTCCTGGGGCTGGACGACATGACGCTGCGAACGCTCCTCGCCGCCTGGCAGAAGCAGGGGCTGATGGGCGTGGAGGTCTATCACCCTTCCCGGGCGGGAAGGGGTTTTGACGCGCTGGCGGGCATGGCGCGGCGCATGGGACTGCTGGTGACCGGCGGCAGCGACTTCCATCAGGAGGGCGACAGCCACGGCCTGCCCGGCTGCACGGCGGATGCCTGGCCCGACGCGGACAGGGACGTGCAGGCGCTGATCAGGGCCATGCAGGGATAAACGGGCGGGCGGATCAGCCGGCCCGGCAGGGCGCGGAGGAAGCTGCCTGCGGGGGGAACCCGTCGGGCGGCGGGCATTCGCGCCAGGTTCCACGGATGAAACGATAACATCACACGAAAGGAGGAGGCTTGTGTACAACAACGATTATATGCCGCCCACGCAGCCGGAGAGACGGCGGCGGAGCGAGCGGAACGACGCCGGACAGATGCCTGCGCCTCAGCAGTCCTCCTCCCGTTCGGCCTGGGAGCAGGACGGCTGGAGCAGCGCTTATGCCGGGCGGCAGGGCTATCAGCCCATGCAGGCTCCGGGACAGACGCCAGCCTCCGCCGCGGGCACGCCCCGGCAGGGGGTTCCCTCGCCCCAGACGGCCTACGCCTCCCAGCGGCAGGGACAGCAGCCCCGACAGCAGAATTACCGCGCCCCTCAGCAGGGCTATGGCTATCCGGAGCAGCAGCCCCGGCAGCAGAGCTACCCGGGGGGCTATCAGCAGCCGCAGGACGCCAGGCAGAACTGGGGCAATGCGTCCGGGCAGTACAATGTGCCCAACGGCTATCCGCCCCAGGGGGGAGGCCCGGCATATCCGCAGCAGCAGCCCTGGCCCACGGGCGGCGGCGGTAATGGCTCCGGCGGCAATACCGGGTCCGGCGGCAATTCCGGCTCCGGCGGCAAGCCGCCCCGGCGCGGCGGGCATATCTTCCGGACGATGCTGGTGATCGTCCTGTGCATGGTGCTGCTGGCCGGCCTGGGCGTGGGCGGGTACTACGGCGTGCAGGAGCAGCAGCTCCGGCAGTATGTGGAATCCTATGACAACGTGTTCTGCCAGGGGGTGTATGTGGACGGCATCCACCTGGGCGGCATGACGGCCGAGGAAGGCGTTGCAGCGGTGCAGGCCCAGGCCCAGCAGCGCAACGATGCCTGGTCTGTCCGGCTGACCTATCAGGGGAAGCTGGTGACGGAGATCCGCGCCAGCCAGCTGAACATGACCGTGGATGTATACGATGTGCTGAACGAAGCCTGGTCCCAGGGCCACACCGGCACCCTGACGGAGCGCCGCGAAGCCATGGAGGCGCTGCTGACCGAGCCCTATGAGGGCTACACGGCCATGCCCGGCGGCGACACCTCGGTGATCGACAGCACCCTGGACAGCATCCGCAACTACGTCTACCGCGCGCCGCAGGATGCGACCATCGTATCCTTTGACCCCAGCAAGACCGATCCCTTCACCTTCCAGGAGGAGGTGCCGGGACGCTACCTGGACACCGAGCCCGTGAAGGAGCAGCTCTACCGGATGGTATCCACCCTGGAGAGCGGCGAAATCGCCCTGGAGCCGGTGGAAATCGCGCCCCAGGTGACCGTGGCGGATCTGAAGAAGACCGTGGAGCTGCGCTCATCGGCGTACACCTCCATCTCCACCACCAGCACCGAGGATCGCAACAACAACATCCGCCGCTCCTTCCAGCTGATATCCGGCAAGGTGCTGCAGCCCGGGGAGACCTTCTCCTTCAACGACACGGTGGGCGAACGCACGGAGAAGAACGGCTTCTATCCCGCCATTGAGTACGCCAACGGCGAGCATGTCATGGGCATTGGCGGCGGCGTGTGCCAGGCCAGCAGCACCGTGTATATCGCGGCGGTGCAGGCAGGGCTGCAGATCCTCAAGCGCGAGCCCCATTCCGACCAGGTGAACTACACCGACTACGGCAAGGATGCCACGGTGTACTGGCAGTACGGCAGGAAGATCGACCTGCAGTTCAAGAACAACACCGAAGGCGCCATCTACATTGTCGCGGCGGTGCAGAGCGATCCCAGCAACCGCAAGCGGCTGATCGCCAAGGTGTCCATGTACGGCATGAGCCTGGGGAATGTGACCTACACCCTGGAAACCCAGACCGTTGAGGAGCTGGAGCCCGGCGAGGACATCATCGTCCAGGACAAGAAGGCCGAGTACGTCACCTACACCGACGAGGAGTACGTGGAGCGAAAGGCCCGCAAGGGCTACGTGGTGGACAGCTACCGCGTGACGTACGTGGACGGCACGGAAGTGGAGCGCACGCTGCTCTATACCGACACCTACGAGGCCCGCGCCAAGCGCATCTACGTGGGTGTGACGGAACGCGTGCCATAACGCGTCCTTCCGGCGGCATGATACTGGCAGAAAAGAAAAAGCCTCCGCAGCAGCGTGGGCTTTTTTCATGCAGGCGCGGCCCGGGGGCAGGGAATCGCGGGGATCGTCGGGTGCGCGGACAGGGCAGAAGGTGAAGCGTGCTGTGCGGGGCATCGTATCTGCGCGGCCCGTGTCGGGCGCGTCATCCTCATGAAACACGTGATTGCTGACAAAGCCGCCCGCCCTGCGGGGCCCGCGCTGGCGCGTCAGCGTGGGAGACGGAGCGCGCCCCCTGACGCGCTTCTGAAATCAGCCACCAGAAAGGCCTCCGCAGCAGCGGGGGCTTTTCCTGTCATGGGAGCCGCCGGACGAAGCGCGGGGCAGGCAGGATGCGCGCCGGCCTTCCCGGGCCAGCAGCCCTGCAGGTACGCCGCCACGGACGATGCGGCCGTGCAGCCAGGACAGCGCGGCGGATTCCGCGAATCCTGATCAGCGCGAAAAAATCTCCGGAGCGCGGGCTCCGGAGGCGGTTGTCAGGGGATGAGGGCTCAGGCCTTGCCGTTGCAGCCCAGAACGTCCACGATCTTGTGGGCCACCATGGCCTTCACAGCGGCGCGGGCGGGCTTGAGGTACTGGCGGGGATCGAAGTGATCCGGATGCTCCGCGAAGTACTTGCGGATGCTGGCGGTCATGGCCAGACGGATGTCGGAGTCGATGTTGATCTTGCACACGGCCAGCTCAGCGGCATGACGCAGCTGCTCCTCGGGGATGCCGATGGCGCCGGGCATGCTGCCGCCATACTGGTTGATCTCCGCCACGAACTCCTGGGGCACGGAGGACGCGCCGTGGAGCACGATGGGGAAGCCAGGCAGGCGGCGGGAGCACTCCTCCAGCACCTCGAAGTGGAGCTGGGGCTTGGTGCCGGGCTTGAACTTGTAGGCGCCGTGGGAGGTGCCGATGGCGATGGCCAGGGAGTCGCAGCCGGTGCGGGAGACGAACTCCTCCACCTCTTCGGGGTGGGTGTACATCTCGGAGCCATGCTCCACCACCACGTCGTCCTCCACGCCGGCCAGGGTGCCCAGCTCGGCCTCAACCACCACGCCGTGGTCGTGAGCGTATTCCACCACGCGGCGGGTCAGGGCGATGTTCTCCTCAAAGGACTTGGAGGAGGCGTCGATCATGACGGAGGTGAAGCCGCCGTCGATGCAGCTCTTGCACAGCTCGAAGCTGTCGCCGTGGTCCAGGTGCAGGGCGATCGGGATGTCAGGGTTCTGCTCGGCGGCAGCCTGCACCAGCTTCACCAGGTAGGTGTGGTTGGCGTAGGCGCGGGCGCCCTTGGAAACCTGCAGGATGACGGGAGCCCTCAGCTCGCCGGCAGCCTCGGTGATGCCCTGGATGATCTCCATGTTATTGACGTTGAAGGCGCCGACCGCGTAGCCGCCGTCATAGGCCTTCCTGAACATTTCCTTCGTGGTAACGATAGCCATTGGAAACATCCTCCTTCTGCATGATGCAAAAAGTACCGTTTACATTATAGCATAACTTTGGCCGGGTGAAAAGGGTTTTGTCGAATCTTTCACGAGCGGGGCGGGATTTTCCGGAAGGAGGATGCCGCCGCGGCGTCGAAACTATCCATTAAGAAAGCGCGGAGGTGCATGCGCATGAGCAGTGGCAGGAATACGGTGAACGAGGCGCGGTTTTCCCTGATTGTGCAGGGGGACGGCCTGGACGTGAACAGGATCGAGAGCGGCCTGGGGCTGAAGGCCACGCGAATGATCCGCAAGGGTGAGGAGCTGAACCGGCTGCCGCTGGTGGTGGCCCCTCAGGACGAATGGGTACACGCCATCTCCCTGACGGAGCCCGAGGGCACGGACGGGGAGTGGAACGCGCTGCTGGCCCGGCTGCTGGAGCGGCGGGAGCAGCTGTACGCGCTCAAGCAGGACTACCAGGTGACGCTGCGCATGTATGTGCAGAGCGACTACGCCCAGATGGCCTATCAGCTGATGCCCGAAACCATGGAGAAGGTTGTGGCCATCGGCCTGCCGCTGAACGTATCCTCCCTGAGCTGGGGCGAGGTCGGTATGTAAGACAGACAGGCGGCGCGGCGAAAATCTGCGCCGCTTTTTGTGTCCGGCGGCGAAAAAGAAAATAATTTCACAAACAGGCAGGAAAACAGCATAGGAAGATAGAATATCAGGAATCAGGGAAACCTTGTGGGTTCTCCCGGGAAGGCGCAACAGGCGCTTTCATGGGCGTCACAATGATTACATAGAAGAAAGAGGTAGCAAAGGTATGGCTGAGCTGAATCTGAGCAGGTATGGCATCACCGGCACGACCGAGATTGTTCACAATCCCTCCTATGAAGAGCTGTTTGCCGAAGAGACCAAGCCCGGTCTGGAAG
>JBJEYH010000090.1:0-1597 GCA_051886675.1 Aristaeellaceae bacterium
AGTTTGACGGTGGTGGAGCCGATGTCCACACCGGCGCGGTAGACGTTCATGGGCATGTGATTCCAACCTCGTTATCAGTGTCAGGAGCCGCGCGCCGCCGCCACCAAGGACAGCGCCCGCCCCCTGCGGAATGGTAGAAGGAGCCTTCACGGACCGGGGATTTTCCCCTCCGTGGAAGGTCCAATTGTGTACATTCCATTTTTCCAGGGGGAATTCCTGCCGGAAAACAGGAAAACTTCATACTAAATGCTGCCAGCTGCCGGAACGTGTGGCCGCTGGTCGAAAACCGGCATGAAATGCACAGCCCTCTGGACAAATGCACAAAACTGTGGTATATCACCATTGGAGCCATCCGACACGAATACGAAGGGAGCGGGAAGCGCATGATCCGGTCGAGGCAAAGGAGCCCCGAGGCCAACAGCATCACCGAGGGCGTGATCTGGCGGCAGCTGCTGATTTTCTTCTTCCCCATACTGCTGGGCACCTTCTTCCAGCAGCTCTACAACACCGCCGACGCCATGATCGTGGGCAAGTATGTGGGCAAGGAAGCCCTGGCCGCGGTGGGCGGCGCCACGGGCGTGCTGATCAATCTGCTGGTGGGGTTCTTTGTGGGGCTGTCCTCGGGCGCGACGGTGCTGATCTCCCAGTTCTACGGCGCGCGCCGGGAGCGGGACGTGGGCGACGCGGTGCATACCGCCGCGGCCATGGCCCTGCTGGGCGGCCTGATCATGACGGTGCTGGGGCTGACCCTGGCGCCCTCGGTGCTGCGCCTGATGGGCACCCCCGAGGACATCATGGACTACGCCGTGACCTACATCCGCATCTACTTCGGGGGCGTGGTGTTCTCCCTGATCTACAACATCGGCAGCGGCGTGCTGCGGGCCGTGGGCGATTCCCGCCGGCCGCTGTACTTCCTCATCGTCTCCTGCATGACCAACATCGTCCTGGACGTGATCCTGGTGATGGGCTTCGACCTGGGCGTCACGGGCGCGGCGCTGGCCACGGTCATCTCCCAGATGGTCAGCGCGGTGCTGGTGGTGCTGACCCTGTGCCGCTCGCCCATGTCCTATCAGCTGCACGTGCGGCGCATCCGCCTGCACCGCAGCCTCCTGGACGGCATTTTGCGCATCGGCTTCCCGGCGGGGCTGCAGTCGGTGATGTACTCCCTGAGCAACGTGATCATCCAGTCCTCGGTCAACAGCTTCGGCACGGACACCGTGGCCGCCTGGACGGCCTACGGCAAGATGGACGGCCTGTTCTGGATGACGGTCAGCGCCTTTGGCGTGGCCATCACCACCTTCTCGGGGCAGAACTTCGGCGCGCGGCGCTTTGAGCGGATGAAGCGCAGCGTATGGGTCTGCCTGGGCATGGCGGCGGTGGCCACCGTGGTGCTCAGCGCGGTGCTGCTGGGCTTCGGCAAGTACCTGTTCCACGCCTTCGCCGACGACGAGAACGTGGTGCGCATCGGCCTGGAGATCCTGCATCTGCTGGTGCCCTGCTACATCACCTACCTGTGCATCGAGATCATCTCCGGCGCGGTGCGCGGCGCGGGCGATTCGCTGGTGCCCACGCTGTTCACGCTCTTCGGCGTGTGCCT
>JBJEYH010000091.1:0-1593 GCA_051886675.1 Aristaeellaceae bacterium
TCCAGCAGGTCGATGGGCACGATCTCGCAGGGAACGTGGCGCAGGCTCAGCTCCCGCACGATGGCCTGCGTCTTCATGCAGCCCCTGCCCTCGGCCCATTCAGCCTCGGCGTAGTACAGCGCGCCCGCCCGGACGACCATTTCGCCCCCGTCCAGCAGGGAGGCCGCCCGGGCCATGTGGCCATGGAGCCGGGTCAGGGCGGGCATCAGCGGGTTGAAGTCCCCGAAGTGCGGCGGGGAATCCGGGTCGGGGAAGGGCTTCAGGGTGAAGGCGTGGGGGGTGAAGTGGTTCACGCCCCGGGACAGGAGCAGATTGGCCAGGTAGCGCATTTCCTCCGCGTCCTCCTGCCAGCCGTAGGCCCCGAAGATCTCGCACAGGCTGCGGCCCTGCTTCTTCGGATCCAGATGCGCGCAGGAGACGGTCATCTGCGGCAGCATGTAGCGGAAGAAGTCATCGTCGGCCTCGAAGTCCTGGCTTTTCCAGGCGTGGGAGGTTCCGCGGAATTCGGGCTTCAGCTCGTGCAGCACGTAGTCCATGCCCGCCATGTCCTGCCCGCTCATCGCCCGGAAGAAGTGTCCCGCCCCCTGGCCCAGACGGCTGTGGGCGTTGTTCTGCTCGATCACATGGCCGACGTAGCACACCCCGTGGGCCCGGCACCAGTCGCCGATGGGCATGGAATAATTCTCCTGGTACAGCCGGCTGACGGTATCCATCAGCGCGTAGCGGAGGCGGGGGGTATCCTCCCCCACGTCGTACCACAGCCCCGGCAGAAGCCGCCGGGCATCCTGCCCCAGCTGCCGGGTGAGGAGCTCCGGCATGTCCGGCCGCCAGGGCACGGGCAGCATGGGATATTCCCCCAGCACTGCCCGGCAGCCCCGGCCCGCCCGCAGCGCAGGCTCGTCAGAGAAGAACCCCCGGAAGGTCTTGCCGAACTCGTCCTTCAGGTGGGCGAAGTGGGCCTCGTACACGGTGTCGATCATGAGCCTTCCGCCCTCGGGCAGCAGGGGGTTGACGAACACCTGGGGCGGGTTGCGCTCGGAGACGTAGTTTGCCGTCAGGACGAACACCCGCCAGTCGCCCTCGGGCACGTCCCAGCGGAGCATGCCGTCCCGGACGCGGTCGGTCAGGTCGACGAGGGAATCCACGGCCCAGCCGCCCACGTCCACATGGCCCTCGACGAGCCCCCGGCGATGCACCCTGCGTCCGGCCACCACGGCCACGGGGAAGCCCTTGTCCTCATCGGAGCGGGCGAGGATATAGCCGCCCCGGCGGGGGCCGGACACGTCCATGTGCCTTTCGGTGAGCATCATCCGGGCGAAGGGCGTGCCCCTGGCCGCGCCGCCCGCGTATCCGGAGGGGAAGTGCGCGTCGTCCAGGAGGTAGTAGGTCAGGCCCAGGCGGCGGCACTCGTCGGTGATGACGCCGATCTCCCGCCACCAGGTGGGGCCAAGGAAGTCGGGATGGGTACGGCTTTCGGCGCACAGGGACCCGCAGCCGCTCTCCGCGATGGCGCGGATGCCCCGGCGCAGGGTGTCCTCGTCCTCCCCGTGGAGCCACAGGAAGGGCAGCAGTCGGCGGGTGTCGGTCATGGGG
>JBJEYH010000092.1:0-30114 GCA_051886675.1 Aristaeellaceae bacterium
CTGTCCCTGGCCAACTGGGTGACCCAGGCCGCCAGCGGCGCGTGCATCGAGCCCCCCGCCACCCAGTGGATTCCCCTTGTGCGCACCTGGCTGGACGCCTGGCGCAGGCACGACTGATTCACACGCAAAGGAGATTGCACCCATGAACCTGCAAGGCAAGAAAATCAACTTTCTGGGCGACAGCATCACCGAGGGTCACGGCACCAGCGGGGAAGACAGCTTCTTCACCACGCTGATCGCCCGTGAGACCGGCGCGATCTGCCGCAACTACGGCATCGGGGGCACCCGCATCGCCCGGCAGACCGTGCCCTCCGCCAATCCCAGGCACGATCTGGACTTCCCCGGCCGGGTGGATCAGATGGATCCCGACGCGGACATCGTGGTGGTGTTCGGCGGCACCAACGACTTCGGCCACGGCGACGCCCCCCTGGGCTGCATGGCCGACCGCGGCGTATACAGCTTCTACGGCGGACTGCACACGCTCTACACCCGTCTGATCGAGCGGTATCCCGCCGCGCGGATCGTGGTGCTGACCCCCCTGCACCGCCTGAACGAGGACAACCCCCGCGGCGACGGCAACAAGCCTCAGGACGTGGCCACGCTGAAGGAATACGTGGCCATCATCCGTCAGGTGGCGGAATACTATTCCCTGCCCGTGCTGGATCTCTTCGCCGCCTCGGGCATGCAGCCCCGGGTACCCGTGATTCAGCAGCGCTACATCCCCGACGGCCTGCACCCCAACGACGCGGGCCATCGTCTGCTGGCGGAGCAGATCATCAGCTTCCTCCGGCAGCTGTGATTCCCTTCCCGACCCCGCGCGCCGCATCTGATCGTCAGGTGCGGCGCTTTTCTGTGCCCATTCCGGGCAGCAGAAAGCCACCCGGGCCGCTTGATGACCCGGGTGGCGTGAGGGGGCTTTCACCGGGCGGCGTCTGCGCACTGTTGTCCCTGGAGGATGCCGGAAACGGTGGATCCGCCCTCCCTCGCAGTCATCATTCCCCCGGATGACGCAGCTGCCGCGCCCCCGACGGCCTCGCCGTCCAGGGATGCCCCCTGCGCCGCCCGATGGAGGGCGCAAAAAATCACCGGCGTCCCTTGTCAGGACACCGGTGATCAGGGATATTGTGCATGCTGAAAATCAGGACGAGCCGTGCGCACGCCTCCCCTTCCAGGGGATCATTCCGCGTCGCCGCAGTCCACCAGCAGGACCGGCACATTGTCGCCAAAGATGGCCGCCGCGCTGTCCACCAGGGCTTCCGGCAGCACCGCGTAGCGCAGCGCCGCGCAGTCCGCGAAGGCATTCTGCCCGATCGACAGGCAGTCCGCCGGCACCACAATCACCTGCGCCACGCTCCCGCGGAAGGCTTCCGCCTCAATGCGCTTCATCGCCGCAGGCAGCGTGAGCACGTTCATGCCCGTGAAGTCGAAGGTCTCGCCGCACAAGGTGCAGACGCCGCCCTGCAGCCGGTGATAGCCCACCGCGGGGATCACCCAGCTGCCCTCCTCCACCGCGGTGAGGACATCGCCCTCAGCCACGAAGTACCCGCCGCAGCCCTCGCAGATCTCGTAGGCCGTGTTGCCCAGCTCGGTGCAGGTCGGGGCCTTGGCCGCCACCTGCGTCCGGCAGGCATGCTCCGTATCCTGAACGGTCACGATGAAGTACTTCGCCGTGCCGGACAGGCTGGTCACCGCAAAGGCGTACCTGCCCACGGCCGTCGTCCGGACAAGCCCGTCCTCCAGCACCAGACCCTCTGCGCTGCCCAGGCTGATCGCCCCGTAGGTCTGCGGATCGTTGACGAACGTCTCCCCGTCCACGTCCACGCAGAGCTCCACCAGGCTGCCCATTTCCACCACGGCGCTGCGCAGGTAGGGGGCGGATATCGTTTCGGGCACCCTGACCGTCACCTCGGTGGCGACGCCGCCGGGGGCCGTCACGCGGACGACGGTTTCAGCCTGATCCCCGGGCGCGGTCAGCGTCAGGGACAGGCCCGTGCCCTCGTACACCAGCGCGCCGTCCTGCTCCCAGGTCAGCCGGCCGCTGATGTCCTCCGGCGCCAGCTCCTCCACCGTCACCGTGAAGCTCTCCCCTGCCAGGCAGAGGGTCGGCGCCTTCAGCGCCACGCGCTCCACCGGCTGATACACATGCACCGGGATCTCCACGGAGAACCGCCCGTCCATCCAGGCCGTCAGCGTCGCGTCGCCGGGCTCCTGGGCGGTGACGGTCATGCCGTCAATGGTCAGCGCGTCGGATGCAAGGGTGATGATGCCCTGATAATCCTCGGGGATCGGCGAAAGCACAAAGTCCGCCGCATCCAGGGTGGCCGATTCGCCCACATCCAGCGCCAGCCCGCCCTCCCAGGTGAGGGTGCAGACGCTCTCCCAGGCGTCGTTGCAGACGCTGTAGCCGCTGAACATCGCCCAGGCTTCCGCCGCGCTGCCCTCGCTGCAGTAGATCACCGGCTGCGTGTCCGCGAAGGTTACGCCATCGAAGGTCTCCACGCTGTCGGGCAGATAGAGCTTCTGCGCGTTGGTCAGCGTCAGGGCGCCCGGATTCGTCACGCCCTGCGGCACGGTGACGTTCTGCGCGGTGAGGCTGAAGGCGCAGCCGCCATCCAGCGTGGCGGGCAGGCACACATTGACCATGGCATCATCCGCCTGCCAGCTGTTGATGGGCGAGGGAATCACCACGGCGTCCACCGGGCCGCTGTAGTCCACAACACGGACGCTTGTCCCCTCCTCAAGGAGCTGATACTCCTCATGGCCCGCCATGCAATAGCTGTAGCCCGCGCTGCCCAGCGCCGCCGACGTCTCCGTCAGGGGGGTGCAGCAGAGCTTCGTCACACCGCGGAATGCTGATTCACCCACGCTGGTGATGCCATCCGGCAGGGTAAGCGTCAGCTGCGTGCAGCCGTTGAAGGCATAGCTGCCGATGGCCGTCACGTCTTCCGGAATCGTCACATCCGTCAGGCTGGCGCAGTCCGCGAACATGTACGCCGGAATCTCCGCGATGCTGCCCAGAATCGTCACGCGCTCCAGGCCCGTGCACTTGTTGAACAGATGATCGCCAACGCTCGTCACGCCCGCGGGGATGGTCACATCCGTCAGCGCGGTACAGCCGTTGAAGGCATAGTAGCCGATGCTGGTCACGCCCGCGGGGATGGTCACATCCGTCAGCGCGGTGCAGCCGTTGAAGGCATAGTAGCTGATGCTGGTCACGCTCTCGGGAATCGTCACGCCCGTCAGCGCGGTACAGCCGTAGAAGGCATAGTTGCCGATGCGCGTCACAAGCGCCGGGATCAGGACCTCGCCGCCCGCGCCCTCATAGCTGTCCAGGACAGTGTCCTCGCCTTCATCATGCAGGCGGAAATCGGGTTGCCCCGCCAGGCAGTAACGGTAGTACAGGCTCCACAGCGTCGCTGTGGTCACCGTATGCGGATTGCAGATGATCGACTTTACGCCGAGCGCACTGTCGCCAAGGGCGGTAATCCCGTCGGGCAGGGTGATCTCCAGCTGACTGCAGCCGGAAAACACGAAGCGTTCCAGCGCCGTGATGCCCGATGGCACCGTCAGCGCCTGTAAGCTGCTGCAATTGAAGAACGCGAATTGTTCCATGCTCGTCAAGCCCTCAGGAAGCGTCACATCCGTCAGGCTGCTGCAGCGCTCAAAGGCGTTGTATTCGATGCTCGTCACGCTCTGCGGGAGCACAACGGCCGTCAGGCCGGTGCAGCCCTGGAATGTACAATTGGCAATGGTGGTCACACCCTCGGGGATCGTCACCTTCTGCAAGCTGCTGCAGCCCGCGAAGGCGCTGTGTTCAATGCTCGTCACGCTCTGCGGGAGCACAACGTCCGTCATGCTGGTGCATCTGCGGAACACAGCCGTTTTGATCACGTTCACGCCCTCGGGGATCGTCACCGACGTCAGGCTGCTGCAGTCCTCGAAGGCGTACGAGCCGATGCCCGTCACGCTCTCCGGGAGCGTCAGGGTGGCCAGGCTGGTGCATCTGCTGAATGCAGAGCTGCCGATGGATGTGACGCCATAGGGGATCGTCACGCGTCTCAGGCTGCTGCAGTCCTCGAACACACCACTCTCGATCACCGTCACGCCCGTGGGGATGACCATTTCCGTCAGGCTGCTGCATCCTCTGAAGGTACCGTATCCGATGCCCGTCACGCCCGTGGGGATGACCATTTCCGTCAGGCTGCTGCAGCCCTCAAAGGCGCTGTTGCCGATTTTCGTCACCCCATCGGGGATGACGATCTCGGTCAGGCTGCTGCAGCCGCTGAAGGTACCGTATCCGATGGTCGTCACACCCGCTGGGATGGTCACCTCCGTCAGGCTGCTGCAGTCCGCAAAGGCATTGCTGCCGATGTCCGTCACGTTCTGATGGATCGTCGCGCGACTCAGGCTCCCGCAGCCGCTGAAGGTACCGTATCCGATGGTCGTCACGCCCGCAGGGATGGTTACCTCCGTCAGCATGCGGCAATCCATGAAGGCATACGAACCGATGCTCGTCACGCTGTCGGGGAGCGACGCGCTCGTCATGCTGACGCAGCCGTTGAACGCATACGACCCGATGGCTGTTACGCCGCTCGGGATGGTCACCTTTTCAAGGCCCGTGCAGCCGTTGAAGGCATAGCTGCCCACGCTCTGCAAGCCTGCCTGGAGGGTCACCGCTGTGAGGCCCGTGCAGCCGTTGAACACGCCATTCTCAAGGCTTGTCACGCTGCCGGGGATCGTCACCTGCTCAAGGCCCGCGCAGCCGGCAAAGGCATTGTCTCCGATACTCGTCACGCTGTCGGGGATGGTGACGCCCGTCAGGGTCTGACAATCACGGAACACCGCCGGGGCAATCACATTCACGCCCCCAGGGATCCCGATGTCCCCGCCCTCGCCGGTGTACTGGTCGAGGGTGGTCACGCCGTCCGGGTCATACAGCAGGAAATCCGGATAGTCCGGCACGCTGTAGCGGTAGGCGCTGCTCGCACGGTAGAGGGAGGCCGCCGTGTCCGTATGGGGATTGCACCAGATGCGCTTCACGTTGTCCAGCGCCCCCGTGCCCATATCGGTCATGCCGTCGGGCAGGGTGATCTCCAGCGCCGCGCAGCCGGCAAAGGCATTGTCTCCGATACTCGTCACGCTGTCGGGGATGGTGACGCCCGTCAGGGTCTGACAATCACGGAACACCGCCGGGGCAATCACATTCACGCCCCCAGGGATCCCGATGTCCCCGCCCTCGCCGGTGTACTGGTCGAGGGTGGTCACGCCGTCCGGGTCATACAGCAGGAAATCCGGATAGTCCGGCACGCTGTAGCGGTAGGCGCTGCTCGCACGGTAGAGGGAGGCCGCCGTGTCCGTATGGGGATTGCACCAGATGCGCTTCACGTTGTCCAGCGCCCCCGTGCCCATATCGGTCATGCCGTCGGGCAGGGTGATCTCCAGCGCCGCGCAGCCGGCAAAGGCATTGCTGCCGATGCTGGTCACGCTGTCGGGGAGCGTCACGCTCTCCAGGCTGCCGCAGTCCTCGAAGGTTTTGTCCGCAATCGCCGTCACACCCTCGGGAATGGCGATCTCCCTCAGGCTTTCGCAGCCCAGGAATGCCGACATGCCGATGCTTTCCACGCTGTCCGGGAGCGTCAGCTCCGTCAGGCTTTTGCAGAGGGCGAACGCGCCGCCATTAATCGTGATAACGCCCTGGGCGATGGTCACATCCGTCAGGCTTGTGCAGCTCTGGAATGCCCCGACGCCGATGATCGTCACGTTCTGCGGAATCACCACGCTGGTCAGGCTCTTGCAGTTCTGGAACGTATACGCATCGATGGCCGTCATGCCCTGGGGAATCGTCACGCTCTCCAGGCTGCTGCAGCCATAGAAGGCCCACATGCCGATGCTCGTCACGCTGTCCGGAAGCGTCATGTCCGTCAGCTGGCTGCATTCATAGAAAGCATACGCGCCGATGCTCTCCAGGCCGGAGGGGAGCGTCACGCTCTCCAGGCCGCTGCAGCCGTCAAAGGCATTATCGCCGATGCTCCTCACGCCGGAGGGGAGCGTCGCGCTCACCAGGCTGCTGCACTCCATAAAAGCCGCATCGCCGATGCTCGTCACGCCTTCCTCCACTGTCACGGACAGAATCTCCGCGCATCTGTCATGCCAGGGCGCAGGATCTTGAATGTAGACATAGTTGTCCATATCCCCGCTGCCGGAGATAGTCAGTGTTCCCGCGTCGTCAAGGCGCCAGGTCAGGTTATCGCCGCAGGTACCGCTCTGCTCGGCCAGCGCGCAGCCTGCCGTCAGCAGCAGCGCCATCACCAGCGTCATGATGATCCCGGATTTCATCTTCATCGCGAATCCCCCTCTGCGCGCCGGTCGCCCGACGCACACATCCTGCCGGAATATCCAATGTTAAATATTATACAATATATTCCGTTTTTTTCAATACTGTGGAAATGTACGGCCCTTTGCGCGCTGAATGCACCGCCGCGTCCCCGTTCATTTCATCGGCAGCCCTTCCCCCTGGGCGGCGCGGTCATGCTCCGCGGCGTACCGGTACGCCTCCTCGAACGCGGCGATTGCCTGCTTGCTGATCCGCCGCCAGGGCAGGAGCATGTCAAAGGCATGGAACCCTGTGGGATACACGTCCACCCCCGCGCGGATGCCCGCCCTGCGCAGGTTCTCCACATACGCGAGGGTCTCGCAGGTGAAGGGCTCCCTGTCACCCACGAAGGTGTAGGCCGGGGGCAGATCCCGGTAATCCGTCTGCCGCGCGGGGGATGCGTAGGGCGGTATGTCGCCCTCCACCCCCCGCAGATACCTTTTCCACGCGGCATGGTTGCGCCGGGTGTTCCAGGACAGGCCATGGTTGTCCCGGGAGGAATCCGTGTCCCGGTGATCCAGCATCGGATACAGCGGCATCTGAAAGGCGATGCGCACCTCGCCCCGGTCCCGCGCCAGCATGCACAGCGCCGCCGTCAGTCCGCCGCCCGCGCTTTCGCCGCCCACCATGATCCGGTCGGCCGCACAGCCCAGCTCCGTCGCGTGCTCCTTCAGGTACCGGAGCGCCGCGTAGCAGTCCTCCAGCGCCGCCGGATACGGCGCCTTGCCCGCCAGACGGTATTCCGGCGAAATCACCACCGCGCCATAGGCCGTCACCAGCCGCTTCGCCCGGGACATGAACACCATCCCCGCCATCCCCACGACGTATCCCCCGCCGTGAAGCCACAGGATGCCCGGCGTCTTTTCCGGCGGCTGCCGCCTGACCTTCGGCTGCAGAATCAGCAGCTTCACAGGCTCACCGCCCGATGCTGCCGTGACCTTCCGGACGTTGTACTGCCTTGCCATGACTGCCCGCTCCCCCTTTGTCTGCCATCGGCTGATATCCCCTGCCCATGATGCCCGCGCCATCGGTCTCCGCCGGTCGGCCGGATGCTTCCTGCCCCGGCCGCCGCGAAAGCCAGGCCTTCTGCTGCATGGCGCCACCCCTATTGTACCATGGATCGCGGCGGTTGGGTGGGGTATATTGCGTCGCAGGGCTCCGCGGGATTTTCCCGGCGAACGCAAAAATCCCACCCGGGCCCCGCAAGGAACCCGGGTGGTTCGGTATGGCGGCATCCCGCCGCTTCTCGGGGGTGCCCGGCGCTTAAGCCTCCTTCAGGCTGCGCCCCGTTTCGCAGTGGTCAATGACCCACCGTGCGCTGAGGGTCTTCTTCGTCCCGGACGCGAAGGCAATCACCAGCCTCGTATCCTTTTCCAGCCGTTCCATCGCCTCGACGGTTCCCGCGCCGAAGGTGGGATGGATGATCTGATCGCCGCTCTTCAGATCCGTATGGAACGCATCCAGCGTCTGCTCGATCTGCCGTTCTTCCCGTTCCTTCGCAAGATAGACCTGATTCGCCGTGGAATCGTAGTACCTGCTGGGTCTTGCGCCAATCCGCCGGCAGCATTCCTTCCACATCTTCCCGTGACAGCCGTCCATGCTGTCGCCATGAAGCTCGTAGTTCATGTAGTGCGCGTATTCATGGCGAATGACCTCGTACGCCTCATGCACCGAAAAATTCTCGTCCTCAAAATATATCCTGGAAAACCTGAACTTGCGGGGCGCACCGTCCACGACCCAGAAGCTCCCCACCTGCAGCTTCGCCTGCCCGAACTCGACGATCAGGTCGTTGCCGTGGAGCCCTGTCAGCGCATCCAGCCTTTGCAGTTCCTTGCGAATCATCGCTTCATCCCATTTCATGCCTGGCACCTCCTCCTCTTCTGTTGTCATTCAGAGCATACCAGCATCCGCCCGGACAGGCATTCGGATTTGGTCGTTTGTCGCGTTGTCCGCGCATACCGCCTTTCGCTCCCGCATCCGCAGACGCCCGGCTGCTTCCCGCCCGCCAGGCGTGCGGCCCGAACGGGTTCGAACAGCGCATTTTATCGGAAAGCATTCATCCGACCAATTACGAATGTGAAAATCAGCAATTTGTGTCATTGTATCGCTGTAACAGGCGCACCGCCGCAGATTGATTGAAGGAGGGTATTCATCCATGATGACTTACGAAATGAACGGTCAGTTCCGGGAAACCGCCATCGACGCCCACGCCCTCATGAGCTGCTCTTCCAGGCACGGCTTCGTCCGCACCATGGAAAGAACCGGCGCCACCGACCGGCAGGCGCTGCGGATGATCCGGAATGCCTGGGAGCGCGGCAAGCGCGCCGAGCAGCTGCCCTATCCGCAGCAGCGCAGCTACGTCGCGCGCTACGACAGCATGCTGCTGGACGGCCGCACGAATCTGCGGGTGTACGGCAACTATCTGTTCATCTTCACCGCCGGGGGCAGGCTGATCACCATGCATCAGCTGCCGCAGACGTTTTCCCGCAAGCGCGTCTACGACGGAAAGACGCGCGTGCGGGACGTGAAGAAGTACAGCCGCTTCAACGACGAACGGGAGGCTGCGGAACCCGACGTTGCCCCCTAAGCGGATAACCACCAAACGCGAATGCGCATCGCTGGATATTTTGCTACCATCACTGCCGAAATAAAACACAGGAGGAGAATGCCCATGACCGCTACCGATATCTCCACGGCAGCACCCGGTTCGCGCTTTCTCATCGCGTGCGACGCCCAGGAGCTCGAAGGCATGGTGGAAACCATCTGCGAAGCGGCGTCGACCGCCCTGAAGGCAAAGGCCGCGCTCAACGCCTGCGTCGTCACCTCCATGGACATGACCCCGGACGACAGCCCGAACCGCTTCAGCGATCTGGTGAGCCTGTGCGGAAAGCTGGTGGCTGCCGCGGGTCACCGCAGCCACTTCGAAGGTCTCCTGCTCCTCAACATTGCGCCGCTGATCAGCTTTCCGGACAACACGATCCGCCTCAAGGCCCTGGGCGAATGGCTCTGCATTCCCAAAGGCCTCGCCTCCCGGTGCATCACGCTGCTCTATGGCCCGGCCAATGAGCGCGATCTGCTCGCCTGCGCGGATCTGCTCGATTTCGACGGCAAGCTGCGGGTGGGGCACTACGATCTGCCTGTTCGCCATCTGCTGCTGTCGGAGCTGCTCGCAAGCTCGGCGCTGCAGTGCGCGACCCCCGAGGCCGAACAGCTGCTGGAAAACGCCATCAACGACATGAAGCCCTATCAGAACTTCAGCCCCTGCAAGTTCCTGAAGACGTGCGGCAACACGTTCGGCTTCATCACCGCGCGCGCCATATCCGACGCGCTGCAGGACCCCTTTTCGTACATCAACCGCATCCGGAAGGCCAGCGATCGCGCCGATCAGACCTCCGGACGCAGGATCGGTTTTCAGACGTCGCGCTGAATGGGAAAAGGAGGCAGATCATGTATTACGAGCGATTCATGAACAACGTCCACTCCTCCTCCGGCTGGGCCAGCGACGAAGCCTTCGCTTCCTCGCAGGGGGCGCTGAAGGGGAGCTGGTCGAGCCGCCCTGACGAAGGCGGCGTCGTGCTGTACAACCGCGACGGCAACCTCGTTGTCGACGGCGGCGACGAGTGCCGTCACGTGCTCGTCATCGGCGCGACGGGCACCGGCAAATCCCGGCTGGTCATCATGCCTTCGCTGCTGTACTCCCTCCGGGCGAAAAACAGGCGGAGCTTCGTCGTCTTCGACGTCAAGGGCGAGCTGCGCCAGGCCACGCTTGCGACCGCGCAGGCCTATGGCTATGGCATCATGAACATCGACTTCCGCAATCCCGCCGGCGGCGACCAGTGGAATCCCTTCAGCCGCGCCAACGCGCTGTACGCCACGGGCAGCCCCGCAAACCGGGAGAAGGCCTGGAAGCTCCTGGAGGATCTCATCGCCAGCATCTTCAACGATGGCGGCGCCAAGCGGGTCGATCCCTTCTGGCACACCAGCTCCGCCGATCTGTTCCGCGGCATCTGCGCCGTGCTCTGGGGGCAAGGCAAGGATATCTCCCTCCAGGCCGTGCTCCGGCTGAGCGATTCGATCCCCGCGGACAAGGACTACGATTACCAATGCCAGCTGTTTTCCTCCGCGGACAATCTGCCTGCCTCCTCCTCCGCCCGGCGGATGCTGGCGGGCTTCCGCAACGGCTCCAATCAGACCAGGGGCAATGTTCTGGCGTGCTATCGCGGGTATCTGTCGCCCATCATCGCGCGCGACGACGTGCTCAAGATGGTATCCGGCCGAAACAGCGTAAACTTTCAGACGCTCGGCCTGAGGCCGACGGTGCTGTACATCAGCCTGCCGGACGATACCGTGGCGCTGGGCGGTCTGCAGGGCATGCTGCTGACGCAGCTGATGCAGGAGCTCAACGAATGCGCGATGAAGCACGGCGGCCGCCTGCCCACCCGGACGGAGATCTACCTCGACGAGCTGTGCAACATCCGTCCCGCGATCCCCTCGCTCGAAACCGCCCTGACCATCGCCAGAAGCAGAGGCATCCGCTACATCCTGGCGATCCAGTCCTATGCGCAGCTGGTCGGCGTCTACGGCGCCGCCGCGGAAACCATCGCCGCGAACTGCGCCACCTGGCTCAGCCTGAACATCGCCAAGGACGAGACCTTCCGCAACAAGCTCTCGCAGCTGTGCGGCACCAACGCGCTGGGCAACGCGCTGATCACGCCTTCCCAGCTGGCGCTGCTCGCCTATGAGCAGGCGATCGTCATCCGCGAGCGCTGCGCGCCCTACTTCACCCTGTTTGAGGACGTCGGCAAGGTTCAGCAGCGGCTCCCGCTTCCCGAAAGGGACGGGAACGCTGCCATCGCCGACAGTCCCGCCCCCCACGCCCCTTCCAGAGAACGATGGTGAAAGGAATCCGCCCATCATGAAAAGAAAACGCGGCAAAATTCCTTCTGACAATCCCACCCCCTGCGCAAAGACGCTGAAGCTTTACAACGTGATCCTGTGCATCCTTCGCATCACGACCTGGGTCTTGCTGTTCTGGACCTTCCGCAATGTGGCGCAGCTGCTTTTCACCCGACTCTTTTAATAGATCCGCAGCCCTGCCCGCCAGAGTGCCGGAGGCCGCCGGGAAACGAACCGGCGGCCCGGGCCGGAGGGCGCCGCGCAGGCAGCATGACGAATCCGGCGTGTCACCGGGAACCATGCGCCGTCCCGGCGGCACGGTATCCGCAGGAAGGAAGGTTGTTCCAAATGATCAATCCGCAGGAAATCGCGCAGCTGCTGTCCACCCGGGCAGGCATTGCTTCCATGAACGCCATGACCAGGGCGCAGCTGACGGACCTGTTCGGCGAAAGCGTATCCCGTCTGCAGGGCTATGATCAGCACAATCCGCACCATCACCTGGATCTGCTGACGCACACGACCGCTGTGATGGCCAGCATCGATGACACGCTGTTATCCCCCGGCGATGCGCAGACGCTCCGCCTGGCCGCGCTGCTCCACGACGTCGGCAAGCCCGACGTGGCGAAGGACAAGGACGGCCGCCATGTGTTTTACGGGCATCCCGGCAGAAGCGCGGAGATTGCCTGGCAGCTGCTCGCGTCCTACGGATATCCCGACGGCGTAATCCGCCGCGTATGCTTTTTCATCGCGTTCCACGACGCCTTCATCAACTTCCGGCTGCCGGAGGAGCTCACCCCCCAGTCCAACCCCCACCTGAAGCCCATCGCGCCCGATCCCGTGGCAAAGCAGCTCCGCAGGATCCGGCGCGAGGCCGAAACCAAGTACGGGTATCATCCCTCGCCGGCGGATATCACGCTGCTGCTGCACATGGTGGCCGCCGACGCGTCCGCGCAGGCGGACGTCGCCTTCCTGCACGGCAAGGTCTGCGATACGCGGCAGAACAAGCTGCGGCGCGTCAGACGCCTCGCCGGGGTGGTGCGCCAGCTGTCCGATGAAAACGACGCCCTGCCGCGCGGAACCATTTGCGTCCAAAGCTGAATGCCAACGCTGTCACGGTCTGATAGGCTATGGACATACCGCAGCGGATGCACCGGCAGGCCCGGCAGCCATGACGGGACAGGAAGGCTGTTCCCGGCGCCGGATGCCGCGCTGCGGCTGCGACAATTCTTTCTCTGCCCAACCATCATGCTTAAAGGAGGAACTCTGTATGACCAATCCCGCCGTCGTTTCGATCCGTTCCCGTCTCAGCCAGCCGCCCATGCTGCCCGCGCATATCCACCGCATCGACATCGTCGAGCAGCACAACGGTTCCCTGCTCAAGGTGCAGGACCTGAACCTGGCCCAAAGGTTCCTGTACCGCAACAACGACATGATCACCATCGTCACCGAGCAGCAGCACCTGGTGTTCCGTCACAGCCTGAACGTTCACGGCCTGCGCGTCGAGGCCAGGCTCACCATGCTGCTTTCCCCTGACCGCTTTGCCCCCCAAACCTTCCTGAACACTTTCTGCCACGACGGCGTGAACCAGGTTACCACCGGCCAGCTGATGGCCGCGCTCCGGCCGCACGTACAGGCAGCCATCGCCGACAACCTCTCCTTCGTGGACGTGTCCCGCGTGCCCAAGGGCGCGCCGGTGAGGAACGCTACCCGTCACGCCCGGCTGGCGGACGTCTGCAAGCTCAAAGGCCTCCACCTCTACACCGACGAGCTTGTCCTGGACGCGGTCTGCTGAAGTCTCATCCCGCCAAGCCTGAAAGGGGCCTTTTGACATGAACCATTCCTTCGCTTCGGCATCCGCCTTCAGCCTCTCCAACAACCACGGCATGTCCGACAGCATCGTGGCCCGCATCGTTCCCATCCGCGGCGACCGCATGAACGTGACCGGCTTCGGCAGGCGCGCCATCGTGGCCAACCCCGGCTGCAGGCTGCTGTTCCCCGGCAGGGATGGCAGCTTCGAGCCTGCCAGCGGCTGTGAGCGGAGCAATCTGTCCGTGCTGCGTCTGGGCATTCTGCAGAGCAGGCGCGCGCATGCCATTGAATACCGCACCGGCGGATTCTTCGTGGAGCTGCCTGTCACCATTGACCACGGCTACGACGCCGGCGCCCGCTGCGAGGATCGGGTGTCCTATACGGCGCACTGCCTGGTCTCCATCCGCAACGAGGGCGAATTCCTGTCCAGCTTCGGGCTTTCCCTGTCCACCCCGGCCATCACGATTCCGATGGTGCAGGAGGCGCTGGCCCGGAGCGCGGTTACCCTGCTGGGCAACGACGTCGACGATATGGGCTGCATCATGCCCCGTCGCCTGCACGCGCTCTTCAACGCCCTCGGGCTGTTCCTGCACGGGTCGCCTTCCATCACCAACTACGCCGACGCCCGCGCAAAGCGTCTGCGCGAGATGCAGGAAGCGTATGACCGCGACGTCCGCGAAGCGCTTCAGCAGACCGCCCGGGCGGATGCGGATCTCGCGCTCAAGGGCGTGGAGACGTTTCCCCAGCTGATGGCGGTTCTTGCCGGGAGCGGTCTTGAGCCCGCCGAGACCGACCGCATCATCGGCCTGTACGGAGACATGCTCCGGGAGGGTGCCAGGGCCGTTCACCAGACGCACGATCAGGCGCTCAAAAGCCGGCAGGCATATCTTGCCGAGGCCGAACAGCGGATCAGCCGTCACGGGAGCAGCCGCCCTGGCCATCAGGACGCCGCGCAGCTTCCCCAGGGCGACGACCGCCCGCGCGAGACGCTTCCCCAGGGCGATCGGCCGGACAGCGCGCTCCGCTCCCGCGACCAGCGTCCCTGCGAGCCGCGCCGCTTCTCCGGCCCGGAGCAGCGCGCCGACGCAGCCGCCCCCGAACGCCCGCCGTATGCGCGCCCGCCCCGTCACGATGACCAGCGTCCGGCCAGCACCGTCGCCTTCTGCGGCCGTGCTGATCCTCCGCCTGTAGCGCATCAGGAGGACGGCCGTCCGGACAGCCGCGACGGTTCCCCGCGGCCCGGCAGCGAGCACGGGCTGGACAATCGTCCCGCGCCCCGGCCCCGCTGCAAGTACGGCCCCGGCAGCGACTAAGGCCCTCCGGAGGAGCACGGAGCTGCTGTGCTCCTCCCCTCTTGCCAGGGAGGCAGATCATGTACATCAACCTGAACGCCCTCGCCGGCCTTGCGTGCGAATACGCAACGTTCGGCCATTGCTCCGCGCCGGCGGAGGTTCATGTATCCGCTCATGCCCTGCAGCGCTTCCGCGAGCGGACCGGCATGACCGATGCCGATGAGATTCAGCATTTTGTCAATGAGGCCGTCCGTGTGGGGCGCGGCTTCCAGTCCTTCTCCGGCGCATACCGGCAGTTCATGTTGGAGAAGGCCCATCACGGCTACTGGCCCATCGCCTGTCGCGGCTTGCTGCTTGTGCTGTCGCCGGATCGCACAACCGTCGTGACAGTCTATCCGCTGCCGGAGTGGTTCATCCACGAGCCCGCCTTCCGCAGTGCGCCCGGGGAGCGCTTCCCTGATCGGGGCGGCAGACGCCCCCGCCGTTTCCGCGGCGGATGAAGCTGTCTCTTCGCCGGAAGGCCCGTCCGGCTGCCCCGACGGCCGGCGGCGTCACGGGCTTTACGGGCAGAGTCTCCGGATCAGCCGGGGCAAAAATACGGGCCCGTAAGCCGCGCTGTTCAGCGCGATTGCCCCCGTTGCCATGCTGATCATGCGCTGCGCCGCAAAAAAGGGGAGACGATCCGTCAGCGATCGTCTCCCCTTCCGCTTATGCGGCCTCCGGCCTGTTGTCCCTCAGTCCTCCGCCGGCATTTCGCCCGACAGCAGCGCGTATTGCCTGTCCACGCGCCGCACGATATCCGCCCGTATATTTTTCGGGCCTATGACCTCCACCGCGTCTCCGTAGCTGCGCAGCGCGGACAGAAGCTCCTTCACATCGCTGCTGCTGTACCATATCCGGACCCGGCAGTCGTCCAGGTTGGCGTCGTACTGCACTTCCTTGCGGTACGGCATGAGCGCTATCATAAAGCGCTCGCGCGCCTTGTGCCTGCCCGCCACCCGCACTTCGACAGGCTCCCGGCAGATTTCCTCCCCGGACATGCGCTGCCATTCGAACTCCGCACGCGCGACGTCCCCGCCGGGAGCATCCTCAACAGAAAGGATATTCGACAGGCGCAGCGGCAGCAGGCCGGACGCCCGGACGGGCGAATGCTCCGCACCCTCCTCCCCGCCGGGAGCCTCGTATGCGAGAAGCCTGAACTTGTTGTCGCGCTTGCTGTACTCCAGCCGGACGGGATACACCGTTCGTTCCATGGCCGTCGCCTTGCGCTGCGCTTTGTCCTTTTCCCTAAGATACGTCAGCCTGACCGGACGGTTGTTCAGCTGGATCCGCTGGTGCAGATGGCGGAAATGCTCGATATACCGTTGATCGGCGTAATCATCGCCGTCGGTATACATGTCGAAGTACACGATATCCTCCGCACGGTACAGCGGCGTGTATTCTTTCAGCCGCTCCCGGAGCGCCTGGATGTCCTGCCGATCCAGAAACAGCTGCATCTGCGGCTCATCCAGAATGGCCCGCAGCCACCGGAGCTCCATGTCCGTCAGGGGCCTGTACAGCCCGTGCGCAGGAATCTGCAGGAATGCCTCGTAGAGCGGCGTATCCGGAGCGTCGCCGCTGCGGGTTTCGCTCTCCCGAAGCATCCCGACCTCCAGCATCGACCTGAAGGTGATGTCGTTGCAGCTGTCCGCAAAGCCGTATGCGCGTATGCCCGCGTCGATGATCCGTTGGATGCGCGCCTGGGTCATCGGCCTGTTGACCATGCGCAGGATGTAGCGATACACGTAGACGTAGCAGCTGTTGGTGCTCAGAAACAGCCCTGACTTGTCCTTGCGCTTCCGCCACTGCCCCAGCGTCTCGTCGGATACCGCCTGGCTGATCTCATACTCCACAGGCTTCCCGATCATGCCCGCCTTGACCATCACGTCAAAGACCGTATCCTCGAACCGGGCCTTCCTGATGCCGCTCCTGATTTGCTCGCTGATCTCCCGCCTTGTTTTTTTCTGCACCGCGTCTTGCCCTTGCTGCATCTGCTCGCTGATGCGGCAAAAGCCCGCGAACAGCTCGTCCAGCATCGCCTGCTTCCCGGCGAGGGCCTTCTCCGCGTCCGGCGGGCAGGAGAGCCTCAGCTCGTACTGCTCCCGGGCTTCGACCCGGGCTTTCGAATGATAGACGTCGTGCAGATTCCTGATGTGCGCAGCAAACCGGTTCCCGAGCCTGTGCGTGTTTCGCTGATCGTCCGCCTTCAGCGACTGCACGTAGCCCGTCAGCGACAGCAGCCACGTCGCCATCTCCAGCGGATGATCCACATCGCATTCATATCGGATCAGCCCGGGCGCCTCCTCCGACAGGGTTCCCTTTCCGCGCGTCTCGCGACAGATCCGGTTGCGGATATAGTACTCCTTCCTCGGGTCGTACCGGAACTCGACCGACACATGCAGCGCCTGGCGTCTGGCGCTTGCGCTCCACATCGTGGCCATGCAGGCTTCTCCTTCGGCGAATACCTCCCCGACCGTTTTGCCGATCTGTTCCGCAAAGGCCTTCCGGCTGATGTCCGCCGGTATGACGCCTTCCACATAGTCCAGGCGGATAGACCTGTACCGCTTCTCCTCCATGTCGAAGACCAGCACATACTGCCGTCCGTCCGTGGTGCTCGACAGGACCTTGATGGGCAGCGCGGTGATCTGCTCCGCGACCCTCGAGGACGTCTGCTCCGCGCGGATCCGGATCGGCTTGCGTGCCTGTATGGCCTGCAGCACGTCGTTGAGCACAATCGCGTCCAGCACCTGCGCGATATACCGGTGCTTGAAGACAAAGGCCTCGTTCTCATACTCGCACAGGTCCAGAATCTGGCTGCCGACAATGCCCAGCGCTGACTGCTCGGCAAAAAAGCTGACCGCGTCCAGCAGCTGGGGATACTGGTCGGACAGCCCGCTATGGTTCGCCGTCATCGGCAGCCACCCGGACAGCCGGTACTGACTGGCTTTGTTTTTCTCCAGCCAGCCCTCCGCCGTATACCGGGTCAGCCGGGGATCAAGCTTCGACTTGGCGTCCTCGCCCGCGATGCCGTATTCGGTGTCCAGCAGCTTCGTAATGCCGCCGATGGTGAGCTCCTTCCCGTCCTGCAGCATATGGCACAGCGCCAGGAAAAACGCGTAGGAAAACGCATTGCTCATCTTGTTCGCCTGATACAGACGGTTCAATGGATTTCTGGCAATCCGCATCTGGTCGCAGGAAATCCACTTGCGGCCCTTCTCCGGCCACTGGACACAATCGTACAGACAGTTCCTGATCCAGTCGGCCCGGGTGGCGTACCGGCGCTCCTGCACCGACATGGTGTCCAGATAGTCCGAATAGCCCCGGTATCCATTGACAAACATTTCGCGGGATATCCGCCGGATCAGGTTGAACCGGTCAAACGTTTTGGCTGTCTTCGGCATGGTCGCGCCCTCCCCGTGGCAATCCTCCGGAATACCCTGCGCCCGCCGCCCGGATCAGAGCAGACAGGCAAAGTATTCTGACAGATCCTTGCCGGTGCTTTCGCTGTACGCCGTGTTGATCATATCCGCCGTGGCCAGGATTTTTTCCACGTCGCTGTCGTTCACGGCATGCTCCGTCAGCGCCCTATGTATGCATTCCGGCAGGATATGCACCGTCTGTTCCCACAGCCGGCTGAGCTCCTGATCAAAGTGCCCCGCCTCCGCAAAGCACGCCAGCAGGCTTTGCACGGCGCTCATGGACCACCGTTCCTCCTTCAGCCGGCGCAGCAGGCCCTCCGCCTCGCCATGCCCGGACGCCCGGACTGCCGGAGCCGGCTGCTCCGTACGCCGCTGAACGGCCGACGCGCCCCACATGTTCATCCACTGCTCAAGCACGTTCTGCTGCTGGGGCACCAGGCCCGTCAGGAAAGGATTGCGCTCCTGGATCAGCTCCCGGACACGGATCGCAAGGCTCTGCTTCTTTTCGGCGGGCAGCCTGTCGTTGACCCGCTGGAACACCTTGATCAGCAGCTCGCCCACACGCAGCGCGAAATTGTCCAGCAGCTCGCGTTCGCTGAACAGCGCGCTGATCATGACGCCATGCCGCTCCTGCAGGAGATCCTTGTTGTACAGCTGATTCCACAGCAGCTGGCTGTCGTCGCGCATGGCAATCATGCTGTCGCTGCGGATCTCAATCATGTCCCACCCGACCATTTCCCGGATGGCATCGTCAATGTCCTCATTTTTCTCGTCGAAAAAGATGATGCGCAGCAGGCCGATGGGAATCGCGGCAAACACATTGCTCAGGCATTCGATCGCCTTGAGCAGCCACATCCCGGTTTGGCTGAGCAATGTCGTAAACAGCGAAAAGTCCGCGATGTTCTTCCTGAACTGCTGGGTCTGCGCCTCCGTAAAGCCGTAATGATTGCTGTGATTCAGCAGATGGACAATGAGCCCCACATAGGCCGGAATGCCTTTCCCCAGCGACCTGATGATGTCGATGTACTGATTGGGCATCTGCGAGGTCGGGTCGCACCATTTGTAGTACCTGCGGGCGAAATTCAGGCTTTGCTCTTCCGTCATGGCCCTCAGGTGCAGCGAGCCGACTTCATCCAGCGGGCGGCGGGTGGTGACGATGATCCGGCACATGTCATGACCGCGCACGATTTCATGCAGCGCTTCCGCCAGACGGCACTGCTCCCTGTAGTTTTCCTGCCGCTGCCGCTCGCTGTCGTCGTACCTGACGGGCGCAACCACCGAATCCAGATCGTCCACAATAATCAGCATGGGATCCTGCGTGACGTTGCGGATGGCCTTGATCAGCGGCTCCGTTTTGCTTTCCTGAACCTCCCGGTCCCGCAGAATCGTCAGCAGCTTCTTCAGGGCCTCATCCGCGGTGCTGAAATCCGAATGGTTCGACATGCTGACCGCGGAATCCAGATCGCTCGTGTTGAAGGAGATCTGCTTGGCCGTCAGGAAGATGATGTGCTTGAACTGCATGCTCCGGGTGGACAGCGCCGTCGCGGCGATGAACTGTTCGCGCAGCGTGTTAAGCACCGTATGGGTCTTTCCCACGCCGCCCAGGCCGTACACGTACAGCGGATTGGACAGCGGCGGATTGTCCGCGTCAAACATCCGGTAGAGCGGCTGGAGGGTTTCGCGGTCATAGATGGGCACATTGAAGTACTGCTCGTTATCCATATAGAGGACGTTCCAGAAGCCCGGATAGATGCCGCTCTTCGGGAATCGCCGGGCATTGATGTTGCACTTGAGCGTGCCCCTGTCGGTGGTCAGCGTAAACGTCTCGCTGTACGCTGGCCCCTTTTTGCTGCCTTCGTCGGCGAACAGCTCGCCCTCCCAGCTGATGCTCTTGAGCCGCTCCTCCCGCCCGATGCTGACCAGCATGTTGGTGTCCCAGGCGGGAACCACGTCCAGCACCTTCGCGCCCGTCACGCGGATATAGACCGAGGAGTGGAACCATGTACTCTGCCTGCGGTGATAGATGGCGTACTCCCTTTCATCCGGCAGGAAGACGATCAGCGGGCTGAGCAGATGCAGCCGCGTTGCTCCGCTCGGCAGCGTGATCATCATGTACAGCGCGGAGTTGTGCAGCGCAATGGGCGACATGATGTCCTGCTGCGCCGCCCTTTCGATCTCCTCCGCGCTGCTCACGGACGGCAGCCGCAGAAGCTCCCGCTTCAAAATCTGCCGGCTCCTCTGGTGCCTTCCCCGCACCATCCCATTGCACTCTATCTCGCCCTGCGGATTGGTGCGGAACGTCGCCGGGTAGATGTTCATCAGCACCGATCCTTCGCCATTGAGATAGGGATTCTCCATGGTGTTGATCCCATCGCAGATCGCAATGATCCGCTCGCCAATCTGCAGATGCACATAGTCCGCCCGTTCATGGCCGTCAACGTTCCGGTCGTACACCAGGCGGCTTGTCTGGCAGATCAGGTCGTCAATGTAGCGGACGCTTTCCGGACAGTCCCTCCGGTTGAATGCCTTCAGCAGCTCGCGCGCCAGCCACAGATAATCGCCCAGGGTGCCGCGCACTCTGTTGTCATCGCGGAAGGCAAAGAAATCCTTGATCATCTTCCTGCAGGCGTCCCGCGTGCTGTCGTCGCTAAGGTAGGCAAGATAATTGTCCGGCCGTGTTACCTCGTCAATCGCCAGCGCCAGCGCCAGACGGCCCAACGTCTCCAGCATCAGCATGCGCAGGCTCCGCGCCTCGTCGTAGTCCCCCTTGCCTGCGCATTCAAGCTCAGCAATGCTGTCCCGTATCTGGTCGATCAGATCATTCATCCCTGTGCCTCCTCACCATCAGTTGGTCGTGAATCTGCTCCCCGGGCAGAAATCCCTCGCCCACTTCAGCGCCATGCTGACCACGGCCTTCTCGCGCCGCTGCTCCTCCGCGCTCAATGCCGCGCAGTATACGTTCAGCAGGGTGACGGTATCACGGTAGTAGATGTTGTAGGTTGTCTGCGTCAGCAGCTTGTCCAGCGCGTCCGCAATCGACGGCAGGACGTCGTGCATGTATTCGCGGTCCCTGTGGCATACCCCGTCACGATAGGCCATGATCGCCTGAACCTGTTCGGCAATGCGCCGATTGGGCACCGCGTTTTCCAGCACGCGCATCTCCTGCCCCGCCGGCCCAAAGGTCGCGGCAATCGTCCGGTAAACCGCGCGAATCGACTCCGGCTGATCCAGCCTGGCGTCCTCCAGCATTTTCACGATCACGCTGCGCAGCAGGGGATGCAGGTTGTAGTTCTGCAGCATACGGCCCCATATGGCCCTTTTCTTGTCGTTTCCGTCGACCAGCCCGCGCGTGTAGACTTCCATGCCCGCATGCAGCTGAATCAGCGCCAGCAGCTCCGCGGACAGCTCGGGCGTAACCTGCAGCGTCCGAACGCTGGCATCCGCCTGCGCCATCAGCTTCGCGCATCCGGCCAGAACAGACTCCGCATCGCTGTCGGGAGCGGCGCTGTAGTTGATCAGCGCCTGATAGGCCCTTTGGGACACCTCCCTGCGCTCTTCCTGCGTCCTGTTCATCCTCAGCAGCTTGCTGAGATGGTATACCAGCTGCTGCTTGTCGCCGAAGGGATAATCCTCGTCATTCATCCGGCAGGCGATCAGATCGACGATATCCGGATTCGTGAGTTCCTGCCAGCCGTTTTCCTTCCAGACGCTGAACTTTTCGTTCACGTACTTCTGCGCTTCCTCATGCTCGCCCCTGCGCAGCAGCGCCTCCACCTCCGGGAAGCAGGTCTCCGATCCCAGCCGGGGTTCCATGCCTCTCGTGGCGTCCAGCATCGGCTTGGCGTTGGCCAGCTGCACCTCCCGCATTTCGCGCAGCACATGCCGGACCTCGTCCGACTGTGCCTCATACGCGCGCTTCATGGGGCTGTTCCTGTAGGAGAAGATCGTCGACCGGATCTGGATCCCATGCTTCCCGCGCGTGCTTTCGCCATAGACGGCCATAAAGTCGAACACGGCTTCGAACTGCTTCAGCGTTTCCAGCGGATATTGCTGCGCCCTGTGCATCATCGCGTTCATGGCGGATTCCCAGCTGGATGCGTCCCGCAGAATCCCCCTGGACACAATGTCGATGCATTCCTCATCGCCGCAGGTGATCTCGCCGTAGGCCCGCGCCAGCATATTGTTGACCACGCTCCAGCTGTTCGTGTGCGGCCATATCCTGAGCATGTGCTTGAACAGCGGCAGGCATTCTTCCTGATGCCCATTGACCGCATCGGCGATGATGCCCACGATCTCCGCCCGGGCCGTCTCGTCGAGCTGGCCGTATTCCTTCATTGTCAGGGCCGCTTTGAGGCCGTATACAAACAGCTCCAGATTGTCGTCGGCAATCTTCTGCAGCCGGCTGACGGCCGCCGCGCCAATGTCGGCATAATCACCGCTCAGCAGCTTCAGCTTGGGCAGTTCACCCTGCACGCTGGCAACGACGGTCCTGGCCTTTTCCTCGGTGAAGTCGGTCAGAAACATTCTGCCCTCATAATCCGGCTTTTTGTCCCACCGTAATCCCTGGATCAATTGCGTTCTCATCAGGCGCTCTCCTTTCCCGTGCGAATCTCCGCTCACGCCATGGGCAGATTCGTCGCATCCAGATTGATCTCTCTCATGTTGACGATCCGCTCCTTGTTCTGGGCGTCCCGATAGCGGACGGCAAGGGTCGTCCGCATGTTCTGATCAATGCTGTAGCGCAGCGCAATCCCCGTGCCGCCAAGGGCCGGATGCTCGGACAGCGACACGAAGCAGTTGGTGAGCTTCTTCAGCTTCGGGTCATAGGGCGAATAGCCCGTGTACAGCTGCACGCTGATGCCCGCCACGTCGACGCTCACAAAGGCGTCGGGCTTTTCCTCATTCTCCACCGGCAGCGCCTGGCTGTGATCAATGAGCACCACAGGCAGGCCTTCGCCCACGTCCGCCAGCAACGCCACCGACGAATGCGGCGCCGCGGTATAATCCCGGTACTTGCGGCCTTCGCCCTGGATGACCGTGTCATCGTTGAGGCAGGCGTATACCGCCACGCCCTGCGCGATATCCAGGAAGCGCGGACATTCCTCCTCCTTGTTGCCCATGTACCGTTCGTCCGCGATAATCAGCCTGCAGCTGCTGTCGTTGATCATTTCCTGGATCATCCGCCGGATCTGCGGGATCTTGCTCATGCCGCCGGTCAGATAGATGTAGTCGATATCATCCCAGCTCTTGCAGTTGGCCTGGAGCCGGGTCGTGTCCATGAGGTTGCGGAAGGAGTACAGCGTTCCGTCAGGCATCCGCTTGTAGTCGCTGTCCAGCCTCAGGCGGCCCAGTTCGCCTTCGATGTAGGGCCGGATCCAGTCGTTGTATTCCGCGTTGGGCACCGTCAGGACCAGCACGCGCATGATGTCCTGCCTGCTGAAGAAGCTGTAGATGTTCTCCCGGAACTCATGGGCGTCGGGCTGATCGGCGAAATAGTGCTTGACCTTTCGCGCGCATTCCAGCGCCCTGTTCCAGGCATGCGCGGAAATCGTCTCGAAATCGACCTCGCCCATGCCCGCGGTCTGATACAGACGGCGCGCGATCTTCCGCGCCAGCATGCCGTCAAAGTCGGCGCCGCCAAAGTCGCCGTTCAGATTCACCGCGCTGCGGCTGTCGTGCGCGACGCAGACCTCCGGATAGACCGGCAGGTGCGCCATCATGCTGTTCACATGCTGAATAGGCTGGACGGCGATATCGGTTGTGCCGCCGCCGATATCGACCACCATCAGATTGACGCATCGGCTGCTGTCCGTCTGCAGAACCTGCATCGGCACCTTGAATTTGTTGTAGCGCATGCACTCGTCGACCAGCAGCCCCGTGAACGCCGCATAGGGCTCCTGCGTTGTGCAGAAGAAGTCGATGGCGGCGTCCGTGGACAGCAGGCCTGCTTCCCGGGCCGCGCGATTGGCAGCCTGACGCAGATTCGCCAGATAATTCCGCTGATTCCTCGCCGCGGGATACGATATGCCGATCGCCGCCGGCCGTCTCGACAGGACGGTATGGGCCTTCATGTATTCCATGATGCTGTGGAAGCAGGTCTTCAGCAGATGATACGCTATGTCCGCCGCCGTGAGGCCGATGTAGGTCACGTCCTGATCCATCAGGCTCTTGGTGTTCTCATAATAGCGCTCGGGATAGGCGCTGTTGTCCCTCTGGTACATGGTAATGGCCGGCTGCCCTGTCAGGAAGGTGCTGCGCCCCTGGTACACATGCTCATACACCACCGACGGCAGACTCCTGGGCTTTGCCGCGCCCAGCTCCGGCGAAGGCTCGAAGCACTTCAGCGTATCGTTCCAGTCCGCATACTCGTAGACGATGGGGACTACTTCCAGCTTGTCAAGGTTGCCCGTGCCCAGCGTCAGGATGTTCTCCTTGCGCACCATTTTCAGGCAGGAAATCACCGTGTTGGTCGTTCCCAGATCAATACCGTAATAGTATGGCATGCTTAGTTCCCTCCCCGTCCCTCAGCAATGCGTTCTGCCTTCGGAAGCACAACCGTCTCGCCCTGATACTTCCAGCCCAGCTGGACCAGCCGGTAGCGCTCCCCTGTTTCAAGCCTCTGCCCTGACAGATCCAGCATCGCCTCCGCGCCGGCTTCTCCCCCGTCAAAGCTCCTGTCGACCTTGTCCGTGGCAAACGGCTCCAGCCCGATCGCCTTCAGCTTCTGAATCATGCCGTCGATGAAAAAGTGCATCTGCTCGTCTGTAAAGGTCATGCCGTACTTGATCATGCACAGCCAGCCCAGCGGCGCGCCGTTTTCTATGCACGTAAACTCACGGATCTGCTGCAGCGTCTTCGAATGCTGCTCCTTGCGGTACTGCGCGCGGTCGTTGGCGTGGAGCAGCTCCACCTGCCGGGCGATTTCGTTGCGCCGCTGTTCGATTTCCGCCTGGCTCTGCTCCACGTACATCGAGTAGGCGTCTGCCAGGCTCTCCCTGTTCTCCCGCAGCAGGCTCAGCGCCGAGGCCGGCACCTTCTTGTCCACCATGTACCACTTCAGCCACCGCGCCAGCTCCCGCTGGAGCTCCTCCGCCCTGTACATCAGCTGGAACGCGTCCATATACTCGCAGGCGCCGGCGATGATCGTCTCCCGTGTCATGCTCTGGTCGTCCGGCGCGTTGGCGATGGCCAGCATCAGACAGCGCATGCAGATCACGCCCATATCCATTGCCGTCATGAGCTTGCCCCGCTCAAACAGCCTGCGATCCTCCTGCATGGCGCTTTCCCACAGCTCAATGCACTGCTCCATCGTGCAGTCCCTGTACGCGATGGAGTTCCTGCAGGCTGTCAGAAACTGATCAAGCACATAATCCTCTTCGTCCTGATGATCCTCTTCCGCGTCTCTTCCGCAGGTCATCATCATCATATCGATGGCCAGCTGCCCCTGGATTCTCCGCAGGGTTTTCTTTTCGATCCTTTCCGTGTCGCCGTACATGCTGCGCCGTCTCCCCGGCGCCTGATTGCCCGCGCCCGCCGCTTCCCGGCGATTCCCGGCAGCTTCCGGCGCAGGCGCTTCCGCCTTCACGGCTCTGGCCCCCGGCACGCTGCCGCTCCGCACATACTTCAGAATGAGCCATTCATACATTTCGTCCAGCAGCTGCCGCTCGGCAGGCGTATACTTCACCCGGTTCGCGTCGATCAGGTCCGGCCTGTCCGCCCGCGCGATGTAGCGAAGCTCGTCGTTAATGCTGGCGTCCAGGTTGCCCACCAGCTTCTGAAAGCCCATGTTGCGAAGATCCGCCGCCATCGCGTCATGCAGCTCGTCCATGGTGCCCGTCCCCGATCTGATCGCCTTCACCGCGTGATACCGGGCCATGCGCGTCATGACAAACAGCACGCGCGTGTTCGCCGTCACATAGGCAAGCTCTCCGCTCTCCAATACCCGCCGGGTCGACGCCCACAGCTGCTGCAAAAAGGTTTCCTTCGGCGGCATGGCCATATCCGGATACAGCTTCTCCCACGTGTCCGCGTAATGCGAATCAAATTCCCGATCGCCCGGCGCAACCTGCTCCATGATCAACCGATTGGCAACCATCTCACACATATTGTTTGGCATAGCTGCTCTTCCTCCCTCACCATTTTTCCACGCTGGTCGCCACGTTCTCCTTCAGCCGGATGCTGACAAGTATCGGCTCGTAATCCAGAGACTCCTTCAGCTGCTCAGTCATTTCGTCAATGATGGATTGCTCAATGTCCTTGACGTTGACGAAGCAGCTCGTCATGCAGCCGTTGACCAGATGCGCGTATCCGCGAACGCGCACATAATCATAGACGTACGCCACATTGGGATTGCCCAGCTTCCCTTCGTTCACCAGGCGCTCGAACCGGTCCGCAAAGCGTACGCAATAGCTCAGCTCATCATCGATCAGGTGAACCAGCAGCTCCTTCGGCGTGTGCGTTCCGCGATGCGGATTGCCCAGATACAGCAGCGCCTCATGGGCCATCAGCGGCTGCTCGTGAAGGGCAAATACATAGGCCAGGGCTTTGTAGACCATATCCTGATCCCCGCATTGGCTCAGGAAATCCCCCAGCACCGAAAAATGCTGATAGGTCACGCACCACTTCAGATAGTTCAGCCACAGCACAGGATCTGTCAGCACCTGTTCCGGATCGACCTGCATAAGCCTGTCCATCCAGAAGATGAACGCGCAGGGATTGTCCGGGTTCTGCTGACCCTGCTGGCTCTTCCTGATGCACGGCTGCATGGCGGTTATCGCGAGCCTGGCGCCAAAGTCGCGCACAAACGCCTCCGTCAGCCGTCTCTCCGTCACATACCGCAGGTATGCCATCTGCGCATCGGATATGTTGCGGCACGCAAGGGCAAGGACGCTCCGGGCGAAGGCTGCCAGCCGGGGCGTCAGCATGTCACTGACGCGCTCCAGCTGCTCCGCCACGCTCTCCACAGGAACGCGCTTGATGTCCCCCGCCATGGCGGAATTGCTGGTAAAAAAGTCCTTCAGCTCCTGCGCATCCGGCACCGCCGTCAGCGCGTTGCGCAGATCGTCCAGATCCTGCGGAAAGTGCCTGTACAGCGCCAGGCTGTTTTTCTTGTCGCGCAGCGGGCTCTCCATCTTCTGGACAAAGCTGTCGATTTCGCTCTTGATGGATGCGACGGACGGCATGTCCTGCTCGTCCATGCCGACAGGAATCCGCCTGATGCTTTCGATGCATTCCAGCGAAAGCGGCTGCTCCGTGCCATGCAGGTTGGCCTTCAGCTTCAGCGCCTTCATGTCGATGCCGCACAGCTTGAAGCGCTTCTCGCATAGCCCGTTCGCGTCGTGATAACATACAATGACATTCTCGCCGACCAGGGACGCGCGCAGAATATCTTCTCTGGTATACATCATGCCTATCATCTCCTCGCAGCCAGACTGTTCAGCAGGCGGGGTTCGTCATTGCCCTGCGCTTCCTGCATCGCCTTTTCCAGACCCTGTCCCGTCTCCAGAAATGCTTCAATCGCCTTGAACAGCCGCCATCTCCGGTCCTTGGCGATGTTCCTGCGCTTCCGCTGCGCCATATCCTCCAGCTGACTGATGTAGCGCTGAACATACTTCCCCGAGCCTGCCGGATCATAGGCAAGGCGAAGCAGCAGCGGAATCCGGTAGTCTCCGATGTCGGGAGCATCCGCCTTCAGCATCCGGTCGAGGATCGCCGCCATGTCCCTGTCGATGTCGGAAACAGGCCGCAGCGATCCGTCCGGCATGCGGAACGCCGCATTGAACTGATTCCTGACCTCTTCATAGGACAGCGGCTGTTCCGCGGCCTCCGCCTCCGCCTCCGCCTCCGCCTTCGCCTCCGCACGCGGCGCTTCTGCCTGCGCAGGCACGGCGGCGTCAGGCTCGTTCCCGCCCCGCAGCGATGCCAGCAGCTCGTTCAGCGTGCCCAGCGGCGCGGCGTACGCGCTGCGTACTGCTTCCACCATCGTCCCCTGATCCAGCGCGGTCTGTGAAATCCCCTTCTCGTTCAGCAGATATCCGATGGATTCGGCGAATATCTCGCAGACATCCGCCAGGCTGTCGTCTTCCTCCGCCGCCTCCAGCAGCTCCGCAAATACCCCGCACAGCAATTCCGCATTGCCTGTGTGAACCGCCGCCTCACACAGGATCTGGAGGACGTCCTCCTGTATCTCGTCGAACAGCTCTTCCGCCATCCGCTGCACAATGCTCCAGTCCTCCTGCCATTGGGCCACCTGCATCCCCAGCCGGAAGCTCTGCGCATTGACGCAGCACTGCAGCACCCTTGCGTAATCGCGATCCAGATAGCTGCAGGCCGCTTCCAGGATATACGCTACTCTGGTGCCGTACAGCCCGTCCTCGCTCCGCAGGTTGTCCAGCAGCTTCTGCCGGCTGTTCTGGCCAACCCAGTCCCACATGTCCGCGATTCGATTCCGCACGGCAGGGGTGTTCGATGCGACATGGATGGCTTCCTCATGAAACAGCTGCAGTCTTTGACGCTCCTCCCTGGTGACCGGCGGCACGGCCCTGGGAATATCTTCATAGGCGACCGCACCGCTTCGCATCGTGGACGCAAGCCTGATCCTGCAGCCCATATCCTGATGCGCTTCCGCGTCCGGAAGCCAGAGCTCCCGCCGCAGTTCCTCCCGGGTGCTGTCGCTGGCCAGACTGACGTCCCATGCGCTTGGCCGATTGTACTTTCCCGCCACGCACCAGTACCGGACCCTGATGCGTTTCCGCATCCAGAATCCGCGGTTCTGCGCCTCGTTCTCCTTCAGGTACTGCAGCAGCACCGGATCCCTGACCTCGTCCATCGCATAACGGGACGACATCGTGTCATCCGGGTTTTCCGCCTGCGGATTGATCCACCCGAAGCAATTGCCTTCCGTGTCCTTGCCAAAGTAATGGATATACCCTGTTGACGGCTGGGCCAGATCCGCGTCCGGCGGCAGCGCAGCCGCCAGATCGATCCGTCCTGCGCGCTCGCAAAGGTTCTCCGTATACACGGTGAACGCAACTGGTATGGACAGTTGCAGGCACACATCCGTTCCGCCAAAGCGATCCGTTCGGCAAAGCGCCTCGCGCAGCCTGTCAGACCGGATATGCCGGCAGCTGAACGGCAGGTATCCGCCGCCGTCCTCCACTGCTATGCTCCCCGATCCCCGCGAAGGATAATATTCAACGATTTCACCGTTTTTCCGCAATTCCTGACTGGCCATATCCGTATCCCCCCAATTGTCTCATCCGCGTCTTCCCTGATTCATCAGGGGCTTTTGCCATCCAGCCGCTTTCCCGGCATCATCGCGTTCAGCTTCGGCGGCATTATCTCGATATTTCCATATCGTTCCTGCTGCGTGCATTGCGATATTTCCCGCTCCGCACGCGCGCATCTGGAGGCTTCTCCGCAGTTTTCGGAATCGCCCACATATTCCCGATTTTGCACGCGCCTGAAATGCGATTTTGCGAACACAGCACCTGGATCCGGCGTTTCGATACATTCCATATGGCTGCCGCTTCCAAAATCGACATGTATTCCATCGTATCCTCCATTTTATGCAGAAGCCCTCGCCGGCCTGCGAGGCGCAACCAACGTTTCTGATTTGCCGCTGTTGTGATCTGTATGTTCTCATGAAAATGAATTGCACCAATATCATATTCTCGAATGCGAACAATGTCAAGGGCATCAGCCGGAAAAACGACAGTACGCGAAAATATTTGTACAGATGGAAGCCCCTGCTGCCGGATTTTGAGAGAGCGGCGGTCCTGCGCCTGGCGATTCATCGGCAATTGACAGCCCGGGAATCCGCTGCAGCGTATGAAACGCGTTTGCCGCAAACGGCATTGGTGAATGGGGCTCCCGATACACAAGAAAGACCATCGATATCATATCGATGGTCCTTGATGGCTCCCCAGGTAGGGCTCGAACCTACAACAACTCGGTTAACAGCCGAGTGCTCTGCCATTGAGCTACTGAGGAATATGGAATCCGGCAGCGACCTATCCTCCCGGGCCGTGTCCAGCCAAGTACTTTCGGCACTGAAGGGCTTAACTGCTGTGTTCGGAATGGGAACAGGTGGGACCCCTTCGTCATTGCCACCGGAAATGGTGAGCTATTCACTTCGTCGGGTCGCTTGCGCTTCCCGACTGTCGCATTGTAGCACCTTTTCCCGTTCCTGTCAAGCATTTGTTTCTGCCCGGCAGCGGTTTTGATGCTTCATGCTTTCCCGCACCCTGACAACTGCACATCGAATGATTCATTTCAGACCGTTTTC
>JBJEYH010000093.1:0-1592 GCA_051886675.1 Aristaeellaceae bacterium
GCGGCAACTTACCACTTCATCCCTGAACAGACAACAGGCTTATTATAAACCATGTTTGTCAGAATTGCAAGGGGTTTGGCCAGCCATTTTCTACTTTTTTTCGGCCTTTTTTGAATTTGTTTTTCCCGCAAACCATGATTCTCCGCGGTTTCCGCGCCTCCCGGCAAATACACGCCCTCTGGTGTGTCCATCTTTTTCGATGAAACCGTTAACATCGCGGGCGAAAAATCCCGCTTTCATTTTTCGATCCGCGAAATCCTTGCATTTCAAGGCTTTGCGCCGTCATTTATGACCACCTGTCCGTGCGTGTCCAGTTCCGAAGCGCTCGTCAGATGCATTTCCGACCCCTCTGCATGAAGGTTTTTCCCCCTGTCATGTCGAAAACTGTCCCCCATGTTCACAGCCCCATTTCCTGACGATAGGCACGATTGAGGTGACGCCCTTGCCGCGACGCTTGCTGACCTTTCTGCTCTGCCTGACGCTTCTCGTACCCGCGCCCCGGTGCCTGGCCGGGGAGCCCTCCGTTGCCTCCGAGGCGTATCTGGCGGAGGTGGGCGTCATCTCCCAGCGGGATCCGGCCCTGGATCAGGCCTGCTACATCTACCGCGGCTGCCGCTTCTGGGAGAGGGGCTGCCTGCCCGCCTCCGTGGCCAACGCGATCATCGCCGCCTTCGGTGTGGAGGGCATGGACAACGCCGCCCTGCTGCTGGAGGTGATGCTGCAGGCGACGCCCGGGCATCGGCCGGATCAGCATGCCGTCGACCTGGCCAGTGTGGCCAGGCTGCTGTGCGGCGATCCCCCCGATGATTGCCCCGCCCTGCAGCAGCTGATCGGCTCCATGGCCGCCATCGAGCACGCCCGGCACAGATCCGGCCCGGAGCTGGCGCAGCAGCTGGCCGGCCTGGGCGACAGCCGCGTGGCCCTGATCTTCAACCTGAACATCCGCAGCGACTGGCAGCGCGTGCTGGAGATCACCGACGCCCTGTGCGACGCGGGGCTCCCACAGGCCCGGCTGACCCTGTGCAACCTGACCGTGGGCGTGCCGGGCACCAGCGCGCCATTCCACTCCAGCGGCCGGGGCGGACACTTCGCCGCCCTGTACTTTGAGGCCGGGGAATTCCATGACACGGGCACCTTCTACCTGCTGGATTCCTACCCCCGGGCCCTGGAGGGCGACAGCTACGCCCCGGGCGATGCGCTGTACCTGGAGCCCTACCCCTTCGTCTCCTCCCGGCAGTTTCAGACCTTCAACAGCCTCTACCGCGTAACCCACGTCACCCCTACGGTGGTCAGGCTCTCCCTGCAGCCCGATGCCCTCCAGACCCTGGCCTGCCCGCCGGAGGACCGCGCCGCGCTGCGCCTGAAGCAGCTGCAGCCCGTGGTGTTCTACGGCACGAACGCCAGCGCCTTTCTGGTGCTTCCCTGATTTTCCCGCACGTCAAAGGGCGGTGCGCCTTCCCGGCACACCGCCCTTTTCATGCTTCCGCTTATGCTTCGGCCTCCAGCTGCTCCCATGCCTGGTACAGCCGGTCGATCTCGTCCTTCTTCTGCTGATACGCCCGGGCCAGCTGCGCGGCCTTCTCCGCATCCTG
>JBJEYH010000094.1:0-1589 GCA_051886675.1 Aristaeellaceae bacterium
AGTTCCACGGCACGCCGCCCTTCTATGTGGAGACGGGCGACCCGCGCAAGGCGTCCAATCTGCCCTCCTTCGGCCAGGTGATGGCCCGGGAGCTGGCGGACATGGCGAAAACGGACAGGCGCATTGTGACCATTACGGCGGCCATGCCCGGAGGGACAGGGCTGAATCTGTTCCAGGCCGAGCATCCGGACAGAATGCTGGACGTGGGCATTGCCGAGGAGCATGCCGTCACCCTGGCGGCAGGGCTGGCGGCGGGGGGCATGAAGCCCTACTTTGCGGTGTACGCGTCCTTCTTCCAGCGCAGCTTCGACCAGATGATCCACGACGTGTGCATGCAGAAGCTGCCGGTGACCTTCCTGCTGGATCGGGCGGGGCTGGTGGGCGAGGACGGCGCGACCCATCACGGCGTGTTCGACCTGGCGTCCATGCTGCCGGTGCCCAACCTGACGGTGCTGGCGCCCCGGGACATCGCCGAGCTGAAGGCCATGATCCGCTGGACGGCCGCCTTCGACGGCCCCTGCGCCATCCGCTACGGCCGCATACCGGTGGACATGGGCGGGGAATATCCCTGCGAGCGCTTCACCTGCGGGAAGTGGGAGACCCTTCGCGAGGGCGGGGACTGCGCGCTGCTGGCGGTGGGCTCGATGGTGGCGCCGGCGCTGGAGACGGCGGAGCTGCTGGCCAGGAAGGGCATTGACGCGATGGTGGTCAACTGCTCCACCGTCAAGCCACTGGACGAGGACGCGCTCTACCGGCTGGACGGCATACCGCTGTTCACCCTGGAGGAGCATGTGCTGACGGGCGGCTTCGGCAGCGCGGTGTGCGCCTGCTGCGTGGGCAACGACCTGCCCGTGCCGCTGATCACCTTCGGCGTGCCGAACACCTTTGTGCAGCATGGCCGTCACGACCAGCTGATGAAATACCTGGGGCTGCAGCCCCGGCAGATGGCGCAGCGCATCGCCGCCGCGCTGAGGATGAAGGGGAAAGAGCATGAGTGACAAGATGCGCGCGGACGTGGCGCTGGTGAGCCGCGGGCTGTGCGAGAGCCGGGAGAAGGCGCAGGCAGCCATCATGGCGGGCCAGGCCTACATCGGCGAGAGGAAGATCAACAAGGCCAGCGACCCCGTCCGCCCGGAGGACGAGCTGATCCTGCGGGGGGCGGCGCATCCCTTCGCCAGCCGGGGCGGGCTGAAGCTGGAGAAGGCCATCCGGTCCTTTGAGGCGGATCTGACGGGCAAGGTGTGCATGGACATCGGCGCGGCCACCGGCGGGTTCACGGACGTGTGCCTGCGAGCGGGGGCTGCGCATGTTTATGCCATCGACGTGGGCTACGGCCAGTTCGACTGGCGGCTGCGCAACGATCCGCGCGTGACGGTGATGGAGCGCACCAACGCCCGCTACCTGACGGCGGAGCAGGTGCCGCTGCACCCCACGGTCACGGTGATGGACGTGAGCTTCATCTCCATCCGGCTGATTCTGCCGGTGGCGGCGGGCCTGATGGGGGACGAGGGCGTGTTCTACACGCTGATCAAGCCCCAGTTCGAGGCCGGGCGCGAGCGGGTGGGCAAGAAGGGCGTGGTGCGGGATCC
>JBJEYH010000095.1:0-1586 GCA_051886675.1 Aristaeellaceae bacterium
TTGAAGATGCGGCCCAGGGTCTGACGGCCCACGGGCACGCTGATGGCCGCGCCGGTGTCGGTGACCTCCGAGTCGCGCTGGAGGCCGTCGGTGGAGGCCATGGCGATGCAGCGCACCGTGTTGTCGCCGATGTGCTGGGCCACCTCGCAGGTCAGTTTGCGCTGGCCGATCATCACCGTCAGCGCGTTGTGAATCGGCGGCAGGTTGCCGTCGTCAAAACGGACGTCCACCACAGGTCCCATGACCTGCGCGACAGCGCCCGTATGCTTCTCTGCCAAAAGGAATACCCCCTTTGCTAATCCATGGCGCAGAGTCTCCCCTGCTCAGGCGGCAGCCTTACGCGCCGCTGCCCGCCACAATTTCCGTGATTTCCTGGGTGATCGCGCCCTGACGGGCCCGGTTGTACTGCAGCTGCAGGTTGTCGATCATGGTCTGGGCGTTCTTCCCGGCGGAATCCATGGCCATGCGGCGGGCCGCCACCTCGCAGGCGAAGCTCTCCCGGATGCAGCGCATGATCACGCCCGCCAGATAGTCCGGCACGGCGGTGTTCAGGATGCTCTGCTCATCCGGCTCGAACACCACGCCCACGCTCTCCGTCTTTTCCTTGCGCTCCAGGGGCAAAAGCCAGGTCACCTGAGCCTCCTGGGTCATCATGCTCACATACCTGGTGGACACGATGCCCAGCCGGTCGAAGTCGCCGCTGAGATATTCCCGGCACAGCTGCCGGGCCAGCTCGCTGGCCTGCGCGCCGGAAAAATGCTCCGAGGACAGGAACTCCCCATGATAGCGGTCGCAGGCGCGCTTGCCGATGGGCACAACCTTGTCCTTCTGCATGCTGTCGGTCAGGCGGAACACGTTGGCGTTGTAGCCGCCGGCCAGGCCGCGGTCGCCCGCGATGACGATCAGCCGCACATGCTTGCCCTCCGTGGGCTGCATGTAGGGGCTGTGGGCGCACTCGGGACAGGCGGTCAGCAGGTCGATCACGCTGCCGAAGGAAGCCGCGTACTGCCTGCCGCAGCCCATGCTCTCGTTGGCGCGGCGCATCTTGGAGGAGGCCACCAGGCCCATGGCGCGGGTCAGGTGCAGGGTGGAGTCAACGCTGCGGATGCGGCTTTTCAGGGCTTTGGTATTGGCTCCCATGCCTGTCACCTCCGCATCGACGCAAGCGCCTCTTCCAGAGTCTTCACATCCTCGTCGCTGTACAGGCCGTGCTCGAAGTGGGTCAGCAGGTTTTCGTACTCAGCCTCCAGCTTCTCGTACAGCCTTTCCTCCCACTCCTGCACCTTGTTCACAGGCACGTCGTTGAGGAAGCCGTGGATCACCGCGTACACGATGGCCACCTGACAGCCCACGCGCACAGGCGCGTTCTTCTTCTGCTTCAGCACCTCGACGATGCGCTCGCCCATGGCCAGACGGGCCTTGGTGTCCGCATCCAGGTCGGAACCGAACTGGGAGAAGGACTTCAGCTCCAGGTACTGGGCGTAGAGCAGCTTCAGCTCGCCGGCGACCTTCTTCATGGCCTTCAGCTGGGCGCTGCCGCCCACGCGGCTGACGGAGATGCCGGGGTTGATGGCGGGCATGATGCC
>JBJEYH010000096.1:0-1586 GCA_051886675.1 Aristaeellaceae bacterium
TTCGCGCTGATCTTCCTGGCGGTGGTGGCCAGCGAGACGCAGTTCTCCTTCCTGCGGAAAGGCAGGCGGCATGAAGCGTAAGCGCCTGACCTACGACAGCTGGAGCAGCATCACCCGGCGGGAATTCGTCTGCAGGCGCGTGAGCGTCCCGGGCTTCACGGGGATGGCGGGGCTGCTGCGCATCCGCGGGGTGACGCGGCCGCAATACTGGCATGTGGCGGGGAAATCGCTGGTGGTGGCGGACGCGGGCATGGCCTGGCTGAGCCTTCTGCCGGAGGAGGGCCGCTGCTGCATCGGCGCGATGCTGGACCGGCGGGGCAAGCCGGTGCTGTGGTACATCGACATGATCGACGGGCAGGGCGTGGACGAGGACGGCGTACCCTGGTTCGACGACCTGTACCTGGATCTGGTGGTGAAGCCGGACGGGTTCATCCACGAGGACGACCGGGACGAGCTGGACGAGGCCCTGCGCACGGGGGACATCACCCCCGCGCAGCACCGCATGGCGCTGGACACGGCGGATATGCTGCGCCGGGGGCTCCTGCGGGATCTGCGCGGGCTGACCCGTCTGACGCGGGAGGTCCTTGCGCGCATGGGGGACTGAGGGAAAATTCCCCCTTGCGCGGCGGGACGGGATGTTGTATAATGACCCCTGTACACAGGCCCGGTTGACGGGAAACGGTTCCGCGCTGATCCTTCAAGAGAGCTGCCGGCAGGTGCGAGGCGGCGGAGGGCGCGGGATGCTCCATTCCCGGATGGGCGCAGGCGAGGAGTCTGCGGGGCGCGCCCCATACAGCGCAGCGAGTGGCCGTTTTCTGCGGAAGGCGGCAAACTGGGTGGCAACGCGAGCTTCTCGTCCCGGCAGCACGGGAGGAGAGGCTCTTGCTATTTTCAAGGAGGAAGCAGCACATGATTGACATCAACCTGATCCGAACCAATCCCGAGCTGGTGAAGGAGAACATCCGCAAGAAGTTCCAGGACCAGAAGCTGCCGCTGGTGGACGAGGTGGCCGAGCTGGACGTGGCCAACCGCAAGGCGATCCAGCAGGCGGACGCCCTGCGCAACCAGATCAAGACCGTCTCCAAGCAGATCGGCGCGCTGATGGGCAAGGGCATGAAAGCCGAGGCCGAGGCCGCCAAGGCGCAGGTGGCGCAGATCAAGGCCGACCTGGCGGGGCTGGAGCAGAAGGAGGAGGAATACCAGCAGGAGATCCGCAAGCGGATGCTGGTGATTCCCAACATCATCGATCCCAGTGTGCCCATCGGCCGCGACGACAGCGAGAACGTGGAGGTGGAGCGCTTCGGCGAGCCGGTGGTGCCGGACTTCGAGGTGCCCTATCATGTGGACATCATGGAGCGGCTGCACGGCATCGACCTGGACGCCGCCCGCCGCACCTCCGGCAACGGCTTCTACTATCTGATGGGCGACGTGGCCCGTCTGCACAGCGCGATCCTCAGCTATGCCCGGGACTTCATGATCGACCGGGGCTTCACCTACTGCATTCCGCCCTACATGATCCACGGCAACGTGGTGACGGGCGTGATGTCCTTTGCCGAGATGGAGAACATGATGTACAAGATCGAGGG
>JBJEYH010000097.1:0-1586 GCA_051886675.1 Aristaeellaceae bacterium
GGACGTTGTAGCGGTTCATGCGGTTCATGCCCGCGCCCAGCACGCCGCGCATGCCCGCGGTGCCGAAGGACAGCTCCGTGTAGAAACGATCCTCGATCTCCTTGTCATCATCCTTGATGGCCAGCAGATCCTGCACAGTATCCTCATCATTGGCGAAATCCCGAAGCCACTGCTCGTAAGAAGCACGCACGTCCATGGGTGATCCTTCCTTTCGTTATAACCGCTGCCGCCGGAATACGGACAGCATACTGCAACTATATTATAGGATTTTTTCCCGCATTTGACAAGAGGGCGCGAGGAAATATGCCATATCGGCCGCAAAGGGATTTCCACCGGGACGAAAGGCTATTTTTCCGCCGGCGCGCATATTCTTCACCAAATCCCGAAAGGAGCGCCTGCCATGAAGCGTCGCCGTCTCCGGATCCGCCTGGCAGCCCTGCTGCTGACCTGCGCGCTGGGCTGGCTGCTGCTCAGCCGCACCGCCGCGCCCTCCCCCGCCAGCCTGTCCGGCGGGCAGGAGCGGACGCTGCTCAGGATCTGGACGGTATCCGCCGTGGGCGGCGGGGAAAGCTGGCTGCGGGAGCAGCTGCGCCTGTTCGAGGGGCAGCATCCGGGGGTGATGACCTACCTGCGCGCCGTATCCCCCGGCGAGCTGACGGAGCCGGAGGCCGTGCTGCCGGATCTGGTGCTGTACACCCCGGGAACCTTCACCGCGCCGGACGCCTGCTTCGCGCCCCTTGCCGTGCCCGATGGCCTGCGGGAGCCGCTCCTGCGCTGCGGACGCTGGCAGACCCTGCAGTACGGTCTGCCCCTTTGCTGGGGCGGATACGTCCTGTGCATCGACGGCGCGCTGGAGCCGGACGCCGCTTCCACCCCCGCGCCCACCACGCTCCTGGGCCGGCCCGCCGCCACCCCGGAAGCCTCCGCTTCCCCTCAGCCCTACCCCTATGACGCGGCCATGGCATCCGCCGTTCCGCTGGCCGCCCCGGGAGGCTGCGGCACCCTGGCCCTGTGCTGTCTGCTGGAGCCGTCCCTGCGCCCGCCCCTTGCGGAGGGCTTCGCAGCGCCCGCGGAGGTATACGCGGCCTTCCGCGGCCGGAGCTGCGCCTCGGCAGTGCTGACCACCGGCCAGCTGACGGCCCTGTCCTCCCTGGCATCGGCGGGGAAGGGCTTCGCCTTCCGCACGATGGCGCCCTCCCAGGTCATCACGGATCAGGTGTGGCTGGGGAGCGTCGTCCGGGGGGCGGAGGAATCGGCCGCGCCGGCGCTGCTGGCGTATCTCACGGGGCGGGAGGCACAGCAGCGCCTGTCCGCCCAGGGGCTGTATCCGGCGCGGGAAGGGCTGTCGCTGTACCCATCCGGCGCGCAGGGCGAGATCGAAACGGCGGCGGCCCGCTCGCTGACGGCGGTGAACGCCTACGTGCCCCCGGAGGACGTCTGCGCCGCGGCATGGCAGGTCTACACGGGGCAAGCGGGCCTGAGCGATGCGCTGCTGCCCCTGCTGTAGGGGACATGGGCGGTATAAATCCGTCCCGGCAGGGCAGGATAAGGCATACACCACATGGGAAGGAGCATGACAACAGCAT
>JBJEYH010000098.1:0-1585 GCA_051886675.1 Aristaeellaceae bacterium
CCGTTTCCTGTAAGTAATATGCGGAGGTGAATGAAACCATGGAAAACCAAAGCATGACCGCCCTCATCAGCGCCTTTGCCCGGGCGTGGCACACCCGGCACGCAGCGATCCCCGTGTACGCCGATCCCCTGGCCGAGCAGCTACTGGGCGACGACTTCGCCGCTGTAGCGGGGCACATGGCTGCCGGCGCGGCCTACTTCCTGCCCGGCTTCCAGGGCACGCAGGAGGAAGCCCTTCAGCAGATCGTCTGCCGGCAGCTGGCGCCCTCGCCCCTGGGCCGCGCGGCCTTCTGCGAGGATCATCTGCGCCGGGCGGCCGAGGCAGGCTGCAGCCAGTATCTGCTGCTGGGCGCGGGGTACGACACGCTCCCCTACCGCCAGTCGGACTGGATGACGGGCATGACCGTCCTTGAGCTGGATCATCCCGCTACCGCCGCGGACAAGCTGGATCGGCTGAACCGGGCGGGCATCGGCATTCCGGCGAACGTTCTGCGCGTGTCCGCCGACCTGACCGACCCGGATTGGCCCCGGGTGCTTCGTGAGGAGCCCGGCTTCCGCGGGGATGCGCCGACCTTCGTCAGCCTGCTGGGGCTGGTGTACTATCTGCCCGGGCGGGCCTTTGCCGCGCTGCTGGAGGCCCTGGCAGCGCTGCTGGCGCCCGGCAGCATGATCGCCATGGACTATCCGGAGGAAGGCTTCTTCGGCGGCGCCAGCGGTCAGGCGGATCGGCAGTCGCAGCTGGCGCAGGCTGCGGGCGAGCCCATGCAGACCGGCTACACGCCGCAGGGCATGGCGGATGTGCTGTCCCGGGCGGGCTTCACCGTGGCGGAGGATCTGGCCCCGGCGGACATTACGGCCCGGTACTTTGCCGCCTGCAGCGCGGCGCAGCCTGACGCGCCCATCGCGGCTGCCGAGCATGTGAGGTATTGTCTGGCGCGGAAGTGAGGCGGCTTTCCTGGGCGGGCTGCGGGGGGTGCGGCTGTTTCTCTTCGGACTGCGGGAGGGCGCGGCCGATCCTCTGCGGGCTGCGGAAGGGCGATGCCGATCCTCTGCGGCACGGTCGAGCCTGTACGCTGCTGCCAATCCTCTGCGGGCTCCGGAAGGGCGAGGTCGATCCTCTGCGGCACGGTCGAGCCTGTACGCTGCTGCCAATCCTCTGCGGGCTCCGGAAGGGCGAGGTCGATCCTCTGCGGCACGGTCGAGCCTGTATGCTGCGGCCGTTCCTCTGCGGGCTGCGGAACCTGCCGTTTCCGACGCGGGCGAACTTCGTCGCCTGCTTGGAAACTCTGGTTTTCTATGTTCCCTTTTTGTTTTTATTTATGTTGCGCCTGGGCTGCCGCCCAGACCTGCGCAGGGGCTAACGCCGCCCCTGCACCCGCGCAAGGGGCATCGCCCCTTGACCCTTTTCCGCTGCCGCGTTCCCTGGGTGGGGTTTGTGCATGAAAAAAGGGACGGTTCCCGGTTTGGGAGCCGTCCCGTGGTTTTGTCTTACACAGGCATGGTCTTGTCGGCCTTGTTCAGCATGGTGGAGTCCACCTTCAGCTGCTGGGCCGCGCGATACTCGAAGAACTTCGGCGCAACCTTGG